>CAZGVM010000039.1:0-15128 GCA_964528855.1 uncultured Desulfomonile sp. | reverse complement strand
AGTATATCAAAGGCCTTCTCCAATCTCTGAAACAGGCTATTCAACATGCCTGACCCGTCATCTATCCCGACCCACACAACACGAGGCCTTTCCAGATTCGGAAAGACACCTGTGCCCCCCATGCATAATTCGAAAGGATCCTGGAGTTCCATCGGTCCTTTAAGCGCTTCTTCGATGGCAATCACAGAGAATTCGGTGATATCGCCCAGGAATTTGAGAGTCAGGTGCGCATTGGAAACCTTGCCCCAACTAACATCCGCTTTGCAGATCCTGAGTTTGAAGGACATTTCAACCAGATATTCCCGTGCGGAATCATCAAGCTCAATTGCCAGAAAAGCCCTTATTTTCGAGTTGTCATTCATTTCTTGCCAACTGCCCCGATGTGTTAATCCAGTGTAGCGCCTACTCCAAATCTTTCTTTTGCCTGACCGTACAGCTTCCTGGCTTCAGGAAGGCGTTCCCTGAGACTGTCCAGACGCTCCTCGTCAGGAGGATGGGTGGAGAGCCAGACAGGGATTGACCCCTTGTTCAGTTCGCCCATTCTTTTCCAGAGCCTAACTGCCTCTTCCGGATCGTATCCTGCTTTCGCCATATAGATTTGTCCGATCTTGTCGGCTTCCAGTTCGTGGGTTCGGCTAAACGGCAAAATTACTCCAACCGTGGCTCCAAATCCCAAGGCCCCTATTATGGCGCGTGATTTTGCGTCCAGGTTTCCATCATTCGATCTGAATATTTCTGAACCGATAGTCGTTATCCCTTTGAGAGTCAATTGCTGGCTAAGTCGCTCAGCGCCATGCCTGGCGACGGCATGTGCGACTTCGTGGCCAATGATAGCCGCCAATCCCGCTTCATTTTTGGCCAACGGCAATATGCCCTTATAAATGACGACCCTTCCTCCTGGCAGGACAAAAGCGTTGGGCACATCCCTATCGATAAGTTTGAACTGCCAATCAAAGCCGGGATTGTCAGTCTCGTCGGCAACTTTGGTAATTCTGTCTGCAACCTGTTTCACTGCCTTTGTGAGCTGCTTATCTTCTGATATCGGTTCGCGGGAAATAATTTCCTTGAAGGCTTGAGCCCCTAACGAATCGAGCTGCTGATCAGACACAAAATTAAGTTGTCTTCTGCCGGAGTGTGGAACCGTGGCGCAAGAGATGAGAAACGACAAAATAAAGCACAGCAGTATAGGTAGCCTGGCAGTCAAAAGCATCCCTGGTGTTTAGGCAGTATACACTGTCAGCTTCATCATAGGCTGACTACATGATATTTTACCGCATCCCATTAGCGATATCAAACAAACGCCATGGGCCATACGTTTAAACAGCGCTCTGGAGAAGATCAGCCGTTGACACCTGCAAATTAATCCTTATTTTCCAAGGGCCATTTGCCGGCTTCCTGCAATGTTTCACGCAACACCTTCAGAGCTTGATTGACAACCGGCATTCCTCCATAAATGCCACACTGAAAAATGACCTCCGCTATCTCCTCAGGCTTGCAGCCCACGTTTAGGGCGGCCAAAATATGGAGTTTCAGTTCTTCCAGTCTCTCCAGAACAGTTAGAGCAGCCACAGTGATTAGTTGTCTGGTTGGGTGAGGAATTCTCTGTCGGGCATACATCTGACCCGTGATAAACAATGACAGATCTTTTGCCAAGCCTTTATCAAAAGATCTCCATAGGTCAAAGGGACGCTCACCCGTATAATTTTCAAAATATAATTTTGCAGTTTCGGCCGTTTTGCTTTTAATATCTTCAGACATAAAACCTCCCGTGTTTAGGAATCCGAGTAGTTAGCGCAAAGATATTCACTCATTATGAAGTTTTGCTCCAAAACATGTGAATCACTTTGAATCAGATCGTCACCTTTAACCCGTCAAATGCCACCAATATCTTGCACCCGAATTCATAATCCACAGAAATGGCTTTAACCACGGCTTCCCATTCAGACTGACAACGTGGAGTGGGATAAGCGACACCGGTTAGTGGGCTGACAAGTGGATTGGAACATTTCGGTTTCTTGGGCGTGTTGTTTTTGGGGTCTCCTGCCACAATATCAGACGCTGAAATATGGGTTAGGTAGACTTCTCCTCGGGGTGTCCATCTCCTGATATAGTCCATGCCTCGCTGAAAACTCATGTGAGACGGTTTGTTAACGTCCGGTTCGTTTAACCAGTGAGTTTGAAATATGAGTGCGTCAGCGTTCATAATGAAATCTGGTTCAGAAGGCAGGCGAACAAAATCAGAAGTATAAACTATTTTTTTTAATGTCCCGTTCACCCGTGTTTCTATCATGTAACCCAGCGATCCCGAGGCAGTTGGTCCGTGATCAGTCTTGAAAGGGATTATTCGATCCTGAAACAAATCTATAGGCTCACTAGGGACAGCAATTCTCTTTTCGATCAGCGTGTCTATCAGATAAGAAAATCTGACTTCCATCGATTGCCATGTCGGTTCGGAGGCATAAACCGGAATTGTTTTCCAGGAATTGGCAGAAACGGTTCTTTTGAATGCGAATAAATCATCAAGTCCCAGAAAGTGATCTCCGTGCTCATGAGTGATCAGGACAACGTCTGGTCGATCCAGCTTTTGAGCCTTCATCTGGTTTAACAGATCCGGGCCACAGTCAATCATTATCTTCTGGGATGAGTTCACAAATATGGAGGAACGGGTTCTTTCTTCGTTAAGTTCCCTCATTTTCTGGCAAATGAGGCACTCACAATTATGTTCCGGCGCCCTCCAGGCGCTTCCAGTGCCCAGAAAAATTATCTCCGCCAATTTCTATCACCCCGCTTTAAAAAAAGTATCAATGTCGGCGAAACAATTAGCCCCCTCGGTCTTCATGAGAGCCCACAACTATTCCAATTTTAGCCATTACCGAATGGCGCCTGTTTTCAGGGACGTTCCAGTCAATGAATTTGTTACTGGTTCATTTCATGAATTTTCTGCAGCGGCCCGGCGCTTACTCAATTGCAAGCCGGCGCCGAATGTGAGGATTGAATTCTAGCTGATTTCTATTGAAGGATGTTTATCACTTGCCACGATAGACGATCAAACCATGACTCAAATCATATGGAGAAAGAGCCACGGTCACTCTGTCACCCAAAAGCACTTTTATGCGGAACCTTGACATTCGCCCGGACAGTTTGGTTCGTATGCTCTTACCGTCATCCGTTTCTACCTGATACATACCGCCAGAATGCACCTTTACAACGGTTCCTTCTACCTTGACATTGTCGTCCCTACTCACCTATTTGCTAACCTCTTTTCGTGTGACATTACGGCCTTTGGGTAAATGCGGCGCATTCATTCAAACTGACCGCCAGGCTCTAATACAAACCTAGACAAACCATTAACACTTACCACCATAATGATCTGCTTGTCAAACCATCTTTAGATAAATGTCATTCACTCTTCTCAAATCTTCCGGAGTGTCCACTTCTATGGAATCAAATTTGGTCACGACCACCTTGATTCTGAATCCGTTTTCCAGGGCTCTGAGTTGTTCCAGTCTTTCTTTGTCCTCTAGGTAGCCAACAGGCATTTTCAGGAAGCGATCCAAAAAATCTTTTCTGTAGGCATACACTCCATGATGTTTGAAAAAGTCACATGAAGTTCCATTTTCCCTGCAATAAGGAATGGTGGCTCTGGAAAAATAGAGCGCAAAAAAATCACTGTCAAAGACCGTCTTCACTGCATTTGGATGGTTGATTTCCTCATCTCTGACTATCTGGTAAATTAGAGTGCTCATCGGAATGGAGCCATCTTCCAACAGGGGCGCTACCACTTCATTAATCATCTCCGGTTCAAAAAGAGGTTGATCACCCTGGATATTGACTACTATATCGTTATCCCCAAGACCTAAAACAGCGGCAGCCTCGGCTATCCTGTCGGTTCCACTCGGATGATCAATCCTGGTCATGACGACCTTGGCTGCGTGTTCCTGAACCGCATCCCTGATCAACTCAGAATCCGTGGCGACATAAACATCACTTAGAAGCCCACAGGCCAAAGCCCGTTCATAGACTCTGACTACCATGGGCTTACCGCAAATATCCGCAAGCGGCTTTCCTGGAAACCTGGAAGAGGCCGCCCTTGCTGGAATAACCCCTATGATATTGATCTCTTGCTCGTGCATCTGATCACTGATTTACAACAGTTCGGCAGATGTTGAATTTATTTCTTTGCATGCCTTGTCTATGGCAGACTCTGTCAATTTAAGGCTGACGGGCAACACGATAGTTCTCGAAAGGTAATCCGCCGTCTTAGGAAGCATTTCGGATGTATAGCTGATTTCCGTCTGGCAATATGGTTCACAGAAGGGAAACGATCCGGGCCAGGCAGTCTTCTTGTTGATCAGGTGCTCCCAGTTATGAATGAAATGCCAGAGGTTATTCTTGAAATAAATGGCGCTCACTCCGGCAGATGTCAGCTTTTTGTGAAACTCTCCGGCGAGGTTGGAATCCGGCAGGAAGAAACAGACATGAGTGTGACTGTCCACTCCACCTTCGGGGAGTCCCCGCAACTCTATTCCTCTGATAGCGGAAAGTGTGGATCTGATTTTTTCCTGGTTCTTTTTTTGCACGGTCAATATTTCGGGAAGTCGCTCCATCTGAGCCAGACCGACTGCGCCTTGCATCTCGGTCATACGGTAATTGAAGCCCAGAAAGCTTCTTCCCTCCAGAGCTCTGCCTACGGCTGGGTTATGATCGTGACCGTGGTCGGCGTACTCGGATGCTCGAACATAAGTGTCATGGTTGTTAGTGATGACCATACCTCCCTCACCGGTGGTGATGGTCTTGTAAAAATCAAATGAGAAAGTCCCTGCGTGACCAAGAGAACCCACTCTCTTGCCGTCCATGGTTGCGCCCAAGGCCTGTGCTGTATCTTCAAGCACTTTTATGTCATGTTTTTTGGCTATTTCAATTATTTCATTGATTCTCGCAGGTGAGCCAAGCATGTGAACAGGGATGACGGCTTTAGTTCTGGGAGTAATTTTCGATTCGAAATCTTTCGGATCCAGATTCAGGGTGTTATCCACCTCGCACGGAACTGGAATAGCGCCAGCCTCTATTATTGCCTCGAAAGTGGCGATAAAAGTGAAACCCTGAGTAATGATCTCGTCACCAGGCTTGATGCCGAGGGCGGCCAAGGCAACCTTCAAAGCGGTAGTGCCGGACGTTACAGCTTGAGCGTAAGAAACACCGTTAAATCTCGCAAAAGCCTCCTCGAACTCCCTGACTTTATATAAGCCCTTTCTTTCTTCCTTGAACTCGTATCTGAACAGTATACCGGTATCGAAAACTTCATTGACATGTTTTCGTTCCTTGTCGCCGATCCATTCATAGCCTGGCATCTATAACTCCTAATATCGGTAATCTCAAAATGTTGTGAAGCAGTTTTTCTGAAACATTCCTATTGGCCTGGGCGTTTTACGCTTTGACCAAACAGGCTAGAAAGCGGCTTCATAAATATATGCGGCTTCATCAGGGCCAAGTTTGCGGGGATTATTTTCAACCGGCCTGGTAACCTTGAGCGCTCCCTCAACCAGCATGGGAATATCTTCCATCGGAACTCCCAGTTCAGAGAGCCCTGCCGGAATGCCAATGTCATCGCACAATATCCGCACACCATCCAGAGCCGCTTCCGCCGCCCACCTCATGGAAAGACTCTCAACACTCTCACCCATAGCCTGAGCTACCAGAGCCATGGTTCTCTCGGCTGCGGGAAGGTTGAATTCCATGACGTGGGAAATCAGTACTGCATTAGCCACACCATGTGGAATTCGATAATTTCCGCCCAAAGGATAAGCCAAGGCATGCGCCGCTCCCACGCCCGCGTCAGCCAGGGCCAAACCTCCAAACAGGCTCCCCAGAAGCATGTTCTCGCGTGCTTTTATGTCATCACCTTTGTAGACTGCCCTTCTCAAACTACCGGCTATAAGGCGGATCGAGGTGAGGGAAAGACTCTCTGTGAATATGGTTGATGATAGACTTGTGACGGATTCAATAGCGTGAGTAAGCGCATCCATTCCGGTTGACGCAGTGACGTCGGAGGGCAGCGACACAGTAAGTTCGGGGTCCAACAAGGCTGCGTCAGGAAACATGTGGACACTGTTTATGCCACCTTTGGCCTTTGTCACTCTATTGGTAAAAACTGCGGTAAATGTGACCTCTGCCCCTGTGCCTGCGGTAGTCGGAACCATAATATTGGGCGCAACCGGATTCTTGACTATGTTCAAACCGACGTAATCTTCTGCCTTGCCAGGATTGGTCATCAGAACGGCGGCAGCTTTGGCAGTATCCATGGCGGAACCTCCACCAATGCCGATCACTATGTCCGCTTTGACGTCCCGACCAATATCAGCGGCCGAGTCGGCGTTGTCCAGATAAGGTTCAGGCTCCACCTTAAGGCTAACCTCACCATCTACCCCAGCGTCTCGCAAACTTTTTCGAGCGGATTCCAGTATCCCATGGCATTCAAGAGATGGGTCTGCGACCAACAAATATTTTTGAGCCCCCATGGACTTGGCCAGCTCACCTAAGGCTGAGATGGCGCCGATTCCCGAAAGTATTCTCGTTCTGAACTGGAAATTCTTTAGCCGCTCTATCATTTGAACCTCTCTAGCTTTTTTCTGTAGGCAAAAACGCCACACGTATATCAGAAAACGCAAACAGGGGCAAGCAAAGAAAACTGTTACATTCCAAGAGGTAATATGTTATATAAAAAGGTTTAAGAAGAACATTTTGTTAGGAGGCCTCCAAGTGCTTGAAATCCTGAGTCGTGGATTCCGTGACGCAAAACAATACCTTCAGGGCATGCGAACTCTCAACGAGGAGAATGTCGCCGAAGCTCTTAAGATTGTTAGAGTCTCTTTGCTGGAAGCCGACGTAGAGTTTAACATTACCAGGGCTTTTCTGGACAACGTCAAAGCACAAGCTCTGGGTGAAACCGTCCAGGTCAGGGTAAAGCACAAGGACAAGAAGTTAAAGGTATCTCCTGGAGATCATTTTATAAGACTTTGTCATGACGAATTGACCAAGTTGATGGGACCTGCTGATACCAGTCTCATTCTTAAAGGCAGCCCGGTAAGCCTGATAATGATGGTAGGCCTTCAGGGATCAGGAAAGACCACGACTGCGGCTAAACTAGCCAAATACCTAATAAAATTAGGGAAACGTCCGATGTTGGTAGCTGCGGACGTATATAGGCCTGCCGCCGTTGATCAGCTCAAGACACTGGGAGCAGCGCTAAACATTCCGGTCTTTAGCGATGGTGGCGACAGTCCGCCCGAGATTTGCGCAAAATCGGTAACTCAGGCTGCCGCCCTGGGATGTGACGTAGCGATATTTGATACAGCGGGAAGAATCACGGTAGACGAAACCCTGATGGAAGAACTGCGGAATATCAAGCAGTTGACAGCTCCGCAAAATGTCCTGCTCGTCTGCGACGCCATGATCGGTCAGGAATCAGTAAATGTAGCGCGTTCTTTTAACGAACGTATTCCGCTGACGGGCTTTATACTCACGAAACTCGACGGCGACGCACGCGGAGGCGCCGCTATTTCAATAAAGGAAGCCACCGGGGTTCCAATAAAATTCGTCGGAATGGGTGAAGGTCTTGACAGGTTGGAGGAATTTCGCCCTGACGGATTGGCCTCCAGGATTCTTGGTTTTGGCGACGTAGTAGGACTGGTTAAGGATTTCGAAGAAGTCGTAGATGAGAAGAAAGCCGAAGAAGACGCTATCCGAATGTTGCAAGGCGATTTTTCGCTTGACGACTTTTTGAACCAGGTAAAAACCATCAAGAAAATGGGGCCTCTGCAGGACGTTTTGGAAAAACTTCCGTTTTTTCAGGGCGCCATGCCTCAACAACCTGCAATTGATGATTACGAACTGGTCAGAGTGGAATCGGTCATCAATTCAATGACTCAGAAGGAGCGCAAGCATCCCGATTTAATTGATGACAGCAGGATAACTAGAATAGCTAGAGGATCAGGACGCAAAGAGTCCGAAGTCAAAGATCTTTTGTCCAAGTTCAAGGACATGCGAGACCTGATGAGCGCTATGGGTGGCGGCAAAATCAAAGGTAGATTTAAAAGGCTTAAAGGTCTTAAAAAGATGCTGAGCGATGGTTTTTCAGGGTTGACGGGCTCAGGTCAGCCTGTGATGCCGACCCCGGAGAACCCCTTTGCTCTTCCGGAAGTTTCCCAGAACAAGGTTGTTTCCAAAAAATCTCTTGAAAAGCAAAGGAAAAAAAATAAAGAGGCTCGCAAAGCGCGCAAGAAGTCAAAGAAGTGATTCCCGGTTTATCGTTCCCCGGCAAAAATTTGTTTGAAGAGACACGGTATTGCTTGTTAGATCGGATAAAAAACTTTATTCTATAAAGCCTGAATTTCAACAGTCGGGCAGTTCTATAACAGGAGGAAAATATGTTCTGGAAATTGGTCGGGATGATCGCTCTAGGTTTGATCAGCGCGGGTCTCAGCTATTACAAGAAAAACTATTTTGTAAACCTTTTCAACGATATTCTCGGCAAAGATGAGGACGAGGATGCAGCCACAAGGGTTGGACGGGGCTTCATCTATGGCTTTCTTTTTCCGATTTATTTCTGCCTTCTATTGTCAGGGCTTGCAGTCCTGATAAGCTTTTTGATTGGAGCCGGTATCATAGCAGGAATAGTTTTCATAATGGTTTGGCTCACTGAGAAGATACTTCCGCAGAAAATGCTGGGAGGCTATGTTGTCGCACTCTTCAACAAGATAGGTCTCAAAGGCGCCAAATGCGAGGGCAAACCTTCTTGCACGGTTCAATCCGACATTTATCCGCCGACTCAAGACAACTAATACTCGGTCAATCAATCATGGGAGTTGTTTACTCCTATTGAATAAAAAGGCTCTTCATAAGAAGAGCCTTTTCAAACTGCTTTCAATAAAACTCTCGATTTACCTGGCAACCCCATGACAGGGAATCATGGTTTGCGCATATTTTTCTATTTCAGGCCTTTTTCCATTTCCCTGATTTTCTCATCCATTGTAATCAGGGCCAATCTGACAGAATCAACGAATCTCTCCTGAATCTCACCTAGTATTGCCAGGTTAGCCAGGAACTCTATCCTCTGTTGGGTCCTTTTCTGCAATAATCTGAAATATTCGATGTCCTCAGGGGGCGTGTATTTTTCATCATAAGATGAATCCAGAAATGTCAGGCTCCCCTTTTTGGGTAGTCTTAATCCCGGATAGATCCCCCAATCCGCAGCATCCATCTTGCCTCTAGCCAGATGGACAACCATAGGCAGGGTCAATTCTTTGGGAATATCTACTTCCTTACCCTGTGAACCATAAAATTTGTTTGTATTGAGTATTATTCCGACAGCGCCTCTCTTGAACAACTCCTCAAATCGCTCACAATCCAGAGTGAGCGGATATACTCTGAACGGATTGGCAAAAGGCTCAAAGACCAAACGGTTCATTTCGGACTCTGCAACGTTCTCCGCCGATGTCCTCATCGTAGCCAAAGACGCTCCCATGGCCACGGCTAGTCTGTGGTTGGATATGAAGGTTATGGGCGGGAGAGTGGTATCCTTCATCAAGTAGCACACATAGTTGGGCGTCGGGCCGGTATCGGCCAGATTCAACAACCACTCCCTGCTCTTGATGGCCCTGCCATTACGATTTCTAATGTCCGTCGGAAAAATCATTTTGTTCCCCATGGCGTTCAGGGTAACCATCTGATTCATCCCGGTCATCCAGAAATCTATGTCCTTGGACCCTGCCTCAGTTCCATCTGTCTTGTCGAAAAGATTGGGTTCAAGGACGATACTTTTGTTATGCGCCATATCAATGTTAAAAGCGTCATCGTGTATAACCGTTACTTTTTCACCCTCATCAGTTCTTATGGCGCCTTCGTGGAATGCTGAGTTGGTGAGAGAGGATTTTCCGGAACCGGACAATCCAAAAACAGCCATGGAAGAATTGCCCTCGGACAAATGGAATTCCTTGATTCCGGCATGACATGCCACCATACCAGCCCGTACTCCGATGGTCCAACCGAATGTCAGGAGGTTTTTCTTCATCTCACCGAAATATCTCAAACCTAACACTGCCACTGCGTTATGTTCCGAATCTATTATTACCAGACCAATTGGAAAATCCGGGTGTTTCCAATCCGGATCCGCAATCATTATTACGTCCGTCTCTCCATCCAGCTTGGTAGATTTCGAGTAAGCCTCCAGATATTCGGGCGTTTCATGCTGAAAGTTCAGGCAAACGTTCAGCGCATTAATTGCATGGCGTTCCGTCGTTAGGTAATGTACCTTTATCATGCAATCAGGATCCAAACCCATGTATGCGTTTGCGTAAATAAGAGGCTTGGACCCCATGTCGTAAACCGCTTCACGGAGAATGGTCTCGTACTTGCCTTTGTCCGCCCCCATCTTGGGTACCAGAACCCTTGCCTTCGCCGTCCTGCCCAATATTGAACCATCATTTACTACCAACACCTTGGCGTCAGCAGGCAGGCCCATTTCTTTGGCTTTGTACATGGGATGGTCAGTAATTATGACCCCGGGCTGTTTACGCGCCAATTCGTAACATTCAGACAAATCAACTTTCCTGACGTTGTTACCGTAAAAGACCGTTTTGATTATTGCCTGAAATGAACTGGTCTGTTTTGGATTCAAAACACTCTCTGTTGCCATACCGCCTCCTGAAGATTTGCCAGACATGCGTTTTTTCAGTCTGACCATTGATGATTGTGACAAGATTCCTGCTGGAAAAGTCTTGAGAATTTTTTCGCGCTGTTGCCATCCAAGGTTTTACAATTGAATCAGCTCATCAATGATTCGGATTTCACACAGCAGTTCTCCTTTATATCACAATACCGACAAAACACGAATTGTTTATTTACATCGAGGGTATGGGCATTTTTTCTTCATCATTTTAGAAACCGCTCTGCAGTTGCCTTTTTATTTCAAAAAGTATAGGAATAGCCTCAACAGGACTTGATCGCTTACAATCTCCACCTTCAAGGAGAGTCAGCATCAAGAAGAAAATGTCCGATGACAAGAATTGTTTTAGAATGGATAACGCCAAAAATCTGCATCTGATTTTTGATCAATTGCGCCCTCACTTAAAGATGGCCGCAACGTTGATCACGGCGGTCGTTCTTTTTTCCGGATGCACCAAATCCCTATTTGGGCTCATTAAATCGGATGGCAGAAATCAGACGTCCAGTCCTCAATCCACATTGATCAAACCGAAAATTGATGATTCGCCTGTGACTCAGGACTCGCTACAGAAGGCCTCAGACAGCATAGATAATAATACAAAAAGCCCTGAGAAGGACTCTAATAAAACACCAGAAGCCCCTGCGCCAGCGAAGGATCCCGCAAGAAAGCCACTGGATGACCCGCCACAGGCTCCTTCCGAAGAAATTGTAAAAACCCCAAAGAGATTAACCGGAGCAGAGCAAGGACAGTTTCCGGAGGGAAAAGATCAAAAACGTGGTGACAAACCTGCTCTCCCCGTAAGAGACACCAAGGATTCTGATGAAGATGAAATGCATGGAGTGGAGACTGAAGAGCGAAACCCCAGTTTCAAAAAACATGATCATTCCAAGTACTTAACTACAATAAAAAACTCAGCAATTGATGTGGTCAACAAGGAACCTGATTCTGTTTATGCAAGGATGTGCAAACACAACACGTCCGAAGAGTGGTCCTTAAGCCTGTATTTTGTTCAGGCCAAAAATTATTACTTTCGCATATACGTTTGGGATCCCATTGAAAACATCTGGGCTGAGACCTTTGAATCAGAAAAGCGGCCCATAGCGGGCTATAAAAAGCATTTATCTTTCAGTTTGGCAGGGAAAAAGTGTATCTCACTTAAAGGTAGCGAAAAGGAATGAACCAGTCTTGAGGCATTCCCCTGAATTGTGAGGTTTGCTTCTTTGACTCGCTAACAATTCCGGGTTTTTAGCATGGAAGATTTTGCCCTGATGTGAGAAAACCGGTAAACAGCTTAATGATCGAATTCACGGATTAACCAAAAAAGAATATGATATCTTTCAATGGAGGTTTCTGACATGCGTGAATACACTGCTTTCAGGAGAAGAGTGCGTCTCGGTGGAGATCGCTTCATGAATATACCGGCGCTATTATTGTTGTCCATGATCTTAATGGCGATGGATGGCCATCTGACTTTGACACATTCACAGCAAACCAGAGAACAATGTTACGAGTGTTGCGCTGGTTCAGGTCTGGACGAATACTATACCGAACAGTGTAGACTGAAGTGTTTTAGAAATCCTGACCATTGCATGAAGACTGCGGCAAAAGAACCGGTGATAAGACCTCAGACCAAAGCGGCAGAGAAACCGCAGCGCACTCAACCAGTGGAGCAGTCACCGGCGCTTAATCAGGAACAACCGGTTCGCCCACAGCCAAGGAGAGCCGAATTTGTGTGGCCAAATCCACTCAATCTTGTTCCAGGGCGCGAATTTGAGGCCGCAGGTCAAATTCTGGCGTTGAATGGAATAGGACCGAGTCATCCAAATTACACTACCGCCATGCGCGCCGTGGAACAGGTATTGATCGATTTTGGAAGGAATAATCCTTCGGGCGGAGCTTTACCAACATCGGTGCTGGAGCGACTGGTCGGTCAGTTAAGATAAACTGGGCGCTCTTGCCTCCAAAGTTGTTTTTTATGAGAATTGCCAAATCAATAATGATCGTTTGGTCTGCCTCCGTGATTTTGGCGGCAGTTCTAACATTTAATGACGTGTACTCTGAAAACAGGCTCGTTCCCCTGTCAAATGCTGATTCAACCGGAGTGCTTGATATTTATCCTGAATGGTGGGGAGATGCTCCTTTCTTGGGCCAATTGACTGAATGCAGAGATTCCCCCAAATGCGTGGCCTGCCATAAAGACAACTCCAGAATGGACGCCTTCCATGCCATCGCCTGTAATAATTGCCACGGAGGCAATGTGGAATCTGAGGATAAAGACATCGCTCACGAAGGTTTGATAGCTGATCCCGGTTCACTTTCAGCCATCGACAATTCATGCGGTAAATGTCACCCGGAAATAGCGGCAAAAGTCAAAACCTCTCCAATGGCCCTCTGTCCAAGGATAATAAACCAGACCCTGTTTGCTTTTGGCGCCAAAGAATTTTCTCAACCACCTTACGCCACATCACGAACTTCGGGTTCGCTGGAACTCCCGGACCCCTCTGACTATCTTGAGAAAATGTCCACAAGATTTCCGGGATCAGGGTCAGGAAATCACATCTCTGACCAAGATATTGTCGAGTTGTCCAGAAACCTTGGGGCTGACCTGCTTCGTAGATCCTGCCTGAGGTGTCACCTTAACACCACCGGCTCAAAACGAATTGGAGAAAGCAAAGGAAGCGGATGTTCGGCCTGCCATGTGGCATATTCCAACCGAAGCCAGGGAAAACCTACATTTCACGCAATAGTGCGAAATGTCGGCGTCACCGCTTGCCTAAAATGTCACAACTCTAACCATGTCGGAGCTGATTTCGTTGGACTTTATGAAAAAGACCACAATCGAGGATTCAAATCACCAATTATTTCTGGACATCAAGCCCCGACCATTTACGGCTCGGAGCAACATAGGCTACGCTCGGATTCTCATTTCAAAGCTTCCATGACTTGTGTCGATTGCCACACGATAGATGAAATTCACGGCACAGGAAAACCAGGGTCCGGGAAAGAAAAAAATGTGCGGATTTCATGCAGTGGCTGTCATGTCTCTGGCGAACACCCGTCAATAAAAAAAGACGAGTTCGGTAATTTCATTATGATGACAAGGAAGAAGGCAAGGACAATCCCCAAATGGAAACCGGAAACGGTTTCCCACAAAATAATGGCTCACAGAGAGCTTCTGACATGCTCATCGTGTCACGCCGCATGGTCTTTCCAGGACTATGGACTCAACCTGATGCTGGATGAACGCAACGAATACTGGAAATGGTCGATAAATTCGTCTCAGAATGATCCGCAGGTTCAGGGCTTGCTTGAAAAGTACGTTGGAGACTTTGCCCAACTTATTCCCCCTAAAGGTGGACGTCGTGATCCCATTCCGGAAGAAGAATGGCAAAATCCGCGCTCTTTCGACTGGTTGTCAAATATTTCACGCATCGGAATCTGGTACCGGGGTTGGACTTTGAGGCGATGGTCCAATCCTCCGCTGGGTCTCAATTCCCAGGGTAAAGTATGTGTCTTGCGTCCAATGCATCAGTATGTAATTTCATACATCGATAAAAACGGGTATTTGATTCTGGATAGTTACCTGCCCACGACCGGATCAAATCTTCCTTCCTTAATAGTAAATCCGTACACGCCTCATGCCACTACAAAAATGGCCAGGAGATGTCAGGATTGTCACGGCAGTTTCAAGGCAGCAGGCATGGGGGAAGCTGTAAAAGGCATTGAAAAACCGACAATCAGTCCGCTTATCAGACAGGAGGATCAGGTTTCGAACATGCTTTTCAGATGGGACGCGTTCGTTGACGACAAGGGAAATCCTCTTCAGTTTAGCGTTTACGCCCCACCTGCCGGGCCGTTGAACAGGAAGTTGCTGAAAGGGCTTCTCAATCCATCAATGGAACATAAAATTGAGTGGTCCAAATATCTTTGGAATTAGGCATTTCCAGCCGGGAATCGCACGGGCAACAGTTTCTTGAATTGGCAAACCCGCTTGACTGTTTTGTTTAACCGAATATAAAGTCTGAATCATGTATTCAGCCAAAAATGACCAACCAATCCAGGGGAGAACGTTGAAAATAACTCCAGACCAGGTCGATTATGTCGCTATTTTGGGTAGGCTTCACCTCACTGCCGAAGAAAAATCAAAATATCTGAATCAGTTGGATGACATTCTCAAGTACATGGATGCTTTAGAGACCGTAGATACCGAAAATGTCCTCCCGATGGCCAGCCCCGTAGAGCTGTTCAACCCTTTAAGGAATGATGTCGTCAAGCCGTCTTTGAACATTGAAGATGCTTTGGCCAACGCGCCGCTAGTTGAAGGAACCTCCTTCGTGGTTCCGAAGATAATAGATTAAATTCATTTGATAAATTCATGAAAATATCATCAGGAAGGGAGAAACTT
>CAZGVM010000038.1:8038-21226 GCA_964528855.1 uncultured Desulfomonile sp. | reverse complement strand
TTTCGCCATATAATACGCCATATTTGAATTCGGCCCAGGCTGGTAGCGTCAGCGCCAGTGTGGGGATACCATTTATCGGTTTGCAGTACGAACAACCATTGTGGTCAAGATTAAATACAAAGGCATATCTCATAGGTTTCCCAGGACTACTCGGAGCAATTAGCTACCAGGAAACGGTGAAATATGATGTAGTGGTATTTACAAATTATCAAACTACTAACTCTACACCGGCTTACACAGTCAAATTTGATGGACCACAGCAAATCAGTTCCGGATATTTCTATGAAGCCTTTATCCAGTGTTCGACACCCGTATGGAATGGGATCGGAGCTGGGGCCTTCCTTAAATACAGCGAGTATTCCGCGACACTAGACCATCTTAATGTAACAAATGGGGTGAACAATCCCGTGCTCAATGCCACGGTTACTTTTGTGCGCAAGCCGCTCATAATCGGGGCGACAATAATGGCGATGTTTTAATCGTGAACTGAAATATCATATTGATGTTCCCTAAATCGATACCAGGTTCTACATGCGTTCACACAATGAGCCGTTGTAAAGGGCTGACAGTCGTGGACATGGCGCACAAGGTCTAACGACTGTAGAAGCGTTTCCTTATTGGCGCCACTCTGTTTATGTTTTCAATTCTGAACTCAACTTTCGCACCTGTCCGAGTAATTCAGCGCCGGCTTCACCACGGGCAAAATAATATCGGTTGATTTTACAATGGCTTCCTGTCATCCGTTGAAACCGGTACTTACACAACCTGTAAGCAAAACTTGACTTTGACATACATGTTTGGCACTATTTATACATGGGAATAATAGTTTCAATCATGAATTCGGAGTCTTATTGACGTGGCATCTCCATCTGTCAAAGACAGTTGTGAAGCAGACAGCCTTTCCCTGAGGGACTATGTAGAGGCTTTTTACGTTCGCAGATATTTGTTTCTGGTCTGCCTGGTTGTTACGCCACTGGTTGCCCTGCTAGTCAGCTTTCTTATTCCTAAAGTATACCAATCATCAACAAAAATATGGGCAAAAGAGCAGCGCACCGGTGATCCGTTCCGAATTGAGGAAACCAGGCTATCATTCCTTAAGGATCAGCAGGAACTCATCCTGAGCAATATGGTGATAACCCGTGTGTTGGAATCTTTGCCTCGGGAAAAGATGGAATTGCTTTCCAAAAAGCCTTGGAATGAGCTTTCAGAACAACAGCAGACCCAGTTGGTCGATCAACAGAGAAAAAATGTCGAAGTTGAGATAGACCCCGGAGCAATCGAGGGCGGTTCAAGCTTTATTACGATCAAGGTAAAAGCTGGGACAGCGAGTCTCTCTGCAAAAATGGCAAATCTATACGCCGAAAAATATATAGAGTTCTATTACGAGTTAAAAACCAAGTCGGCCCATGATTCTTACAAATTTCTTGAGAAACAGGTAGAGCAGGTTGCCCAGTTTCTTGAAGATAGTGAATCAAAGCTCAAAAATTTTGAGATAGGTCTCGGTCGAAAACTTATTCCGCTTATTGAACTCACCAAGCAGGGAACATCAGCCAGCTTCACCGAATCTTACAGGTTTATTGGTTCCTACGATCTTTTTGTTGCAGATTACGCAGAGAGGGCGAAGGCCCTGGCGTTATTCGAAGACCTCCGGCGAGAATCCGGCGGGAGGTTTGTGCCCGCTGAGAGCAGCGCCAAGAACCTATCGTTAATCCACGTCAGAGACAACCTGGACAACATGAGGCTGAAACTGGCGCATTTAAAGCAACGCAGAACAGAAAGATTCGATGATGTCGGCATGATGCAGAATGAAGTGACTTATGCCGAGCAAATGTTTAAAGGACAGGCCAGGGAGGATTTTGAGTCACGGAGCGCTGAAAATAAAGCTTCCCTACAAAAACTAGCCGTCATGGAAAAACGCGTCCAGGAAATAGAAAAGGATTTGATTGACATAGCGGAAAATAGAGTGACATATGAAAAATTGCGTAGAGATGTTGACAATCAGTCGGCGATTTATAAAAAGGTCAGCGAGGAGCTTGAGAGCGCCAGAATTGCTGCAGAACTCAGTGTCTACAAAACCGCAAATATCAACATCATAGACAAGGCTATGCCTCCCATCAAGGCTCTCAAGCCCAACAAGGTTATGAACCTGGTGCTCGGCCTTATAGGAGGAATAGTCATAGGGTTCGGTCTTGTCATGATCAGTGCGTACCTTGACAAGACAATACGACGACCTGAACAGGTCCCGAAATATTTAGGACTCGATGTTCTCGGTTCGATAATGACCTACCGAAAAAAGTAAAGGACAAAGTCGATAAGCCTTAAATATCGTATTATTAGTTGAATGGCCGCGCATCCGGCCATAATGTCAGCGTATCATATCCAGTATATTTGAATGCCGGCAGCGTGATAGAAATCAGATGAAACATATCTGGAACGTCTGTTTTGCTAACCCAAAGCAGTTCAAGCTAATTTGACACTTAAGAGTTCTTGTGATTTTGCCAAGCATGATTCCGGTTATTTTTAAAGCCGTACCGTGCTTGTCGGGGCAATAAATGTCGGATACGGGAAACAAATTTGATAGGGATCACGAGGCGCTTGAAAAGCTGTACTACAGATTTGCCTGGGGCGGAGCCAGAATTCCTATCCTGCTCCAGAAATTCAGATTTTACAGCAAAATGACGGTCTGGTGGCTTCTTGTTGAGGGGACGCTGGCTTTCAAGCGGGTGCTTGATGTCATCGGATCTGGTCTGGGACTGATATTGTTAGCTCCTGTCCTCTTACTCACCGCGTGGGCGATTAAGCTTGAGGATGGAGGCCCTGTCATATTTTCACAGGATAGAGTCGGGAAAAAAGGAAAGATTTTTCGTATGTACAAGTTCAGATCCATGGTGGTAGACGCCGAAGCCGGAAAAAATGAGTTAATGGATCGGAACGAGGCAGGCAAGATAATTTTCAAGATAAGGCATGATCCCAGAATTACCCGGGTGGGGTGGTTCGTGCGGAGATTCAGTATCGATGAGACGCCTCAGTTATTTAACGTCCTCAAGGGTGACATGTCACTTGTCGGCCCAAGGCCTGCTCTTCCCGACGAAGTGAACAAGTATTCGATGTCGGAGAGACGTAGACTGGAAGTAATTCCGGGAATCACAGGTTTGTGGCAAGTCAAGGGTCGCAGTGAAATAGATTTTCAGGGACAGGTGGGTCTGGATGTTCAGTACATAGAAAGCCAATCTTTTTGGGGGGATATCGTAATACTCGTCAAGACCATTCCAACGGTTCTTTCCGGCAGAGGAGCATATTAGGTTTTATGAACCCTCCAGATTCAGCGTCCAGGGCATGCAGACTTGATCTGAATTTTTGGTAATTTGTTTTGATTTGGCCCGAAAGACAACGATATTCTTAATCGACAATAAATTTGTCACAGCCCTAAAATTAAACCATTCCGGACCGCTAAAAAGGCTGTTTCATGAAACAAAAACCTCTCATGATAGGGTTCATGACTGTTAAAGGCATTCAGAGTGGTGGCGGAATTGAGTCTGTAACGGAGCGTCTAGGAACAAAACTAGTGGAGCGAGGTCATAGGGTCATCGTATTTTCGGCATCCCAATTCGGATCGCGTTCAGGATTTCACAAAGGGATGGAGATTAGGGTAAGACCCTCAATACTCCAAAAACATTTGCACAAGATAACCCTGTTCTGTTCATCGATGTTTCCTGTCATATATTCGCAAGGACTCTCCCTTCTCAAAAAGAGACTCTTCGGCCTGAATTCGAATCGTTCAGAAAATTTCGATATTCTTCATATACACGAATTCTCGATGTTTTCCGCTTTTCCAAGATTGGTTGGGATACCCACAATTGTCCAGATGCACGCGCTGCTATGGAAAAGGGCGAAATGGGGTCCAGCTTCCCGCCTGTTTCTCAAAGTCAACGACATGACACTGAAGAATTTTCCCAAGGCCGTCACCTGCGTGTCGAGGGTGATGCAGAAACATTACGAGAAAGTCTTAAAGAGGCCTGTAACGTACATACCCAACGGAGTAGAAGCGCCTCGGCCAAAACCACCCAATCTTATAAAAACAATGGGATTGAAAGGAAACGATTACATCCTTTTTGCGGCAAGGTTTGTGCCGGAAAAAGGCGCTCATTACCTGATAGAGGCTTTCAAGAAACTGGCCCTCCCCATAAAACTTGTCATGGCGGGTGATGATCCTTTCGAGAAACGCTACATAAGAACTCTCCATGAGATGGGTCGAAACGACAATAGAATAATTTTCCCAGGATACGTTACCGATGACACTTTTCTGGAATTAATTACGAACGCCCGCCTGTTTGTGCTGCCTTCTGAAATAGAAGGAATGCCTATTGGCCTACTGGAAGCCATGAGTTACGGAAAATGTTGTGTAGTCAGTGACATTCCTGAGAATGTCGAGGCCTTGAATGGGCATGGATTTGTTTTCAGGAACAAGTCTGTCGAAGACCTTGCCAGAGTGATTGAATTGGTTCTTAAAGATCCTTCCAAAACCCAGAAAATCGGCGATGAGGCCCGCGATTATGTTCTATCCGAATATTCATGGGATACAATTGTCCAATTGTATGAGAATTTTTACAGGAAAGTGATAGCTGAATCACAAAATGACAAACTTTCACCCGAATAGTTTATAAAAGCTCTTTCTAAAGGCAATTCTTATGAAAGTACTGTGGATATCGCCTAAACTGCCTTACCCTCCAGAGAGTGGAGACAAGCTTCGTCAGTTCAATCTCATTCGCGAGCTTTCATCAAACATCGAAATAAGCCTGATAGCTTTCACTTTGACCAGGCATGAGGAAAGCCTGGCTGGTCACATGAAGCGGTTCTGTCCAAGAGTTAAAACATTTTTCTTTGATGAGTTTTCACAGCTTCAACGGATTAACGCCATCGTCAAATCGCCTGATCCATATTACGTGTCGAGGTACCAGAGGGCGGACGTAAACAACTACATCCGAAACGAACTGGAAACTTTCCAACCAGACTTGATACAGATCGAACACACGTACCTTGCGGAATATTTGAGGCGGATTCCACCACATCTCAAACGCCCTTCTATTCTCACAAAACACAATATCGACGCCCACCTGGCTCTGCAAAGCTACAAATTTGCCGACAGCCTTGTAAAGAAGGTATTCTGGTGGCTTGAATGGAAAAAAATGGCTTTTTATGAGCCGAAAGCGGATCGTCTTTTTTCGTCGGTAGTTGTCATGTCCAACACGGACAAGGAAGCGATTCTCAATCGTAAGAAACCACCGGCTGCAACACATGTAGTGGAAAACGGTGTTGACACCAGAAAATTGCTACCGTTTGCTCCTTCCAGCAAACCGGTTCTGCTTTTTATTGGCGCTCTTGACTACCTTCCCAATCAGGTCGCCTCAATTTACATTTGCCGTGAGATATTGCCCCTTTTGAAAAATATTTTTCCCGAAGTCAGAATTCTCATAGTTGGTCGCAAACCATCTTCTGAAATTCTGAAGCTGGGTTCTGAATCGGTTGAAGTTCATGGAGATGTTCCAGAAGTAGAGCCATTTTACGAGACGTCCTCAATAGCAATAGTTCCACTGAAGGCCGGTAGTGGTAGCAGACTGAAGATACTCGAAGCAATGGCCTTGGGCAGGCCGGTAGTTTCAACTTCGAAAGGAGCTGAGGGCCTGGAGATTGAACCCGGCAAAGATTTCATGCTGGCTGACGATCCGCAGACTTTTGTCGAATCCATCAGGGATCTTCTTGTCCATCGGGAGCTGTATGAAAAGATCGCGACTGGAGCCAGACAAACCGTTGAGAATAAATACGACTGGTCGGAAGCCGCAAAAAAAATGATGCGAATTTATGAAGCGCTTCACGCGGGACACGGATCAAGGTGAAAGTTACTATAGTAAATTTTTACGGCAAAGGCGGCATGTTGTACTACGCCACGGCGCTTGCCAATGCTATGAGCCATCATTGCTCAACACGTCTGGTTCTGCCTGAAAGACCTGCAGGAAGCTATCCTGGCGTGAATGACACTGTTGAACTGGTCCGGGTTCGTGTTCCGGAAGACTTTTCCCGGGACAATCTGATCCGGTTACCGTATTACACGGCGGCATTCCCATTTTTGGTTCGTCAAGTACTCAAAGGTGACCCGGACATTGTGCATTTCACTAATGAGAACATCTGGCTTACGGGTTTGGCCCCCCTTCTAAGCAGACGTTTGGTCTGGACGCTTCATGATCCGCAACCACATTCAGGAGACAGCTTGAGAAAAAAAATCTCCATGAGAATGCTGGCAAAGTTTAGTAAAAAGATTTTTGTGCATTACCGGTTTAATTTCGAAATGGCCCAACAAACCGGCATAGATCCCTCAAAACTGGTGGTGATTCCTCATGGAGACTACAACTTTTATGAAAAATATAAACGATCAGATATAAAACCCCGCCGCATGATACTCTTCTGGGGAAGAATCAGGCCTTACAAGGGAGTCGAGACTCTTATAGACAGCGCAACATTACTGCCCGAGGATGTCGAGATTGTCATAGCCGGTGAGGGGGCGGGAATTTACGAGTCCAGAGTTAAGGACGACAGCCGGATTAAATTGTTAGACAGGTTTCTTGACGAGAAGGAAATATCCCAACTTTGCCAGGAATGCAGCCTCGTGGTGACGCCCTACATTGACGCCTCCCAATCCGGTATCGTGCCGGTTGCCTATGCCTTCTCCAAACCTGTTGTAGCAACAAATGTCGGAGCCTTGCCGGAGCAGGTTGAAGACGGTGTTACCGGATTGCTGGTTCCTCCTTCTTCACCAGACAGACTTGCTGAAGCCATGGTGAAGATTGTCGATGATCCGGTTCTGGCTCAACTCATGGGAGAGGCGGGATACAGGAAAAGCCACACGGATATGGCCTGGGATTCCATAGCGGAACAAGTCTATTCAACCTATGAGAGCGTTTCAGCAAGTTGACAATCACCGGCATGATCAACCACATTGCCACCAGACCTTTATGAGGCATGGAATCCTGTCCACCCTGTCGTCCTTGATCACGTCACGATAATCCATTTGCCTAAGGATCTTGCCTTCCAGTTCAGGATACATCTTTACACGAATATTCAGATTTTCAGGCTCTCTGAAAATATTTTCAAAAGGCCTTAGCGGTCTTACATCCGGTGAGTTTACAATAAAAGTCCTAACCCTGGAAACCTCCCGGTCCATGCCAATGAGCTTGCGGTCAACGCCCATGTAGAGCACGCAGTCAACCCTGCGAAAACCCTTTATTGAAGGCCTTACTATCTCTACTATCAACTGTGTCACATTGTTATAGGTATAATAGCATTTGAAAGGTATATCGACATCACCCTCATAACATAAATATACATCATCCGGATAATGCGTCTTGTAGGTGACATATTTGTTTCGTTTCAGGATGAGCTGATAAAAAAAAGGTCCATCAGACGCCCAGGAAGACGAGTTCAAACCAAGGGTAATGATTGTAACTGATACAATAAATGCTTGGAAAAGATTCATACGGTTTCTCCTGATTAAATCAGGCTCACAATTGCAATGAAAAATCTATTCGGAACCCATACTGACATTATTTATCAATTGGTCGCCGGATTGTCAAACCAGTGACATTAGCGGAAAAGCCTGTAAATATAACCTGGTATGGGATGCTCTCTTTTGTTGATGACAGCTCCCAAGATCCTCTCCCTCGAAGCTTCCAATCGTAACAGGGCATCCTTAAGCAAAGGTATTGGCCTGTTTGAAGCTGCGATTACGAAAATGATCTTATCCATATGACGCGCCAGAAAGGCCCCGATGTTTGAATCAAGAAGAGGAGGAGCATCTACAAAAACGTAATCATATCTGCGTGATACTATATTCATGAATGTGGTCATTTCCTGGTTGTTGACCACTATCGTTTCCAATGCGCTGGGATTGCGGAAGGTAAGAAATCGTAAATTCTGAAGGTTTGTTTCATACTCGTCAAATGTAAGAGAATAAGGATCATGAGGTTCCTCTATCAAAGGAACCAGAACTCCATCCTCCCATATATCGCTCGGTCTGTTGCCCTTGCAATGCGCATCCACGATCAGCACATCCATTCCCGTAGACAATGCCACAAAATTGGCCAGACCCGCTGTTACCGTAGTATTGCCTTCATTGAGCGACGCAGAACAAATCAGAAAACTTTTTTGTTTTTCATCTGACAGCCTGCTTCGCATTGCGGACCACAGCTTGTCCATTTCCATCTGAAAAGTCTCAGTATTGGAAATATTCCAGAATTGTTCTCTAAAATCATTCTCGTGTTTCTGAGGTTGAGCATTCATTTTACAGCGTCATCCATACATAATTCTATAGTATATCAGAACTTTTATTGCATTATATCATGTATTAATATAAAAAATACAGATATCTCTTAAAATATACTATAAAAAATTGCATGATCTAATCTCAGGCCAGAGCGCCGACTCCACGTAAGTGCGATTAATTGGCGACTACTGCGGGGATATCAAACTCTATGAATCTTCTTGACCGGATTTTTTCATTATGTATCCAATGGGACCTTAACTTGAGAACCTAAATCGACTTTGTTAATTGGTGATATTTTATGATAATCTCAACGAATAGGCTTATCCTAATAAATTCCAGACAAGGTGTTCTCCACAATGGAGTCTAAAGAGACAAAAAAGTCTCTGACATCTCAAATAGCCACCGGCGCCATGTTTACGACGGTAGCCATTCTGATGAACCGCGCCTCGGGAATGGTTCTTCAGATGATCCTGGTCAGGATGATTTCCGTAGACGGTTTTGGATTGTTCAAACTGGCCGTGGAACTATCGTCATTCGGCATTATGTTTGTGACTTTTTTTGTTGGGGGTGTTTCGGCCAGTTCCACCACCAGGGTGATTTCACTTCATGTAGCCGCGCATCGCAAGGATAGAATCCGCTCTACGGTAATTGCCGGCGTTCTTTCTGTGACCATTTTAAGTGTTGTCTTGTTGGCCGTCACTTACTTTCCGATGGAAACGGCTCTGGAAAAAATCTTCAGGATCAAGTCCGATTTGTTGCCCGAGGCGACCACTTTTTTCAGACTGTTTCTATTGTACATATTTCTCTCCAGCGTCGCCATGGTATCTTCAGCGGCTTTGAGAAGTTCGGAATTCTTCATGGTTTATTCGTTGACCGAATCATTAACCAACTTGCTGAGGGTAATCCTGATACCATTGCTTATATACTTTGGTTACGGCTTGAATTCGATCGTGTTAGGCTGGTCCGTGGCGCTTTTGGCGGGAATTATTCCGGGAATGTGGATTCTTGAAAGGTTTACTCATTCCGAGCGGGGCAACACCGGTTTCAGGAAGTCGATTTTTAAAGATTTAAAAGCCATGACCACTTTCGGCATACCGGTTTTTTTTGCGACTCTTTCCAGCACTGTTTACTATTCGGCTGATGTGATCATACTGGGCTATTTAATGCCCATAAAATTTGTAGGCATATATAGCGCCGGCGTGGTACTGGTTCACTCTTTGCTGTATCTGTTCAGTGGTCTTGAGACGGCGCTTTTTCCAATACTCTCGGCTTCTCTGGAAAAGGATCAGGCGGGGATGGAATCCCGAATACTGGTGAGAGGGTATCGCATGCTATGTGTTGTGACATTTCCAGCCGCAATATATTCGTTTTGTATGGCTCCGTACATGGTGAGATTTCTTTTTGGTCCGGACTACCTTGAATCTACCGTTGTGGCCCGAATACTTTCCATGCTCATCCTGGTCTGGGCGGCAATGCCCGCCGGAGTGCTGTTTCTAAGCACAGGGCGCCCGGAGATAAACGCCAGGCTCGGTGTGGTCTCGGCAATGATTAACGTTGTCATGAATTTCATGCTTATACCGTTTCTGGGGATTATCGGGGCAGCCATTTCAAGCGTGACAAGCCGTTCTTACGCCGCCATACATGGGGTGGTAATATGTCGAAACCTTTTCTCGGCGACTTTTCCATGGCGATATTCGGCCGGTATACTGGCCATCAGCGTTGTGTCAGCCGCGCCGGTTTTGCTTACATATTGGGTTTGCCCCGTGAGTGGAAGCTTTGCTCAAACTTTTGTGGCGCTTGCCGTCACCGGTTCACTTTACTGCCTGATCTGCGCTGCGCTGTTTCTCAAATCATCGCTTCTCGATGTTGAGGACAGGAGGATACTGGTCAATCTTGTGGCAAAAACACCCCTAAAGGGCTTAGTTCCTGTATTGAGCGTGAAATAATGTCAACCGGACAGACACACCAACAGCGTCCAATATCAATACTCTACCTGATATACGGTTTCAGGGTAGGTGGGGCCGAACGGCACCTCCTGGATTTATGCCGAGGGTTGGATCACCAAAAATTCAGGCCTGAAATAATATACTTCCACCGTGACGAACAGATCCTGCCTGAATTTTGCCTGGCTAATATTCCCTGTTCAATTTTCCCGGTGGAAGGCGGCGAACTCACGCTGTGGGAGATATGGAAACTATCCCGGGTTATTAAAAAAATAGCCCCGGATATTGTCCATGTTCATCTTTTCCATGCTAGCCGTTTTGGAGCCCTGGCGGCTTATTTGGCTGGGATCAAAAGGATACTAAGGACTAAACACAATGTTTCTGATCCGAGCGTCAGACCGGGCAAGAAAGATAGAATATGGCGTGCGCTGCATAAGATAATCCTTACACGGACGGTAGCAGTATCAAAGGCTATAGCGAATGAAATAAAGACGCCCTACGTGATTCATAACGGAATTGATACTGATTATTTCGATCCACAGGCCATCGATTCGAACAGGCGTCTGGACTGGATACAGAGGCTTGAGGCGCAAGATCGACCGTTAATCGGAATAGCAGCCCGCCTTACGAGGCAAAAGGGTCACCGTTTTCTGTTGAAGGCCTTCAGTGAATTGCTGCCGAGCCATCCCGATGCTCTAATGTTGATAGCCGGCGACGGTGAGGAACGCGCCGCGCTGGAAAGCCTTGTGCTTGAACTAGGCATAACGGGGAACGTCAGGTTCCTGGGCTCTGTCAAGGATATACGCGGGTTTCTGTCGATCCTGGACTTGTTCGTTCATCCTTCGCTATTTGAGGGTTTAGGTATAGCGGTAATTGAGGCCATGTCCATGGAGTTGCCGATAGTAGCGACAAAAGTGGATGGTCTGCTCGAGATGATTTCCGATGGTACAGAAGGGATTCTGGTTGAACCTGGGAATCCGATGGCGCTGGCGCTGGCCATGAATCGCATCATGGATGATCCGGAACTGCGTCAGGCGATGGGGCGCAATGCTCGTCGGAGGTCTGTCAACCAGTTCAGCCTGAAAACGATGATAGACAAGTATGAAGAATTATACCTGGATTTGTGCCGATGAACGGGACTTACCCTTCAATTTACGCGAATTCGATATGGTCCGTTAATTCCAGGTTTCCTGAAGCGATTGCAGTCATAAGCTCTGTTTCGGGGGGGCTGCTCATTGGCTCACAGTCGCTGACCGGCTTGATGACCATTCTAGCCTTCCCGGTAGCCATAATTATCCTGATGCGCCCGTTGTACGGATTGATCAGCGTATTCTTCCTGGTCAACGTGCTTTTCATTTTCGACCGAACTCAACGAATCGGATTTACCCTGCCTGTCACAGGTGGCACCATAAGCGCCACCGACCTGCTTTACGCTCTCATCATGGCCTGTGTCATCTGGAGAGTGACCATGCTCAAGGACACCTATTATCCCCGGAACATCCTGACGGTTCCACTGACACTGCTGATGATATGGTCGGTAATCAGTCTGGTAATAGGGATATCCCAGGGAAATGAAGTGAAGAAGAGCCTTATTGAATGGCGTCCGTTTCTCTATATGGGGATTTTTTATTTTACCGTTTACCTGGTCAGAAACGAAGAAACGTTCTACACCATGGTCAAAAGTTTTTACTGGGCGTATGTAGCCACTTTCATCCTTGGTTTCATGATCTTTATCCAGGGTCGAAAAGCCATAGAATACTATACAATGGGGCAGGTAGATCCCGGACAGTCGGCATTGCCCAGATTCACTTTCGTTTCGGCAGACCTTGTGCTCACCCTCCTGTTCATGTCCTTGGGATTGATAATTTATCTTAAAGATGGGCGTCTGAAAAATTATCTTATCGCTTTGAGCGCTCTGCTGGGACTAAACCTGCTCCTGATACAGGGAAGAACACAGGTTCTTGCCATGTTCGTAGGCATGATCCCCATCATGATCCTTGCTCCATCTTTAAAAAGAATGAAAATAATAGCTTCCGGTTTCGCCGGATCGATATTCCTTGCTCTGGTAATTTTTGGGCTGGCCCAGACAGAATCCGGAGAAAAAAAAATCATAGACCCGATACTGGAAAGATTTTCCGGAATATACAAGGCTCAAACGGACGTGGACCAGTCTCTGGAGCGTCGACGCATGGAGAGTGATACAATCTGGCCGGGGATATTGAATCGACCGGTAATCGGTAACACCCTGGGTTCGAAGTGGTCTAACGATCCGAAATGGGTAACTGTCTACAAACACGATCCTACATACATACATAGCAGTTGGCTCTTTTACCTGTTCAAGGTGGGCTTGATCGGGACAATCCTGATGCTTGTCATCATGTACAGAGCCTCAATGTTGGCGCTGTCAATCGTCAGGGACGAGAGAAATCCGTACTTCAGGGGCATTGCCATGGGGATCCTGGCCACCATTCCGACTTACATTTTCACGGCATTTCTTCAGCCGACCCTATGGCACTTTCAGATGGCCCCGGTAATAGGGTTTGAATGTGCTGCAGTGGTCATAATGAGCAATATCCTTAAGAGCGGTGAAGTGGAAAGCAAAGGATTCTGCAGTGATGGATAGGATTAAAATACTTTACGTTAATCACGCGTCAAAAATCAGCGGCGCCGAGAGGTGTATGCTGCGGATACTGGAGGACATCGACCGGAACCGCTTCGAACCCCTGTTGGTATGTCCTGAGGGTGACCTGGCCGATGAAGCCGAAGCCAGAGACACTGTTGTTTTCAGGATGTCTTTTGTGGACTATCAAAGCAACAGATCGACAATTTTCGGCAGGTCTGTTCCAAATCCTCTCCTTGCGCTGAGACACTCCTGCTGGCTTGGATCAACTGGTTGGCGCATCGGACAAATAGCCGGACAATCAGGAGTAG
>CAZGVM010000038.1:0-8028 GCA_964528855.1 uncultured Desulfomonile sp. | reverse complement strand
GCAAGGATTCCCGCATACATGGCAGGACGGATCTCAAAAACTCCCGTTATATGGCATATAAGGGACATCCTGTCATCAAGGTTGTGGCTATCTCTTTACGATGGAACCGCCCGTAGAGGAGTTGCCGGCATCATATCCGTTTCTAACGCGTGTCGATGGCAGTTTTCAGATCAATCCCGTATATGGACGATTTATGATGGCATTCCGTCTGATGTATTCCGCAGAGATCCCGAACAGGCCGCCGCCTTGAGAGCTTCATTCAAATGGGAACCGCAAGATGTGGTTTTTGGAATTTTTGGAAGAATCACACAGTGGAAAGGACATGAACAGTTTGTGGAGGCCGCCATAAACCTGAATCGCCGCTATGCCGGGACACACTGGCTGGTTGTGGGGGAAGCTTGGAGCGCCCAGGAAAAGGAGTTTGAAGCTAAACTGAACGACATGGCCGCAAAAAGCGGTTTGGGAACTAAGCTCATTTTCACTGGCTTCAGGACCGATGTCAGCAATTTCATGTCGGCGTGTGACGTCATAGTAGTTCCTTCAATTCTTCCCGATCCTTTCCCTAACACTGTCCTCGAAGGGATGTCCTGTTCACGAGCGGTAGTGGCGTTCAATGTGGGTGGTATACCCGAGGCCATAGAAAACCGCGTAAGTGGAATACTGGTTCCTGAAAAAACAGCCTCTGCGCTGGCCTCTGCCCTAGAGGAACTGACAGAAAATGTTTCTCTGCGTCACGAAATAGGTCTCAACGCACGCACGAGGGTAGTTGAAAATTTTAGCAGGGACAAGACCCAAAGATCCATCGAGAATGTCTACAACATGATACTTAAAGGAAAAAGTTGAAACGATTTTGCCTCCTTCAATCCGTATTTTGCATAGTTTTATCAGCGCTATGCGCCCAATACGTTTTTGCGGGCTCAGGCTCTGGGGTTCAAACGGATTCAGGTCTTTTTCAGTACGCCGTATGGCGTTCGAATGACAGAATTGTCCCAGCCACTTATGTCGATGGTTTTGTTGCATATTTACACTGGAATACGCTTGAGCGCGAACCCGGCAAGATAGATGTTGAAGCTGTTTTACGAATTTGCGCAAGGGCCAGGGAAGCAGGAAAGCGTTTTATTCTAAGGATTGTAACTGCCGAACACACCCCTACATGGTTGTACAAAATGGGAGTTCCGCATGTTTACGAAAAAATCGACAATCAGCTACGGACAGTTCCTCTTTACTGGAACCCTATATACCTCCAACGTCTGGACAGTCTCGTTGAAAAAATAGCTCAAAATCTTGATGGTGATCCTACGTTGGCCGCAGTCCAGATCGGTATCGCCACTTATGGGGAAATGTTGCTTGGCGGCAGAGAATGGTTGTCTCATGGTTTTAGTCCATTATTATGGACCGAAACCTGCCGAAGCATAATTGATATTTACCGTGAGCGCTTCAAGAAAACGCCCCTGACAGTGATGATCATGTCCCAGGAATTTCCGGGCGGACGACAGACCGATTCGATGTTGCCGGTAGCCGAATACGCGGTCGCCCATGGGGTCGGGCTCCAGTTTAATGGTCTATCTCCGGACAATTCTTATCTTTGGGGTTTGATGGATAAGCCCGATCCTGTTTCAGCAACGGCAATATTTAGAAAGTTAAGATATAAGGTTCCCCTATACCTGGAAATGACAGACGGAAAGGTGGATGTCCTGCTGTCCTGCCTCAATGCGCTGAGCGAACAGGTATCATTCCTGTTTGTCTATACATCGCTTTTGGATGATCAGGCCCTAGCGCCGGTTTTTGAATTCACCAAACATTTTCTTGGAAAGACCCCGGCAAATTCCAAGGCCGTATGGACACTCCTGCGCCAGACTTTTCCTCAAGACAAAATCAGAACTGGTAAAAAAAATTACGAATTCGGTTTGGAACAACTTGATCTTGAGGATTTGACCGTCAACAAAGCTGACGGTGGGCTTATGAACATTAGGTCGAAAACATTCGCTGTGGAACTATTAAACGGTCTGCCGTGCAGAAGGACCATGGGAACTGAAAAATCCCACCACATGGTTTTTAAGTTTTCCGATGATTTTGACCCTGGGCCGGATCCGATCCTTACTGTAATCTATGCCGATATTGGCCACGACCTCTGGTTCCCCATGTATGCTTCAGGTAATAAATTTATTTCATGTCAGCCTATCCAAAAGGGCAACACTGGAAAATGGCGCCGGGCCGATTTCGATCTTCACGGCTTTTCGAAAGCTTCTCCAGCAGATATTGTCATTCATTCCAACAACGACGGCGATGAATTCATTCATTTTGTGCAAGTGACCAAAAGTGGTCACGACATTTCAACCCCCTTCTCGAAATATCAAGTAAATTATTGATTATATTTGAATCAAAAATTGACATATTAGACACAACTATGCTAATATATAATTAAATTTTGTATTGTAATTTCTCATGTTGTCTTGAATTGGTCGGAGTTCCAAAAAGTGCAACCCCTCATCGGCCCAATAAGAATGCTGATCTGCCTTTTTTTTACAGCAGTGATGATGAGCCTGCAGGGTTGCGCTATGCCTTGGCCATCACTTTTCGGCTCCAAAGCGAACGCTTCCATGGCTGTGGCTCCAGCTCCTGCGCCGGTCCCGGGTGGACCCCAGTTTTCAGCCATCCAGAGGCAACTTATCTCCAGCTTGCCGACCTATCGTATTGAAGAAGTAAAACAACCCGGTTCCGTGAAAGTTAACTCGGTGGTAATGCCTGGCGATACAATAGAAATACTGTATCAGGTCATCGAAGAATTTCCATCGGTCCAGTACAAGCTAAAACCGGACGACAAACTCAACATCACACATGTTTTCGATCCTCAGTTCGACATAAGTGTAAGAGTTGATTCGGCAGGAGAAGTTTACCTACCGGTTGCTGAAAAGGTCCGTCTTGGTGGACTTACCTTGGATCAGGCTATCAACAGGGTGCGCGAAAGGTATGCTGACTATGTTGAAAAGCCTCATATCCTGATCAAGCTTGAAGAATTTAACCAGGGGGCTGAAAGTCGTAAAAGAACCCTAAAGACGATGAATGTCAACGGGCCTTTCAAAGAGTTTCTGGTACCTAATGACGGCAACATTTCAGTGCCGTTCATATCGAACGTTCATGTAACCGGCAAAACACTCGAACAGATAAAAGAAGAACTAGAGCAAGACTACAGGAAACAGGGAATTAAGACCGAAGTCACCTGCATTCTCAAGAAACTCAGCCTGCGCCGGGTCTTTGTGATGGGAGACGTGCAAAAGGCCGGTGTATACACCTACGAGACTACTATCAATCTTGCTCAAGCCATTTCAATGGCGGAAGGATTCAAGAAGCTAGATATTCGTCAGACGGTTGATCTTGCTGACCCGTCTGGAATACTCATCTTCAGAACCATGGGTGTCAGAAAGCCTACTGCTTATCGCGTCGATCTGGTTCCTACTCTCCTTGCGGGACATCCGGGTGGAAGTTTTCCGCTTCAAATGGATGATGTAGTTTATGTGCCAAAAATGAACCGTCCTCGCATATTCGTTTTCGGCGAGGTAACAACCCCAGGAGCCTATGAAGTAAACGACGTGGCTCCTATCACCCAGGTGATTTCTTTGGCCGGTGGACTCAAAGATACCGCCTGCAGGAAATCACTCGTCGTACTTCGTAAACAGGGAGATAAAAACCCGCCGGCCATGCTGGTAGATCTTGACAAGACATTGAAATCCGGTGGAGTAAACGAATATGTTCTCACAGCCGGTGATGTCCTCTACGTCCCAAAATCCTGGATATCAAATGTAAATGTGTTAATAGACCAATGGTTGACCAAGGGACTTTATGCTTTGCTTCCCGCTAACTCCCCGTTGGATTTTTACATGGACATATGGGATGCAGTCTACAGAAAATCCAAGCTGCAGGCTGAAATATGGAACCTTTACCAAGGCGTTTACCAGGGGGCTCCATAGTAACAAGCCGCTGTCCCGGAACATAATAAAAATCTAGAAGAAACGGGATCTCGAGTGTGATGCGAATAAACCGTTTGATGATTATGACAGGTGGTCAGTCAAACGCAAAAAAGTTGAAGAAATTGAACACCGTCAAGATTTGTGGGACCATTTATCTATGGGCGCTTCAAATGCAGAGGTGACAACCTTTGTTCAATCATTCAAAGTTCGGCAGCTAAATTCCATCGAGTCCTTCATGTTAAAACAAGACACTGACCTAATCAAAAAATATAAGGTGAGCGAGAATATTGCTGATGAAGTGGACATCTCAGAAGACATGATATGGTACCACTGGAACCTGGAACGAGAACTAACACGACAACTGTTGGACTCTACGCCGGACAAAAGGTGGGATACCTTTGAGCTGGCCTACACCCGCTTCTATTCAGAGCTTACATGGTTAAGCAAATATAGCGGAGATGCAGACCCTCGCCCCCCTGCTGAACGGTACAAGGATTGGGTTTCCATGATTGGCCCTCCTCCCAAGATGATTTATGAGGTGGGTTCGGGCAGCGCCAGAATGTTGAGTTACCTCGCTGAAATCGGCTATGACTGTAAAGCCTCAGACATCACTCGGGAGAGGCAGGACAAGTCCCAGAGCCGATCTTCTTCCAGGCTCTCATGGGGAAACTCTGATGGAGTTCATCTTGACCGTTTTGAGCCGGCCCATTTTTATGATGTGGTCGTTTCAGACCAGGTCATAGAACATTTCCATCCTGATGATGTATTGATTCATTTCGAGTCAGTTTTAAAGATTCTCAAAGACGGTGGGGTCTACATGTTCAACACCCCCCATAAGTTTGTCGGCCCGCATGATGTCTCTCAGGTCTTCGGATGTGATGAAGCGCAAGGCATGCATCTTAAAGAGTACACGTTCAGGGAGCTATACAGGATACTTTTACAGGCCGGTTTTGGAGAAGTATGTTACGTGATTCCAGTCAGACTCAGGCAGCTTGTGGCAAAATGGGGTGTTTCAACGCCAGAGCAAATAGACAAATTATGTAAAAATTATCTGAACGTAATGCTGTTATCGGAGAGGTTGCTGTCAGTGATTCCCCAGGGCAAGTTAAGGCGACTCTGTGGAAAAATTCTCAAGAAGTGTAAAATCTTTAAGAGTGACATCTTCTTAGCTGCCAGACGTTCAGGCCAATCCTAAATCTGAAACCCTATGGTCCGTTTTATCTTGAGCAAAAAGTATGAGTGCTTTGGCTCGGTTTTCTCTCAATGCAGAACTTCCGTAGAAACGGGCCACCCAATAGGTGGCCGATTCCCCAGAACTCCGGACACTCCTCACATGCAGTTCAGATCCCGCCCCGCATGATTTCGAGCTGGCTGCATCTGCTAAAGGATCCCCTCGCCAAAGGGGGCCTGGCCTCCGACATTCACTTTGTCAAGGGCTTGACATGATGTTTAATTGATGGATAATTAAACGCATTTTTTGCTTCGTAGTCTTGGCTCCAACCTCATCGGTTTTTCTGGTGTAATTTGTGGTCATAAGAGCCAATGAACCGGGTTGAATACTGATTGGCATTTTGACCTTTCTCCGTGTCTGGGATACTCTGTCTTAAACAGAACATTTTTGGAGGCGCCCTCATGGTTGACCAAATGTCCCGGGACAAGAACATCGATAGCGAAACCGCCTTGAGGAATTTAGCTGAAAATAGAATAAACAAATCTCCGAATGAGATACAGCAACTCAGAGATAAGGCGCCAGAATTGATCATACATGAACTTCGGGTCCACCAGGTTGAGTTGGAAATTCAAAATGAGGAACTGAGGAGAGCTCAACTCGAATTGGAGGAGTCCAGGGATAAGTTCCAGGACCTTTATGATTTCTCACCCATCGGATATCTCACTTTGGATGAGAACTCGCTTGTTGTTGAGGCTAACATTACGGGGGCGGCGCTACTAGGAGTTGAGAGAGTATCATTAATAAACAGACCTCTGACTAGTTTCATTCATAAGGACGACCAGGACTCATTCTATTTTCACAAGAATCTTGTCTTGGAAAAACGGCTCCAGCATATCTGCGAAATCAGACTGGTGAGATCGGATGGCAGTTGGTTTCACTGCCGAATGCAGAGCGTTGGAATCAGAGACTCTGAGGGAAAATCCGGACGATTCCGAACGGTCATATCCGACATCTCGGACCTGGCGCTCACTCGGGAGGCGTTAAGAAGCTCTCTCGATGAACTCGAATTCAGAGTAAAAGAGCGAACATCGGAATTATTGAGGGTTAATGAAGAGCTGGAATTGGAAATAGAAGAGCGCCGGCTCGCGGAAGAGGAGGTCAGACAGAGTGAGCAGAGGCTCAGTCTGGTGTTGACCGGAGCCGGCCTAGGGTCATGGAATTACAATGTCAAGTCAGATGGGGTTGTTTGTGACCAACGCCTGGCCAGGTTGCTAGAATATGAGTTAGAGGAAATTCAGCTACGTTTCCCATGGTGGGAAAGTCTGACTCATCCTGATGATTTGCCTAGAGTAAAAGAACTGTTTAATGCGCACTTGGAAGGATCTACACCTTTTTATGAGGCAGAATTTCGGGTCAGGCCCAAGCTGGGTGATTGGAAGTGGGTCTTGGCACGCGGTTCGGTAATCGAACGGGATGAAGACGGCGCACCGTTGCGGATGGCGGGAACGTATCTTGATATTAGTGAACAGAAGCAGACCGAGGGAAAACTGCTTGTTAGTCAAGAACATTTTCGGGCGTTGTTTGAATGCGCCCAAGACCTTATTTTCATGATGGACAATCATCTTAAATATGTGCAAGTGAACCCGGCTATGGCCAAAACTCATGGCCTTGACGTGTTGGAAATCATTGGGCGTAGATCCACAGAGATATATGGTGAAAAAGTTGGCCAAGAACTTGGTCTTTTGGAACTCCGTGTACTCGGGGGAGAGTCCATCGAAAGGGAACACGCTGTCACAATTAAGGGCGTATCATTGATTCTGAACACTATTCTGAGACCGCTTCATGACTCTGATGGCAAAATTATCGGCGTATTCGGGATTTCTCGTGATGTGACGGACAGAGCTCGATTATTACCAAAGAAAGAAGCGATTTGTGAAAGCTACCCTTCCGACGCCATGAAGTCAACGATTCGAGAAGCTCTCTCTGCAGCGGGTAGTGACGGTACGGTGCTGCTTCAGGGGGAGAGCGGAAGCGGAAAGGACTACGTGGCTCGGTGGATACACGACCATTCGAAACGTGCGTCGGGTCCCTACTTTACGCTCAATTGTGCCGCAATAGCCAGGGATTTGGCGGAATCAGAGCTTTTTGGACACGAGCGAGGCGCATTCACGGGAGCGCTTGCCCGTAAACGAGGGCTTCTTGAGCTGGCGGAAGGGGGCACCATACTACTCAACGAAATAGGAGAGCTTCCACTCTACCTACAGTCCAAGCTACTTACCTTTCTTGACACAAAGTCATTCCTTCGGGTCGGTGGTGAAAAAAGCCTTCATGTAAATGCTCGGATTATTGCAGCCACCCACAGGAGTCTGGTCAAGGAGGTTGAGGAAGGCCGTTTCCTCTCCGCCCTTTTTTATAGAATTAACGTTTTTGGGATAAACGTGCCGCCTCTTCGTGACAGGCTCGAAGACCTTCCCGTCCTTCTGGACGAGATCATGTCGAGGCTGGCGGTGGAACTTCAACTAACCCATCTCCCTTATTTTGATCCCGCCACTGTAAAAGCGCTGACAAGTTATGCCTGGCCGGGCAATGTCAGGGAATTGCGAAACGTTGTTGAGCGAGCATTGATGCTTTATGAAGGCGGTAGCTTGAGCTTGTTGCTTCCTTCTGTTAATGCCAGTTCGCCGGAATGGTCTCATATATCCAGTTTTCCGGCAAATGAGCGCACACTTCACGACGTGACCGATGCAGTAATAGAATCCCTGTGCAAGGAGGCGCTCAATCGCTGTGAAGGCAATAGAAGATGCGCCGCCCGTATGCTAGGGATAGCCCGAGACTCTCTTTATAGGCATATGAAGCGTTTTGGCATCGAGCAGCAAGATCAGACCCAAA
>CAZGVM010000037.1:21237-21650 GCA_964528855.1 uncultured Desulfomonile sp. | reverse complement strand
GAAGTTGATCGATTCCTCTAAAGAACTTTTTTTATAAAATATCGCAGCTTGCAGCCCATTTGGCGCCAACGTTGCATATTAAATCTATAACAAACGACTCCTAATCCATACCCTCAGCCCTCCTAGATAATAAGGTGGGCTATTTTTTTGTCTTTTTATCTCAGAAAAACAGATAGTTAAGCTTACAACTGTCGTTTAGTGCCCGCTATGATTAAAATGAGCTGATGCAAAATTTTTTCACAACGCGAGAAGCGCTGGATGACCAACAAAACAGGGATTTGGTTTTACCAAGACTTTTGCTGGTCGTAACATCTTAATTAATGGATATATTTTATGGACGGGTAAGATTTTCAGGGCATGGAAAATTTTGCGCAGCTAATCACATGGATCCCTGTTAAAAAATTTACGGAACA
>CAZGVM010000037.1:0-21227 GCA_964528855.1 uncultured Desulfomonile sp. | reverse complement strand
TTTCGTGCTATCATGAGTCCTGCATCCGCGTTTATGACAAATAAACCCATCCCGGAGAGATTGGAATTTGGCCAGAGGATTTTACTATATAGAAACCTACGGCTGTCAGATGAATGCGCATGATTCCGAGATCATGTCATCGTTACTGGAGAGCATGGATTTTTTGCCAACCCAGGAGGAAAATCAGGCTGACGTTATAATTGTTAACACTTGCGCTATTCGCGAAAAATCCCAGCACAAGGTCTACAGCGCGCTTGGCAGATTCCGGCAGGTAAGGAAAGCTAATCCTGAAGTGGTTATAGCGGTTGCCGGCTGCGTTGCCCAACAGGAAAAAGACAGGCTGCTAAAAACCTCCGACGTGCTCGATTTGGTCATTGGCACACATCAGGTCGCCGAATTGCCCAACATGATCGAAACGATCAGACGCCACCGAACAAAAATGGCGAAGGTAGATTTCTGTGAGAACGTCAAATCCCTCAACCTCAAAGGCCCGGCCCCCAGAAAAGGCCAGGTATGCTCTTTCTTGACCATTATGCAGGGCTGCTCAAACTTCTGTTCTTATTGCGTGGTGCCATACACCAGAGGGCCTGAACAGAGTCGCCCCCTGGAAAGAATTCTTGAAGAGGCCGAGTGGCTGGTTGAACATGGTATTCGGGAAATAACGCTTCTGGGCCAGAATGTGAACGCGTATGGCCTGGATTCAGCGTCAGGAAACAATTTTTCAACCCTTCTTAAGTCGCTTAACAATATAAACAAACTCGAACGAATACGTTTTACCACTTCTCATCCAAAAGATTTTGACCTCGATCTGGTTGAGGCTATGGCCTCCCTGGACAAGGTCTGTGAACATGTTCATCTTCCCATTCAAAGCGGCTCGGATGAAATTCTTAAAGCAATGAGAAGAAAGTACAACAAGGGTCAGTATCTGTCCAAGATTGAATCGTTGAGGCAAACAATACCCGGGGTAGCCATAACTACTGACATAATAGTGGGCTTCCCCGGTGAAACCGATGAAGACTTTCAGGACACCTTGTCCGTTCTGGATTTGATCAGATATGACCAGATATTTTCTTTCAAATATTCGGTCAGGCCTGGAACCGCCGCAGAGCACATTGGCGGACATCTTTCCGAGGAAACTAAAAAGGCCAGGCTGGCGCGTGTCCATGAAATCCAGGAAATCATCACGGACACCTACCACAAGTCTCTGGAAGGAAAAAATGTCGAGGTTCTGGTCGAGAGGAATCCTCCTGACCATTCGGGGCAGGCTTTCGGTAGAACCCGGACAAACAAGATCGTTAATTTCGAATGTTCGAATCGGAATGTCCTGGGACAAACCGTCCAGGTAAAAATCCTGGAGGGACTTAAACACTCTTTACGAGGAATAGCGATCTGATGAGAATTGTCCCTTTGTGGACTTATTCGCCCTCTGAACCGGAGTTGTTCGAGAGCGCAATTCCTGCTTTCAGTGCCAGCGCAAACCGGAAAGCGGCAGCCTCCAGCAAACCGGCAGCGTGGGAAATACATTCATCGAGGGTCATTGGGCCTGGCGCAATACTGGCAAACGCATGAATACCGTGACTCAGGATGGCTTCCGCGCCCGATCCCAGTCCGCCTGATATACAGATTGCGACTTTGTTGTATTTTGCCGCCAATTCACCTATCCCTGCAGGAGCTTTTCCAAAAGACGTCTGAGAATCAGTCATCCCCTCACCGGTAATTACCAGATCAGCTTCCATGATGCGTTGTTCCATTTGTGTGGCTTCCATCAAAATTTGGATACCGGACCTCAAAACCGCGTTGGTAAAAAAAAGTAAGCCGGCCCCCATGCCTCCGGCCGCTCCCGCTCCAGGGATGTCCGCCGCTTCCCGTCCCGTCGCTGAGACGGACATATCCGCGAAGTTTTTCAACGCGTCATCTAGTTCAGAAATCATAGCCGCAGTGGCCCCTTTTTGAGGACCGTACACGGCGGAAGCCCCTCTTGGGCCGCATAATGGATTGTCAACATCACATGCGACAACTATCTCCGTTTCTTTCACACGGGAATCAATTCCGGAGAGGTCCACCGTTGCGAGACTTTTCAACGAAAGTCCCCCCATCGGCAGCTCGTTTCCCGAATCATCCAGAAATCTGATACCCAGTGCCTGAGCCATCCCGGCCCCGCCGTCATTAGTAGCGCTCCCGCCGATGCCAAGTATTATTTTTTTGAATCCGTCATCAATCGCCCGCCTGATCAACTCCCCGGTTCCGTAAGAAGTTGTAATCAACGGGTTGCGCTTATCCTTTTCGATCAATGTCAAACCCGAGGCCGCTGCCATTTCTATCACGGCAGTCTGATGGTCGCCTAAGACTCCGTAAAAGGAATCCACTTCCTCCCCAAGGGGGCCCTTTACCCGGAGGCGGCGAAGACTTCCTCCAGTGGCGCTAATCAGCGCCTCTACAGTTCCCTCTCCGCCATCGGCCATCGGAATCTTCTCGATAACGGCAGATTTGAATACTCTGATAAAACCTTCTGCAATTGCGTTTGCCGCCTCAATCGATGTCAGACTTCCCTTGAAAGAATCCGGAGCGATCACAATTTTCATGGCGGTCCCCTATCTGGTAATGAATCTTTACGTTCTGAAGAAAAATATGTTAGGGTCAAAAAATGATGTTTTAAAACCTTATTTATGATTTCATCGTAAATCGAATATTTGACAAAAAAAGAAGCCCGACCGATGGGGTCGAGCTGGGATACGCCGTCAAGCGGCCGGGCTCACTAAATTGAAAGGCCGATCGAATAGTGGGTTCTCTTAAACGTAGCTAGCGTTAATCCGGAGACTTGTTAATTTTTTAATTATTGGGATCTCCGGATCGTTTGTTTGAGTTCCCGTGCTAGTCATCGGCCTGATAAAATCAGTTTCGTTTATTAGAATATGAATCCTAGTTCAGCAAAACCGCCATCTATTGTGTAATTCAGAGCGTAATCGTTTTGATTTTTGTTGTTGTTGATATATCTGTATCCACCCTTGAGATAACCCCATCTGCCATAGTTCATGGGGATAGTGTAACGACCACCGAGTTGCACATCCCAGCCGGTCGAATTGTCCATGAACATCGCAGCGGCTCTGTTATCCAAGGAGAAGGTTCCTCCTGTTGACGTTGTCACCACACACTTCTGCAACTCCAGACCTACTGACACATTGTCCGTGCTTTTGCTAAGCGTGCTTGCCTGCCATCCGCACCATGAGCATCCCACATCCACCCTGTCATCCGTGTGCGCCCAACCACCGTATACGCTCAGCATGGTGTTGCAGGTTCTAATTGCGTCATACATCAAGCCCACTTGATAGTAGCCATGTTGCCAGCGTGAGGTGATAGGGTTACCCCAGTTGAAGAGCTGTGGCGACCAACCGCCACCCTGGAATCCGAAGTAGAAGGTGTCTTGCGGCCAGCCACCGCCTTTGAGTTCCGTGCCAAGCGCCCAGAATCTGACCGACCAGCGCGGCCTGAACTGATAGCGAACATCGACTGCAGGCAGTGTCTGATAAGCAGGTAGTTGAAGACTGTCGGTGAAATTAGGGTTGGTGTTGAACCATCCGCCACCCCACCATAAGTTGTTGTTCTGAAGATTAGGCCACGAAACGTTACCGCGAAGCTTCGCAAACAGGGCTTGAACGCCTATCTGCCACTGCCCGACCTGTGGGACAGGCAAAATGCAGGTTGGGGCTACAAATCCCGGAGCGCATATCGCTTGAACGGGAGCCTTTACTTTAGTTATGAAGGCCGGCGGCGCCCCATAACTATAAGCGCCTATGGAGCGCCTGGCTTTGGTTGGTTGAACAGTCGGCGTGGTCGCTATGCTCGTTTGATTCGGTTTGAGCAGTATTTCAAGCGACTCATCAGGACCAGCTGCCCAAGAAACGTTAAAGAGACAAGTTGATACAAAAAAAACTAGACATACCAACGGCGTAAAAGGGATTCTTCTCAACATACCCTTCCTCCCAGCTCAAAATGTTGAAACTCCTTTATCTGTTGGTTTAATTTCTGTCAAGCAAAAAATATAAGATTGTTTCAATAGCTTAAAAATATTTCCAAGAAACAGGTCTATCAACTCACATAGAAAACAGATGTAACTATTTGTTTTTATATGTAAAAATATAAATAATAAAACATCAAAAGGAGCGCCAGATGCTTTCATACGCGCCGGTTTGACATAACCTTAAAAATATATTATTGCCATCTAGTTAATAACACATGCTATTTGGTTTAACACACCAGGACCAGGTCTAATCCCAAACATGATTTAGTTTTGCTAACTAAATGTATTATTAATATAAAAAGGTGCACTCGATGCTTTTATTCCTGAACACTGTCATGGCCCCTTTCTGGAGAAAATTTACTGTAACCACTTCCAATGCGCGTATAGGCCAAAACACATGTCATTATATCTTATTGATATATTTAACTGTTTTAGTGTGCTTTAATTCAGTTGTTCCCTATGCGTACGCCCAGGGACCGGCATTCAATCGGGAATTGAAGTTGATACTGGATAGGGAGCTTCAATCGGACATGGTTGCTTCGGTACAGGTTTCCGAATTAGGTAGTGGCCAGGTTCTCATGGAGGCCAATCCTGATTTGGCGCTGGTTCCGGCATCGACAATGAAAGTTCTTACCAGCGCGTGCGCGCTCAGTTCACTAGGACCGGAATTTTGCTACACCACTTCAGTTTACGTCGATGGCCATAAAGATTCAACAGTCGAGAATCTATACATAAAAGGCAGTGGAGACCCTCATTTTGTAACAGAAGACCTTTTTGTCCTGGCGCGTATGATCAGGGACAAGGGGTTGCTGGAAATACGCGGATCAATAGTGGTAGATGATTCTTTTTTCTTGCCGAGCAAACCTTTGGATGAAAATGAGGAACTCGGGATACGCGCATATCATGCCCCATACAGTGCGTTGTCTCTAAATTTTAACTCTTTCAAAATAATAACACTGCCTGCGACAAATATCGGTAGCCTTGCGCGTGTGAAGCTTGATCCGTCAAGTGAGTTTGTGATTTTGAAATCAAATGTTAAAACCGTTGAGGGTTCAAAATCGGCCCAGTTGGATATTAACAAGACGACCGACGCTTCGGAGCGTGAGCATATATCGGTAATCGGTACCATAGGCGTGGATGCCCAGGCTCGTGGCAGGTACGTGAATGTGTCCAACCCCGCCCTCTATTTTGGGTATACCTTGAAGGAATTTCTGCAGCGCGAAGGAATCAGGGTAAACGGGTCGGTCAGGAGATCGTTGACGCCGCCGTCGGTCTTTCCGTTATGTGAATACACTTCCAAACCAATGAGTCTGATAGTCTACTGGTTAAACAAATTCAGTAACAACTTCATGGCCGAACAGATTTGCCTTACTGTTGGAGCAAAGGCATTTGGTCCTCCGGGAACTAGAGGAAAAGGTCTGGAAGCGCTTAAACGTTTTCTGATCACCTGTGGCGTTCAGGAAACATCTTTTTCACTGTCGGACGCGTCGGGATTGTCCAGGGCTAATAAAATAAGCGCATCAACGATGGTAAAGGTCCTTCAGACGGCAGTAGGAGATTTCAGTTATGGACCCGAATATTTGTCCTCATTTGCTGTTTCGGGCATTGATGGAACTCTCAAAGAGAAATTCAATGAAGAGGGAATGCGTCGAAGGGTCAGGGCAAAGACTGGAACTCTCAGGGGAGTAAGCGCACTAGCAGGTTTTGGTGTAAACGGCCAAGGGAAGATTCTGGTATTCTCGGTCGTCGTAAATTCTGAAAGACCAAAAGGTTTCATTGATCAGGCCGAAAAAATAACCCGAGCAATTCTAAAGACAAGATTTGAAAAAAAATAGAGCAGTCAAATTGACTGCCCCATTAAAATCATGCACGGATAAAGTCTGATTTTAGTTAATCAGTTTTGTGGCCGATCTTAGCCTGTCTACCACTCTGGTTTTACCCATTATTTCAAGTAGCTCAAACAGCCCGGGTCCCACCGACGATCCGGAGACTGCTGTTCTGGCTGCGTTTATTATCAAGCCTGCCTTTATTTCATTTTGCTCTGCAAAATTCCTGAAGACCACCTCGAGAGATTGCGGTTCATACTCCTGCAGTTTTTCTATCTCATCAGCCAGTCCTGGAAGGAAAAACGCCAGGCGTTCGTCGCATTTGAGATTTTTCTTTACCGCTTTTTCATCAAATTCAAATTCATCGCTGAAATAAGCTCTTCCCCGGGTTGAAAAATCTTCAAGTGTCAGGAAACGTGACCTTATGAGATCAACTGTTTTTTCAAACCATTCTTTCTTTTCTGATTCGTAAGAATCGTGCCATAGTTTGTTGGACAGGAGTTCTTCTTTTACATAAGGAATCAATTCGTCTATCGGCATATTTCTCAAATAAGTGGAATTAAAATGTATTGCTTTGGGATCAGTCCAGTTCTTCGGGTCTCCCGTGGTATAGTTGAATATCGAATTAGCCCTGTTTATACGATTCAGATCAAAAACCCTTATCAATTCTTCCCTGGAGAAAAACTCCTGCCCTTCGGGGCCCGACCAACCCAGTAACGCCATGAAATTGCACAGCGCCCATGGCAGAAAACCACGACTTTTGTAATAAGCGATGGTAACGGCTTCACCGTGAACCCTTTTTGAGAGCTTGGCTTTCTTGTTATCAAGAGTGAGAGGCATGTGCGCAAAAACCGGAGGCTTCACTCCCAAGGCCCCATAAATCAGAACCTGTTTGGGTGTGTTCGCCAGGCCGTCTGCGCCCCGGATTACATGAGAGATCCTGTCCAGTGAGTCGTCAACCGCATTTGACAATATGTATAATGGTGAGCCGTCAGATCGTAATATGACAAAATCTTCGATGTCTACGGCCTTTTTTTCCATTCGACCGTAAACAGCGTCATCAAAAACGACTTTCGTTTCAGAATCTCTCGGGACTTTGAATCTCACTACAAATGGGGCATTACTCTTGAGCCTGGCTGCTATTTCTTCATAACTCAGGTTGCGGCATCTACCATCGTACATGAAGGCCATTTTTTTATCTTCGGCTTGTTTGCGTTGGGTTTCAAGGTCTTCTTTTGAACAAAAACACCTGTAAGCATACCCACTCTTCAGGAGTTCTGACGCCGCTTCAGCGTGTTTGTCCAGATTGTGGGACTGAAAATATGGCCCTTCATCCCAATCCAGTCCCAACCATTTCAATCCATCGAGAATCTCCTGAACCGATTCTGCCGTTGAGCGCTCAGCGTCTGTATCTTCTATCCTGAGTATGAAAACCCCATCGTTTTTTCTGGCCCATAGCCAGTTATACAGAGCCGTTCTGGCCCCTCCCAGATGAAGATACCCCGTTGGTGAGGGCGCAAAACGAACTCGTGTCTGAAACACAGTTTCTTTTTGATCATTCATGAGATGAAACTTTACACTCCAGCTTTAGGATCTAATATAATAACCGGTATTTTTGATATGTTTTTCAATTTTGTGCGATCGTCCAAAGACCCGACTATATCGCCGCAGTGCATTGGAACGACATAGTCAGATTGTAACTTCGAAGTTGCTTCAGCAGCCTGTTCGACCGTCATGGTGTAAGTGCCCCCAACAGGAAGTAATGCCACGTTGGCCCTGATTTCAGCCATTTCCGGGATAGTGTCCGTATCGCCACTGTGATAGATCCTGATACCATCAACCTGGACGACGTAGCCGACCCAGCCATTTTTCTTTGGATGAAAATCTTTGTCTGTATTGTAAGCCGGGTAAGCCTCTACGGTGACCTCCCCGATTTTGAGTGACTGACCGGGTCTGATTTCCCTGAAAGAAGCCCCAAAATCAGCTTTGCAGTCATCCGGCCCCACGATCACTGTAGACGGTTTTCGAATCAGCGCTATATCGTCTAGCGACAGGTGATCAAAATGACTGTGAGTAATACAGATCAGATCCGCGGGTATCGGATTCTTCAGCTTCCACGGATCTATGTAAATCGTTGTTTGTTCGCCATCAATTCTGAAGCTTGCATGACCAAGCCACACCACTTTTTCTCTGATGGAAGGTTCTAGGGTCATAGGAAATCACTCTCCTTTTGTAATCTTCTGAAAACTTTTCACATTCTCTAAACTAGGCCTTATGGGACTACTTCAAAGGACATGGACCTCATAATAAAAATCGAACGGCTTGCCGATCAACGAGTCGCCAATGCTCAAAACCTGAGCTTGTGATTTCCAAATGACGGCATCATCCCAACTCGGATCATTACGCTGAATCTGCAAAAAATAGATGTTAAGAAATCACTATCAGGCAAAAAAACTGTTACGCATCTATTTTGTTGTAATCATTGCGGGATTTTTGACAACCCTGTTTTTGTCTGGACTCGGCTATGCTGGTTGCGCACCCTAATCCCTTGACACACAAATATTATAGAATTTTTTGCGGCTCTTTTACGCATAGCTTCTGCATCCACCCATAAAAAACCCATCAGACGGGCTTATCGGGATGTCCTGGCCGTTACCTGACGGGGTTCAAAAATGCCAGAGTTTAGTATATAGTAACCTATGTTGGTTGGAAATAAAATTCAGACAATGTTGCGGGGAACTGCCAAAATTATTCTCATTTCCGGCATCAAGTCACTCAGGTTTGTTCTTATTGGAAAGGGGATAGACAAAAATGCGGGCTGCCATAAGCTCACTGTTCAGATTTTTCTTGACGGGAATAGCTACCTTACTTCCATTGATCGTGACTATTTTTGTGGTGAGTTGGATGGTCAAGATAGCGGACGCTTATGTAGGTCCCAGCAGCCCATTCGGTCATTTCCTGGCCACGATAGTCAGCCCCGAATACAAAATTCCGGGATACTTGGGCGGATATCTTGTAGTGGTTCTTCTGATAATCATCCTGGGGGTTTTGGTAACACGGGCTACGGTTGCAAAATTGCACAAGGCCATAAGGGGGATAATGTCACGGATCCCGCTCGTGGGTAAAATTTATTCAGCTGTGGACCAGGCCGTTGATCTTTTTGGCCAAAAAGGAAACTCGGGATTGGAAAAATTCGGAGGAGTCGGACAGGTCCGGTTTGGAAACGTCACCGCCCTTTGTCTGTTGACATCTGGTGAACACTACATTATGGCAGATGGAAAAGAACATGTTCTCGTGTTCATCCCAAACTCACCCATACCTGCCACAGGCTTCAATGTATTGGTCCCAGTTGAAGATTTTAGTCCACTGGATATGCCAATAGAGGATCTCTTGAAACTTCTGATGTCACTGGGGTTGCTCGGTCCTCAGGCGTTGTCCTCCAGGATTTCAGAATTCCCCGTTCCTGCAATTTCACATGAAAGACCGTAAAATAATCAAAAGCCTTTTGGTAAAGCCTGATTTTGTGTATTATCCGGACTCCTCGCCCTCCGCTTACGGGGGAGAATCTGGGAGTCTAGATGAAATTAAACCGAAAACTCCTTCTTGTTTCACTACTTTACTTTGCTGAAGGGTTTCCTTTTGGAATAATCGAACAGACTTTACCGGTATATTTCAGGATTAAGGGGATGAGCCTGGTTGATATGGGACTGCTCAGTCTTGTCGGCATCCCCTATGCCCTAAAATTCCTCTGGGCTCCGGCAATCGATTTTGTTGGGGCCAGGCGTCACTGGATATCGGCTGCACAACTACTAATGGCAGCCTCAATTATGGTTCTGTTGCCACTGGATCCTGCTACTCCAACCACTCTGTTCTGGGTGATGCTGGTAACATTCTCCGTGCTTTCAGCCAGTCAGGATATCGCAATAGACGCTTATACGATTGAATTGCTGAACGCATCCGAGATGGGGATGGCCAACGGATTCAGGCAGGCGGCCTACAGGGTGGCCCTGGTGGTGTCAGGCGGCTTGTTTATTGCCTTGGGCGGCTGGATGGGATGGAAATTCACCTACTTGATAGCCGCAGGAATCCTTGCCGTCTGTGGCCTCATCTCTTTGTATCTTCCACATATTGAGGTTCAAAGACCCAGATTCTCCGTAAACTCTCTGCTAGCGCCAATTCAGGATTTGTTGAAAAGACCCGGGGTAATTCAGGTAGCCTGTTTCATACTGCTGTTCAAACTCGGAGACCTAGCTATTGGACCGATGGTTAGACCATTCTGGCTGGATCAGGGTCTTACCACAACAGAAATAGGATTGATCACGGGAACAATAGGAGTGTTTGCCGGAATTGCCGGAGCTCTTTCAGGCGGCGTGTACATTACTCGTTTCGGCATTTATCGCGGATTATGGGTACTCGGTTTATTACAATCCCTGAGCAACCTGTCTTACTCTTTTGTTGCCGCCTATCCAGGGTTTGGCGCCTACGGCATATATATGGCATCTTTTTTTGAGTCTTTTTGCGGCGGATTGGGGACTTCAGCTTTTCTCGCTTTTCTGATGAGTATCTGCAAGAAAGAATTTTCAGCGACCCAGTACGCCTTGTTATCTGCTCTGTTCAGGATTTCCGGCACAATTGCGGCCTCATCGAGTGGTTGGGTAACTCAGGATATCGGTTATGCGTATTATTTCACATGGACCTTCATACTCTCTATCCCGGCCTTTCTGTTCATTCCGTACACTAAGGCATGGATACCTGATGAAGCCAAAATGACCCCTTCATAAGCTTGGCGTCAACAAAATAATCTGAAGGATTTCTTCACTGATTCTTTTAACCGAGGTGTCTGAGACCGTCGCCTATTGGCAAGCGGCTGACCCGGATGGCCGGAGGCAAGGCGGCAAGTAGTCCCAATCCAAGGGAAACAACCAGTATAAGCGCAACAGTTGTGTTGCTCACCTCAAAAACCGGCAAAAAAGACTTCAGTTGGGCTTGAAACAGGGCTCCACCCGGAAAAGTCAAAGCGGTTCCAAGAAAGCCGCCAGCGAGCGCCAGAGCAACCGATTCCCCGCATATCAGACCAAAAATGAATAACGGGCCAAACCCCATTGTTTTCAAGACTGCAAACTCGGCGGAGCGCTCCCTGGCGGTCATGGCCATGGTGTTGGCTAAAACTATCAGGATGATTCCTATAACCACAAATGATATTATTTGCACAGCGCCAATTATCGCCTCCGTCATAGAGACGAAACCCATCTGGAAAGCCTTTTCAGTTTCTGTAAGAGTTTCCGCCAGGGAATTTTTGAACAGAGCGTCAACTTCCTGTGCTATTTCCGGGGCCTTATCAGGATCCTTGACTTTTATCATGTACCATCCGGCCTTGTTGGCCAAATCGGGGGAGCTTTTTTTAAGCGCCTCGTTCATAAAATCATAACGAAAGAAAAATGCCGTCTCATCCGTATTTTTCTGGGCTCCCTTATATACTCCGACCAGCACAAGCTCTATTTTTCCAGGATAGATTGTCCCTTCCAGTGGAATGACATCCCCTATCTTCCAACCGAATCTATCCACAAGGCTTTGTCCGGCTATTGCAGAATTTAGGTCTTTCTCAAAAGCTTTTTTCTCCTCCGAAGTCAGCACAAACTCGGGATACATGTCCAAGTATTCCAGACCGTTTATGGCAAACTGCGCAAAAAAATTCTTCTTGTCTTTGTAGACTCCGCCATACCAAAGCCCGTACCCTACTGCACTGACTCCATGAACCTGGGATATTTTGTTACGATAGGACAGTGGCAGTGAGTAAATCAGTGATATTTTGTTTCTTATAACCAGACGATTGACCGACGATGTCTCAACTCCGATATACCAGGCTCCTATAAGGGTTCTCAAAATTCCGAAAGCCAGCATGGCTATGGCCACCCCCAGGAGTGTCAGTCCTGATCTCAATCTGCTTCTGAAAACATTTCTCAATATAAGTTTGAACAAATTCTTTTTCGCTCATCAGGTTGACGTTTGTCTAAATCTTCACGATAAACAGCTTCTCCAGCCTTTCCAGTTCATTTAGGGCCACAGACATCTGGTTGAGATTCGCATCGATCGACTGTGTGACTCGTTTCGAACAATCCTCTACCGAATTCTGAAAATCCTTCAGCACCAACTCAGCCAGTCTGACGGACCTCTTTCCAATTCTCCTGATTCGCCTCTTCGCAAGCCACATTACCACGCACGATTCGATCAGAATAAGACTCAGAAGCGAAGAAAGGCCCTGAGGACTGAAAATTTGGGACGCCAGTATGATCAGTCCCCATAGAATCCCCTGAACATCGACTTCGCGGAATAACCCGTGCATGTGATCATTGTTGAAGAGTCTGACCATCAACAGCGCCACCGGCAAGAGCAGGAAAAAACTTTGTGAAATCCGCAAAAAAAAGGAACTGATTTTATTCTGGTTCATATCCGGGATTTTTGTAAGATTCGCAACGCTTTGGTCTACCGACTCACTGATCATGGTTGCAAAATTGTCGGACATCTGTTCGGAAATCGTGTCGGATAAACCAAGCAATGACTCGGAATCGATTCTTCCCTGGATTCGGCGCATGTTTTTGATAAATGGGGCTCCGAGATCAAACAGCGTTTCCTTAAAATCAGACATAATGCGATCAGGTAAGGCAGAATCATTTTTGTTCAAACGTAGAGTGAACATTTTCATGGCAAGTTGAATCGATGAGAGCGACTTGTCATTTACCGCCATTAGATGAAAGATGTCTGAGGAAATTTTTTTTCTCGTGGACTCGTCACAGTTAAATGATTCCAATCCACGGTCCGCTTCCCTAAAATCAAAGATACGTTGAATTGTTCGGCGCTTCAAATCCGGTTGCGCCTTCGTTAAAACTTCTTCAAAAAGAATTGTTGACTGCCTGTAGAGATTCAGGAATTTTATGCTTTGGATCTCTTTGGTCTTACGGTTGGCCATGATGAATTCTCTCAACCCTGAGAATTCATCGTCGAGAAATCGGTCGTGCGACAAACCGGAAAACTCCCAGGAACTTGAAACAGAAAAAAACCTTGGATTACTTATTCCTGTCTGCGCTTTAAGTTGAAACACGAAGTGACCCAACGCCTCTTTAAGTTTGGAATGCCTGTCAATTGAATCTTCATCAATCAATTGGTCGGATTTGTTGAACACAAAACTAAAATTGCTCTGGTGGGCGTGGCAGTTTTTCACAAAATCAAAGAAAGATGCATCAGCATATTTTTCGGGACTGACAATCCAGAGCGCCATGTCAAGGGTCGGCATCAACTCCAGAACAGTTTTCTCGTTATTACGGTCGTAACTGTCAAAATCAGGCATGTCTATCATTACAATGTCTTTGATGGAATCATTCAGGTGAGTAGCGTCCGGATGTTTGAACAAATCAGCCGGCCTTTCAAATGAAAGCTCCTGGTCACGGTGCCTGTAGATTACTGCTCGGTCGGTAAAAGGACGCCTGTCGGAAGCGTTTGATATTTCTTCTCTGGCTAAAGCATTGATCAAGGTGGACTTGCCCACACCTGTGCCGCCGATTAGCCCTATGACAATTGAAGACCCTGTGTGCCGGGATTTTTCAAGTATATCCCGAGCCCGATCCGTATACTCCCTGATCCTGGATACATTCAAGAGACGGCTTGCGTCATGTTCCAAAAATTTCACAAGTTTCTCGAGAGCCAATGTCAGGTTTAGACAATCCGCAATTGTATCAGGGTGGTGATTTTCAGATGAAGCTTTTGAAAGGAGTTTGTCAGTCAAGATGTTACGTGAAGCCACCTGAAAACTATCAGGCGGCCCGAATATAGAAATGAGTTCGTTACCAGGGAATTTTTACCACTTCAGAATCCTTGCACTCGGCGTCAAGGGGTCGGAGCCACGGAAGCCAGACGGGAATTGGTTTTAAAGACAAGCATGGCGCCTTGAATTCGAATGCCTGGCTGCATCCCGGCAGGCACACCGAGAATGTCCCAAGACTAACCCATGGTAAAACGTGGAATTCAGTTTTGACCAAAGTCGGCCAGACTGGAATATCGAAGGGTATAGCCACCGAGCCGATCGTTTCAGGTGGCGGAGGCTTGTCGGGCAAACAGGGTCGGGGCGCATAGTTACCGGACATACAAACTGATGGAGCCATAATTAACAACAAAATCAATATGAAAAAGGACTTTTTCAGCCTGATCATCCTTCTCTCCTAACCAAGTGGGCCTGATTGATGCTCATAATGTATTTTTTCGGTTAGACAAATACATCCCCACTTTAACACGCCGGATGAAAGAAAGTCAAATACGCCGATTTTCATCACAAGCAGTGTTTTTCAAGAATGGAAGAACTACTGATACATTGGCCGGTTTGATCAATCTGCAGCCATAAGCTCAGAAGATCGACGAAATATTTAATCGTCGATCTTCCGGGATTCCTTTTCAGGATCTAGTACGGCTCCTGCGTGGGGCCGAGAACATCTGGCAGAGAAGACTAAATCTTTGTCTCCAACAGCGCTGCATGGGCTGCAGCGAGTCTGGCTATGGGAACACGCGGACCTGAACATGAAACATAATTCAGGCCTACGTTATGGCAGAATTTGATGGAAGCCGGATGGCCACCATGCTCTCCACATATTCCGATCTTCAAATTCGGATTGGCAGTTCTTCCGGAATTCACGGCCATCTTCATTAAAGCGCCGACTCCAACCGTGTCCAGTGATTCAAATGGATTGGCCGGCAGCAGGCCTGCTTCCTGATAGAAAGGCAGGAACTTGTTTTCCGCATCTTCACGGCTGAAAGAGAAAGTTGCCTGAGTGAGGTCATTAGTTCCGAATGAGAAGAATTCGGCCACTCCCGCGATACTTTCAGCTGTTACACATGCCCGGACGACTTCTATCATGGAACCGAACTTGAATTTCAGTTTTATGTTCTGAGAGGATTCAATTTCGGCCTGAATTTGATCCACATAATTTTTTACCCAACGCAGTTCCTTATGTGAGCATACCTGCGGAACCATGATTTCAGGATAAACTTCAACTCCTTCCCTCATACATTCTGCAGTAGCCTCAAGTATGGCCTGAATCTGCATCTGGTAGATTTCAGGATAAGTTATGCCCAGACGCACCCCTCTATGACCCAACATCGGGTTTATCTCTCTGAGAGTGCGAACTCTCTGAAGCATGAGTTTTCTTTTCGCAAGAGCCTTTTCAACCGTGACGGGATCGAGGGCTGAAAGGTTGAGCGGCAACTGGGATAGTCCCTCCAGGTAATGTGAGTGGGCGTCCACATCAACAAGGCGAACGGCATCCAGCAGATCTTGGGCCGCTTTCTGGATAGAACTCAATTTCTTCAGTTCTTCAAGCTGCTTGATAAGATCATTTTCAGTCGGAAGGAATTCATGAATGGGCGGGTCCAATAAACGTATAGTCACCGGATATGGCGACATTGCTATCAATATGGCCTTGAAATCCGACCTCTGTATTGGAAGCAATTTGGCCAAAGCTTTCTTACGATCCTCAGATGTCTCGGCCAGGATCATGTCCACTACCTTCGGTAGACGCTCCGCCGCATTGAACATACGCTCGGTTCGGCAAAGACCTATGCCTACTGCTCCGTAAGTTCTGGACTTTTCCGCATCCTCCGGGGTGTCGGCGTTTGCCATGACTCCCAGACGCGCCAGATTATCCGCCCAGGCAAGCAATGTGTTGAGATGTTCGCTGAATTCGGGCTCAATTGTGGGGATCTCTCCAAGGTAAACATTTCCGGTGCCACCATCTATCGTGATCACATCACCTTCATGGATGACCTTGTCACCGACAATTGCGAGCCTCTGTTCGGTCTGAACTACTATGCCTTCTGCGCCTGCCACACAGGGTTTTCCCATTCCACGCGCCACTACAGCGGCGTGGGAAGTCTTACCCCCGCGGCTTGTCAAAATTCCCTGAGAGGCAAAGAAACCGTGAATGTCTTCAGGTTTTGTTTCTTCCCTGACAAGAATTACCTTTTCTCCCTGACGACCGTCGGTTTCGGCTCTGTCTGCGTCAAAAATACACTTGCCTGATGCTGCCCCCGGGGAAGCCGGCAAACCTGTCGCAAGAGGAATGGCTTCAAAACTGGGATCCAATCCCGGATAAAGCAATTGCTCCAAATGTTCCGGGTTTATTCTCAGCAGAGACTCTTCCTTGGAGAGCAGACCTTCAGCGACCATGTCAACTGATGAACGAACCATGGCTTGTGCGTTCATCTTTCCGTTTCTGGTCTGCAAACAGAACAAGATACCTTTTTCGATCGTGAACTCGAAATCCTGAACTTCACGGTAGTGTTTTTCGAGCTTGTTGCGCAACTCTTCTAATTGCCTGTAAAGTGAAGGCATCTCTTGGGACATCGCCTGGATGGGTTTGGGGGTCCTGATTCCGGCAACCACATCTTCACCCTGAGCATTGACCAGGTACTCTCCAAACATTACGTTTTCCCCTGTAGCCGGGTCTCTGGTAAAACCGACTCCAGTGCCACTGTCGTTGCCCATGTTGCCAAATACCATGGCTACGATGTTCACCGCCGTTCCGTTAGCCATGTCCGTCGTGATGTTGAATTCCCTGCGATAATCGACGGCCCTTTTACCGCTCCATGAATTGAAAACAGCCTTGATGGCAATATTTAACTGGTCGTATACGTCTTCCGGGAATGGTCTGAATGTTTGTTCGTAGACTACATTGAGAAACAGTTCACTGATTTCTTTCAAGTCTTCCGTAGTCAAATCTACGTCCGATATGGCGCCCGTCTTGACTTTTACCGCCTCCAGCGTTTCATCAAAATATTGATCAGGTATACCCATGGCTATCTTGCCGAAAAGCTGAATGAAGCGTCGGTATGCGTCGTACCCGAAACGTTCGTTGCCGGTTTGCGCTATCAAACCGTGGAGAGTGTTCGAGTTTAAGCCAAGGTTCAGGATTGTGTCCATCATGCCGGGCATGGACATGGCCGATCCTGATCGCACTGAAACCAGCAAAGGATTTTCCGGGTCACCAAAAGTCTTCCCCGTTTCCTTCTCCAGTTCTTTCATGTGCCCAATCACTTCTTCCATCATGCCAGGCGGCAATTCTCCAACTCCGGAGTCAAGAAAACTCAAACATGCTTCAGTAGTAATTACAAAGCCAGGCGGCACTTTCAGGCCTATCTGGGTCATTTCACAAAGACCTGCTCCCTTACCACCCAAGAGCTTCTTGTTCTTGCCGTCGCCCTCTTGAAATGAGTATACGAATTTTTGACTCATCGGACTCTCCACTTTCATTTTTCGATAATTGACTTAATTAACCTCAAAAACAGAGGCTTGATTCAGAAATTCCCTCCCAAGGCATAGCACCCTTATTTTCCTCAATTGGTGAACAGATGTGACAGAATTAGAATACTCTATCAAATTATGATTACACAATTCAAATAAAACATTTACAATTTTGGCCCCTACCCGTTGCATGAAAAAATTTCTTTTAACGAATTCAGAGTAGACAATTGTCGAGTAGCCGAAAATTCCAGGTGAACAATTGGCATTATCTCCTTGATACTTTTTTAAACGCGCCAGCCCCGTGTTACTGATGTTTCAGAAACCCGGGCTTTACTGTTGGGAAAAGTTCGGACCTGGTATGAGGCAAGAACAAGGCCGCCATGAAGTTGTCCATGTAGGCCGGGTCTTCAGACAGTTCCACGTTTGTCATCGCCCGCGCTATTTCACGTGATTTTTCCATCATATTTCTGTCAATGGCTGCGAGCCGGGCCCCTTTGAGAGACGAATTGCCTATGAACATGAATTTTTCTTTGGGGATATCCGGCAAAAGCCCTATGTTGACCGAGTGATCCAGGTTTATAAAACTCCCGAACGCCCCGGCAATGATTACTTTGTCCAGGTCATCTACGGAAAGACCAATTTTTTCCAGAAGACACAAATACCCCGAAAACATTGCGCCCTTGGCCCGGAGAATGTTATCCAGGTCCACTTCGCTTAAAGTCAGATCCTCTCCCAGGCCACTTTCCTTGGCCCAGCAGATCACATATTCATGACCACTCTTACCTTTTCGGATTCGATCGGTCTTCAAATCATGCGCAAACTTGCCGTTCTGGTTCAATATCCCTATCAGGAGCATCTGAGACACAATGTTTATGATTCCCGAACCGCAAATGCCGAGCGCGGGCTTACCATCGATTGTCTTTATCATCGGCTCCAGGGTTTCCGGGTCTATCAGAATACCCTCCACTGCTCCAGGAGCGGCCCTCATACCGTATTGCAAACCGCCACCCTCAAATGCCGGCCCAGCAGAACAAGAGGCGGTCACCAACAAGTCTCTGTTGCCAGCCACAATTTCACCGTTGGTGCCAATGTCTATAAAAAGACTCATTTCATCGCTTTGCCACATTCCGTTCGACAGTACACCCGCAACTATGTCGCCACCGACGTAAGAAGCTACCCCGGGAAAAACCGTTACGAACGAGCCTGGAGGCATATCAAGCCCCAAAGACCTGGCAGAAACCGGTTCAATGTTCTGGGCGGCAGGAACATAAGGAGTCTGGCGCAAAAACTTTGGATAAAGTCCCATGAAAAGATGCGTCATGACAGTGTTACCCGCAGCGACCATATAGTTTATCGAGTCCCGAGGTTGAGCGCTCTTTTCAAGCATTTCATCCATTATTTCGTTCAAACCTTTGACAACATGCTGTTGGAGCCTGTCCAAACCATCCTTTTTTAGGGCAAAAACTATCCTGCTTATGACATCATCACCCATGGATATCTGTGGATTGTACCTGGAGGCGCGTGCCAGTACTGCGCCATTTTCAAGATCCACAAGTTCACCCCAAAGCGATGTTGTTCCAATGTCGATAGCTACCGCCAGTCGTGCCCTATTGACATGCCCAGGGGAGACCTTGATCAACTTGTAAATATCACTGTCCAGATGAGGGATTGAATCCACCCTTAGACACGCCGAAAATTTCCAATCCTCCGCCCTGACCTCGTTCGGTATTTCCTTGATTACTTCGAGATCAGCGCTGACGGGAAAAATATCGTGATCAACCTTGAGTGTCCTGGTTATACGTTCATAATCACTCGTATTGTCTTCTAATGTGGGCGCCTGGGGGCTCATGTACACCCTGATGGTCATAGGATTGTTTTCAGGGTGGACAGGAGATTCCATAGGAATCGCCATGGCTCTTTTTCTATCCTGCTCGTCCCTTGGAATGACTTTGCGTCCGACTTTAGATTTTGGAACCTCGATCACGAGATCAGAAATGACTCTCGATTGGCACGCCAGAACAAATCCTTCGGCCCTAGCTACCGGGTCAAGCTTCTCCATGGACAGGCTGGTCACTTTCCCCTGTACCACCTTAACTTTACATTGCGCGCAAGCGCCCGAACCTCCGCAAGCTGCAGGGATAAAAACACCGGCCTCTAAAGCCGCATCCAGGAGCAACTGACCCGCCGAAACTTCTATGGTTATGTCATCCGGAAGGAATGTCACATTTCTTTTTTCAGGCATTTTGCCTCCAGACATTGTGAGAGCAATCCATAGCCCCCAAGCAACTTGTTAATTTCAGGATAAAAAATTGCTATTATCTAAAAGAGGCCTTATTGTCCACTGTGCCTTTTGAGATACCCGTATATCACCACAAGCCCATGGCCACATTGTTTAGATCTGCGTCAAATAACATAACTCAAATGAATCGAAATGAACAATATATGAATTTGAAAATATGCGAAATTTTTAAAAGCATTCAGGGTGAGTCATCCTATGCGGGCTTGCCATGCGTTTTCATAAGACTGTCAGGGTGTAATCTGAGATGCCGCTACTGCGACACTGCCTACGCATGGTCCGAGAGTCAGGAAATGTCACTGGATGAAATCATTGACGCTGTCCTGAAACATCGATGCGATCTGGCGCTGGTGACCGGTGGCGAGCCTCTGCTTCAATCCGGATCACTACATCTGATTCAGTCCCTGCTGGACAATCGATTGGAAACGCTTGTTGAAACCAACGGAACATTCGACATTTCACATTTACCTACGCAAGTCATTAGAATTGTGGATGTAAAATGTCCTGGCAGCGGGGAATCAGGTCGATTTTTCCACGGTAATCTTAAGGCTCTGAGTCCCCAAGATGAAGTCAAATTCGTGATAACCGATAGAAATGACTATGAATGGTCCCGGGACTTTTTGACTCGTCATTTGGCTGGGTTTTCCGGCCAGGTTCTTTTTTCACCGGCTTTTGGCGCCCAGAAACCGGCAGATATGATTAGCTGGATACTGAAAGACAATTTACGGGTCCGCTTCCAGCTTCAATTGCATAAAGTAGTCTGGGACCCTCAAAAAAGAGGGGTATAAGAAATAAATCACCATGTGGAATACAGGATCCATATTTTATAATAATTAAAAATACTTGAACACAATATTTCCAGCAGCGTGATTTACTCTGGCGTCACGCATGTCCATCCGGTTAGAAGAAAATCATGAAATAGTTAAAGTAAATTATTTGATACTGGATGCAAATAGTTGACCATTGACTGTTGGATATGCTAATATAACCCATGATCACAGTAATCTTGGCGAAGAGCTGAACTGATTATGTTCAGCCGCTAAGCCCGAAAGGAGCTTTTAATGAAAAAATTTCTACTCTTCTTTATGATGTTGAGCCTTTTATGCTCTTCGCCTGGATTAGTTCTGGCAGAGGAGGAAATCTATTGGGGCACTGTGCCCTCTCCTGATTCCGACATTACCGACGCTGATTTTTCCCATAAATATAAGGGTCAGGTTGATCACAGCCTTTTCAGAGAGAAAGAAATTTACGATGTTTGGAAGCCAGGCCTGTTTGATGAGGAAGAACAGGCAGGCGTCGTAATATCTCAACCGATTCAGGGACCGGTTCCTTCTGCGCCGATAATAGAGAGACTGACCCCGGCAGCCAGACCCGAACTAGGCTCTACTCCCAGGAACGTAGAATCGATTAGACCCTCGGCTACTCCGGGCACACCTGCAAGAGTAAGCCCTGCAGCGCCAAAACCTTCAGAAACATCACCCGGGAGCCAGGATGTTACCTCGGGAGCCGGCCAGGAGAGTGTTGAAAAACCTGGAACCAAAAAAATGAAATGGGGACAGTCCGACACCCCGTCCGCATCTGAACCTAAGGCAAAGTTTGAGTGGGGCCAGAACAAGCCTGGCAATTGATATAATGTTTTTATAAGTTTGGTTTGTCTTACAGTCTTGTTGAATGCAATCGTGTCTGACGGTGTTAAAATGAAAGCCGGCTTTTTGAGATTCTCAAAACAGTCGGTTTTTTTTCTTGCAGCTCACATTCCGCACCTGAATCGACGGATGTTGGTTTATTTTTTGGGCTAAAAAT
>CAZGVM010000036.1:0-21739 GCA_964528855.1 uncultured Desulfomonile sp. | reverse complement strand
TGAAACCTTAGGCAGGGAAATCGGTCTTACGAATAGACCAATCTGTTCGGATTTCTGTCGTTCGTTCCAGAATGTGGCTTTAATGGCCTGACCTGGAAAAAGCCGGACCTCTTCAGGATCTGTAAATTGCATAATTAATCCTCACTAATGATGTGTATCAAAAAAAAGCATACATTTCCAGTAGATTGGAGAAGATGGAAATATATAAACCATAATCAAAGCTCTTGACCGTAATCTATGAAAATGATAATACAATTTTACATGAAGGAGTTCTGGTATGAGTAGCGATAAAACGATTTGTGTAATTTGTGCATGGAGACAAACATGCAACAAAAAGTTTTTGATGGATGGCGCATCCACAACTCGTTGTCCCGATTTTACCAAAGACGTGACTTTGCGGGTTGATGATGATTCTGAGGACTCGACTGAAGAGAGAACAAAAAGTTAGGTCGGAAATTCATATATGAAACAAAAAGTTAAAGAAATAACCCAGAGGGCCTTAAACAAACTTTGCGGCGATTATGACGTTTCGGTGAATACAACGGGCTTGCCAAAATTTGACATTTCCAGAACCAAAGATGCCAAATTTGGGGATTTTGCCACCAATGTCGCATTAGTTCTGAGCAAAGAATTAAAACTCAAGCCTCGAGAGTTGGCGCAAAGGATCATTGACTGCATGGATCAGGATTCCGGAATAATCGACAAGTGTGAGATTGCCGGTCCAGGGTTCATCAATTTTTTCCTTTCTCCGGAGGTCTGGCGTATAAATCTTGATTCCATTCATAAGAAAAAGGAAAAATACGGAAGATCTTCCGAGCTGAGTGGTCCACGAGTTCTCGTGGAATTTGTCAGCGCTAATCCAACCGGACCATTGCATGTCGGACATGGACGAGGAGCGGCGGTAGGGGATAGCCTTGTCAGACTTCTTCGGGCGACAGGATTCAGGGTTGATTCCGAATATTATGTGAACGATGTCGGCAATCAGATGAACATTCTGGGACGGTCACTGTATTACCGTTACAGGGAATTAAAAGGAGATGACGTTCAGTTTCCTGAAAATCACTACCAGGGCCAGTACATGCAGGAAATGGCCATTGAATTTGCTGATACCGCTCAGGCATGCGCAATTGAAGGGCTGAATGAGTCGGAGGCCGTTTCGGTGGCGTCGCGTTACGCCTGTAAAAAGATTCTCGAAGGTATCAAAGATGATTTAAGTGTTTTTGGGGTAACCTACGACCGTTATTTCAGCGAACGTGAATTACACGAAAATGGCAGGCTGGTCAAGGCTATCGATGAGTTGAAAAGGCTGGGTAAGGCAGAAGTGATAGATGAAGCCCTGTGGTTTTTCATGGAGGACAGTCAGGACGAAAAGGATAGGGTTCTCGTTAGGGCTAACGGTGAACCGACTTATTTTGCCGCAGATGTGGCTTATCACAATGACAAAATGAGTCGAGGCTATGATCTGTTGGTGGACATCTGGGGGTCTGATCACCATGGTTACGTCCCGCGCGTCAGAGCGGCCATTGAAGCTTTCGGTCATTCTTCAGAGAAATTGAAAGTGCTGCTTGTCCAATTTGTGAACTTGGTTCGTCAGGGGCAGAAAATATCCATGTCCACGCGATCCGGTGAATTTATTACACTTCGAGAAGTGCTTGAAGAAGTCGGTTCTGACGCCGCCAGGTTCTTTTTTCTGACCAAACGATGTGACAGCCATCTGGACTTCGACCTTGATTTGGCCAAGAAACAGTCCAGCGATAATCCTGTTTATTATGTTCAGTATGCTCACGCACGGATTTCAAGCATATTCAGAATAGCTCAGGAAAAAGGGATAGACGCTGATTTTAGCGGTGCTGATTTGACTGCGTTAGACCTGCCTGAGGAGCTGGTCTTGATGAAAAAACTCGCTGATTTTCCGGATGTCTTGAGTGAATCGTCCAAAGCGCTGGAACCACATCGTGTCACTTTCTATCTGATGGAATTGGCGGACTTGTTTCACTCATACTACCATGACAACAAGGTCTTAACCGAGGACAGCCGTATCAAGAAAGCGCGACTTTACCTGGTAGAGGCGGTGAGACTCGTAATATCGAATGGGCTGACAATATTGGGAGTCTCGGCTCCGGATAGAATGTGAAAGAATTATGGCCCTGAGTAGATTCTTTAGAGACTATAAAGTATTGAAAAGCAAAGCTAGCGTGTCTGTTAGAAATGCTTCCCGAACAGAGACCGGGCCCAAGAACGGCCCCATGATCATTGGTGTGCTTTCCACGATAGTGATCATGATAGTTTTGACTTTTATCAATATCAGAATGCTCAGCGCGCCTCCCACCTCGAATGAAGCGGTTAGCCAATCTGTAAACCACAAAAAACTGAATCCCGTCATGCCTGAAATGAGCGCTCCAAAATCTGAGCCTAAAACCTGTCAGACTCCAACTGAGGTAACTTTTTACAGCCAGTTAAAAACTAAAGAAGACAAGCTACCTCAAGGATCCTCGGGTGCGCTTGCAGAAAACAAAGCTCCTTCAAACCGTTCAGGGGAAAAGACCGGTCAATCCGGCGTATCCGTAAGCGTCAAGGAAGAAAAAAGTTTTTCTTTGCCTGCTTCCGCAGGACATCCGAGTCCTGGTTCACTGGACATTGATCAGACTTCCTCTTTGAGTGTGGAAAAACTGAGCAATGAGTCATCAAAAGGTTTTATCGTTCAGGTAGGAGCGTTTAGCCATCCCCGAATAGCCCAGGAGTGGGCTTCAAAATGGAAGGCCAAAGGTTACAAGGTGACGTTAAAGCCTGTTGCGCGCCCAAGTTCGGGAATCATCTACCGGCTATATCTGGGGGATTTCGAGTCTGAAAAAAAGGCTGACGATTTTGTAAAACAACTTAAAGCTAAAGAGGGGATATCAGCCATGAGGCTAAATGCACGGGACTAGGATTCACAGATAACGCATCCTCATTGCTGAGGATGCGTTTAGAGATTTATTTCTTTTTCAAAGACGCCAGCCTGTCGGTAAGACTGAGATTCTTTGTTTGTTGAACACCGGACACTTCTTCCAGAGCTGCTTTGATATGTTCATCCGCCGAGTCTCTTTCAGTAGTCAAGAGCTTGGCTTTCATGTCTGAGCTTGCCGCCATGGATCTGGCATCTTCAGCCTGTTTGTTCATGGCTGCCAAAGCCACGCCGAGGCTGGATGACTCCGACCTGAGCCCGGCCACTTTTTCGGCTTTTTCCGCTCGCTCCGCCGACCTTTGCTTTTCAAGCTCTGCTCTTTTCATATCTCGTTTGGCCTTTTCCAGCATGGTGCGAGCGTTTTTGACCTTGTTTGCAGTAAGTTCTGCCAGATTTTTGACTTCTTCGTAATATGTGGCCGCTTCCTGAGCCTCGGCCTGTTCCCTTTCCACCTCCGGTCCAAGTTCTTCAAGTTCATTGAGCAACTTGTTCAGACTGGCTTCGAGTTGTGCGGCCTGGGACGCATTTCCTGAGGCATTGGCTTCTTCCAGCCTTTTGTTCAAGAGTTCGGCTGCGGCCAGGAATTTGTCATAATTTTTTTTAGCTGCGTCAGCTTCCGCTTTTTCTCTTTCATACTCAGTTTTCGATTTACCGGCCTCGACGGTAATTTTGTCGAGTTCCTTGATCATTTCCTCTATTTCAGCCTGAGACGCTGTCTCTGGATCCCAAGCTACTATTTTCTGAGTAATGGTTTGCCCAATCTGTCCAAATTTTTCCTTGCCGAAGCTGCTAAGGAATCCGAAAATTCCTCCCATTATGTTCCTCCTTGTGGTGTTGATGACTAGATGACCTTTATTGAGGCAGGTTCCAGTGGTATTCCAACCATTATCTGGATGGAAGCTCCATCTCTCTCTTGTGCAGCAGAAAGCGTGAGATATTCGTCCACGCTATCATTCACGTGACGTCCATATAACATGCTGTCGTATTTCACCGTTTCAGATGTCTTGCCATAGGGATCCATTCGCACGTCTTCGAGAAAACTCAAAGGTGGAATCCTGTTGATCTGGTTACCGGAAGCGTCCTGTTCCAGCACTTTCATTGCATCCGGATTCTCCCAGACCCGGTAATAACGCTTGCCATTTTTACTGTCGAAAACATTCAAACCAATATATCCGTCCTGGTCGGAGAGCCAAAAATCCCAGGATTCAGCGTCCTGAGGGAAAACCTCATCGTATGACATGAAAAGCTTGACCTCTTCAACTATCTTCCGAGAATCGGTGATCACCTGGAGCATATAAACATGATCAGGATGATTTAGATAGAATCGGTGGACCAAAGAATCTCCAACAGGAAAATTACCGTAAGAAACCACCGAATTCGCACCGCCGGGGTGTTTGATCTCAAGCTCATCCCCTGAAAGAATAAAATCCACTTCAGGTATTTCCACCAAGCAGTTTAATCTTAGCCCTAACGGCAGATCGAGGTCTATTCTCTCATCCGTGATCTTGGAAAAGGAATCTTTTGCATCCTCAAATTTCTTTAGACCAACTTTTCGCAATATGTTCCACATCGCGCACATTTTTCCTCCAGACGGCAAACAAGATAAAAAGAGACCAGAATTTTAAAGACGTTCACGCCGTCAATTCAGTAATTTCTGGTCGATAAGCAATCATTGAAAAAATGCATTGTTCAAGTTCAAAACTTCTAGGCTGTTTTCAACAAAATCATTTTTTTGCGTTAACAATCTTTTCGAATTCAGGTTTGGTCTCAAGGACAGTAAGTGAAAGAGCGTCCATGGCGTTTGGACCAAATTCCTGCGCCCAGTCGGTTCGTAGGGCCAACACCGCCTGAACAGCCAGTGTCTTGGTCTCATGACTGAACAACCAGCCCTTCTGAAGATAAGGATAGACATCCTTGGGTATGTTCACAAATGAGTAAATGGGATTGCCATTCTGGTCGAGTCTGTCGTCCAGATGAGAGTCATCCAGCGCAACGAGAGCCAGACTGCCGTTCTTTTTGGCTATCTCTTCAGCCTTTTTGAGAAAATCGCTATTTAGGCCGCCTACAAAAAGCATTAAAGCGTCAGGTTTTTTTTGCACGGCCTCCAGGGCGCTATAAAAGTCAGTGTGTTGAATGGACAACTTTTTGTATTTGTCGTTCTGGTTTCCAAGGCCCTCCCAGGTCAGAGCGCTTCCAGAGCCCTTGGGGCCCACGTAAATGATGTTCTTTGATGGATTGAGATCAGCAATTGATTTTATACCGCTTTTGGTATTGGTAATTAGCTGAATATATTCAGGGTAGAGTGTGGACTGCTCTGTTACCAGTTTCTTGTCCGGCAATTTACTGTTCGCCATCGCAAGCACATCCGACTGGACAATAGCCAGATCCGCTTTGCCATCCGCCAATAGCTTCAAATTTTCGAATGCCCCTGATGTAGGGATTGTTTTTACATCCAAACCCGAACTTTTTGTTCTGAACAAATTTGCGTACTTGTCGTACCATCCGCCGCTTTGTCCTGTCGCTATCCTCAACATCGGTTTTTCAGGAGTCCTGGACGACAGAGCGGTAGCTGCCAAAGCTATTTCGGGGGGCACTCCGGCTGGAAGATATCCAGGATCTTTGGGGGTACCGTCCATACTTTTGACCTGCTTGTCGAGTTCCGCCAACTTACCCTTTAGCTCCGCGTTGTCTTTGGCCAACTGGTCCGCTTCCTGTCTCCATTTTTGATATCCAGGGTCGTTCTGATGATGATAGGCTGTGGCTGACACGTTCTTGTTCCCCAAATGATCCAGCATCCAAAACAGAAATAAGGTGTCAAACATCCCGAAACTTGGCGATCCGCCAAACGCGAACCCAGGGGCCTGATATCCCTGCGACCTGTAAAAATTGTCCCTGTTGGAATAATGGGTTCCATAATCAAAACCAGAGTAAACCTTTCCTTTTTGATAAAGGGGGCTGGATTCGTACTTGGACTTGTCCAAAGCGAATTCAGGATTCTTGAATTTTGTTTTTTCTTCCTGGTAGCGTTGTAAGGACTCTTGTGATGATTTTTTTCTGAGTTCTCCTACCGTCTGCTTGTCAAACTTCGAACCGCCGGAGAAAGATTCCTGCGATCCGGTTGAGCCCAACGCCCCTGCTGCCCCGACTGCTCCAACAGCCCCAACAGCTCCGGCCGCTCCTACAGGTTTCGAATATCCACCGGAACTCTGGGGCGGCTGAGACTGTAAAGCCGGTTTTGAATACCCGGCTGACGGGGTTCCAGAGGCAGGCGCTTTAAAGTCGCTTCCCTGTGGCGAAGTTGATAACGAAGGCTTGCTGTAAGACGAAGACGGTGGACTCGTTACAGGTTTGCTGTAGCCACCGGAAGTTTTAGACCCGGAACCAAAAATGCCACCGCCACTCCTGTCCCACGTTCCTTTGGTCGATGATGACCATGAAGAGCTTTTTCCAAAACTACCCCCCTTTTTCGCTTCAATATCCTGAACACCGACTCCTAAAGGAGCCAGAGCTATTATCAAAACCAATAATAGACATATAATTGATCGGCAAGGTTTCATGGTATTTCCCCGCAACATACTAAAATACTGAGGTAACTTTTTTGGAAAGCATAAGCCGCCTGTTAAAGACAAAAAATATGCCTGAAGTGTTGAGACTGCTGAAACAGACAAGCGTTCCATCTCCGATAGAAATAGCATTAAAATAGATGTTAAAAAAGCTTCAAAATTCTAAACGAGCCGGGCTTGTTCAAAAACATCATTCAATGTGGTATAATAACCAGGAAATTTTTTTGACGTGGAGTATCAATCATGAAAAAAATCAGTTTGTTAGTCTTCATGATGGTTTTTATGACCTCAGCGTTTGCATTTAGCCAGGGCGCTGAAATTTATGACAGAAATTATCAAGGCCCCATGAACGTCTATGGTCAGTCGGTCTTGACAATCCCGGAGGGTCAGCAGTCAGTCGGGGTTCAACAGCAACAGTTTCCAGGTGTCTTGCCAATGGTGGCCGACGGATTGGGTGGAGTAGGCGGATACCTGTGGAATTACATGCCGGCCCCTGTGCGCGGAGTACAGTCTCCATACAATTTGTCTCCTGATTCGGGAGTTGTTTATCAACACTTCGTGCCTGGAACCCGATAGTTCAGGTCGGTCACAAAAACAAGATTTCAAGGAGAGACGCTTGCTGTCAGACAATGAATTGATGCGTGTTCAGGAAGTATCGTCCAGGTTGACAAAACATGTAAGGCTTGTTCTTTTTGGAACCGGAAGCCAAAGTGTTTTCGAGAGACGGATATTCGATGTGGCCCGTCAGCTGAGCGGTGTTTCCATGAATAAGCTAACCATGGAAGAGACATCCGAGCCTGTGATGATCGGCAAACCATCCATGAGCCTGGCAAACGGAGAACGAGGAAGGATCCATTATCTGACTTCGCCTGAGGGGGCGGAACTCGCGCCTTTTCTCGATGCGGTTGAATGGCTCGGTACCCAGTCACAGCCGAAGAATGAGTACATGAGTTTACGACTTAACGAACTTACCTATCCTGTGGATCTGATGGTCTTGATAGCCTTGTCGTGTCCCCACTGTCCCCATACGGTTAGATCAGCTCTCTCTCTCGCTGTTTGCAGCGATTTGGTATCGGTTATGATTGTTGACGCGCTGGAATCGCACGATCTCGCAGAGCGGTACAAATGCAAATCGACACCAACCATCATAGTCAATGGTGGATTGACAATTGTCGGGAACATCGGCGTTGATGAATTGGCCAAAAAAATGGCTGAATCCGTAAGTGAATCCTCACTGACATCAGTGGTTGACTCCATGGTAAAGTCGGGAAGAGCTGAGGACGCCGCAAAACTGGTTTGCAAAAAAAGCCGCCCGGAAGCTTTGGTTGAAGTGTTCAGGCAAAAAGAATTTTCGACGCGAATAGGCGCATTGGTTGCCATGGAATACGCATTGGATATCAACCCTCAAATATTTGACGATGAAATAGATAACCTTTCGAATTTTCTGTTCTCAGATGACTTAGGGCTCAAAGGTGACACTGCGGAACTACTTGGAAAGATAGGAAATACTGCGGCAATTCCGCAGTTGCGCAGAGCTTTGGAAGACCAGGATGAAGACGTTCAGGAAGCGGTTCAGGAGGCGATCGACATTCTTGAGGCAAAGTTGCAATGAACAAGGGTGAAAAAGATCAGAAATTCTGGTTCAGGCTTGTGCTCTTTCTCATTCCTCGTCTGGTAAGCTCATATTTCAAATTGGTGGATTTGACATCCAGAACCATTTTTTTGAACACGCAATATGAGGAAGAGATTTGCAAACGAATGCCGTTTGCCTGCGCCTGTTTTCATGGAACGATGCTGTTCCCGGTTTATTATTGTCGGAGGTATCCCGGAGTTGTGATGGTCAGTCGATCCCATGACGGAGAAATAATCGACAGATCTATAAGAAGATTAGGATACGACACCGTGAGAGGCTCATCATCCAAGGGTGGGAAAGAGGCATTGGTGGAGATGATTGAGCAGATCAAGGAGAGGAACTACTGTTCGGGATTGGCGGTGGATGCCCCTCGTGGACCGTCACGCAAGGTAAAGATGGGCATAGTGATGGTAGGGCGAGAGACCGGTCAGCCGATAGTTCCTTTCGTAAGTTGGTCTACCAGACAGATGCAGTTCAAGTCCTGGGACTCAATGATAGTTCCATTACCTTTCAGCACAATAGTCATGACATGGGGAAAACCACTATTTGCACCCCAAGGGCTGTCGAATGAGGAATATGAAAAGATTCGACAGGATGTAGAGATGGAAATGTTAAAAATTTCCGCTGAAACAGAAATGATGGTCCAGCAAATCAAGGAAGGCCACTGTCATAAATAAACCGGGAAACAGAATTTAGAATTTATTCCTGTTTCCCGATATTTCTTGCCAACCATTAAAAATTAGGCTTTGGCTTTAGGCTCTTTTTTAGCTTTTGATCTGGTGGTAGTCTTGTCTGACGAAGCTTGCTTCCCGGATTTCTTCGATTTTACAGATTCACCCGCAACGGGTTCTTTTCTGTCGTGGTTCTCTTGCAAAGCTAAATTCAGAACTTCGTCCATGTGTGAAACAAACTTGAACTCTAATCGTCGCCTGATATGTTTGGGAATCTCGTCCAGATCCTTTTCATTGGCTTGAGGAGCTATAATAGTGTAAATCCTTGCTCGAAGAGCGGCTAGAGACTTCTCCCTCAAGCCACCTATGGGCAGCACACGTCCCCGCAAAGTCACTTCACCAGTCATTGCAACGTCTGATCTTACAGGGATGCCGGTGAAAGCACTGACAATGGCGGTAGCCATCGTAACTCCTGCCGATGGTCCGTCCTTGGGTATGGCTCCAGCCGGAACGTGAACATGAATGTCCTTTGAAAAATAGAATTTTTCTGTGACTCCGAACTTTGATGCTCTGGATCTGAAATAAGACATTGCCGCCTGACCTGATTCCTTCATAACATCGCCAAGTTGTCCGGTTAGCAACAGGTTGCCTTTGCCTTCCATTGGGGTAGCTTCTATATGGAGAATGTCTCCACCATAAGGGGTCCATGCCAAACCTGTGGCTACGCCAATTTCATCCTCCCGTTTCTCATCGTCTGGTAGAAACCTGGGCACACCAAGAAATTTGTTCAAATTCTTTGCGGTGATTCTGGGAATCTTCTTTTCCCCTTCGGCAATCTTGCGGGCGATTTTGCGACAAACGTTGGCAATTTCCCTCTCCAGATTGCGTAATCCGGCCTCCCTGGTGTACTGATTGATGGCGTTTAGTATCGCCTCGTCGGTTATTACAAAATCTTCCTCTTTGATACCGTTCTCCTTGATCTGGCGTGGTATCAAATACTGCCTAGCAATCTTGAGCTTTTCCTCATCGATGTATCCGGAAAGTTCAATTATTTCCATCCTGTCTCTGAGCGCTGGTATGATCGGATCGGCCAAATTTGCCGTTGTTATGAACATAACCTTGGACAGGTCGAAGGGCACGTTCAGATAATGGTCACTGAATGCGTTGTTCTGCTCGGGATCCAACACTTCGAGTAGGGCGGCCGATGGATCACCCCGGAAATCGGCTCCCACCTTGTCAATTTCGTCCAGCATGAAAACCGGATTGTTTGATCCTGCCGTTTTGAGTCCCTGAATTATTCTTCCGGGCAAGGCCCCAATGTAGGTTCTCCTGTGTCCACGGATCTCGGCCTCATCTCGCAAACCTCCGAGAGAAATTCTGGTGAATTTACGTCCCAGGGCTCGGGCTATGGATTTGCCCAAAGAGGTTTTTCCCACTCCCGGAGGCCCTACAAAACACAGAATGGGGCCTTTCATGTTTTTGTTCAGTTTCCTGACTCCAAGGTATTCCAAAATGCGGTCCTTGATTTTCTCAAGGTCATAATGGTCCTCGTCAAGAATTTCCTTGGCGTTTTTTATTTCAAGTTTGTCTCTGGTCGATTTGGACCATGGGAGCTCAACTATCCAGTCCAGATATGTCCGTATTATGGAAGCTTCCGCAGCGTCGGGATGCATCTGTGAAAGTCGACTTAATTGTTTTTCAGCCTCTTTCTCCACATCCGCCGGGATTTTGGCTTTTGCTATTTTTGAGCGGAACTCCTCAATCTCTTTGGTCTTTTCGTCTATTTCACCAAGCTCTGTTTGAATAGCCTTCAATTGCTCTCGAAGGAAATATTCCCTGTGAGTTTTTCCCATTTCCTCTTTAGCCTGAGTCTGAATCTTCGCTTGCATGGCCGACAATTCAAGCTCTTTGGACAGAAGCTCATTGACTCGTCTGAGGCGATCAATCGGATCAATGATTTCCAGAATACTTTGGGACTCCTCCACCTTGAGTTTTAAATTCGACGCAACCAGGTCTGCCAATCTTCCGGGATCGTCTATCGAATCAAGTATAGCAACTGCGTCAGGAGAAATTATGCCCCTCAACTGAAGGATTTTTTCCGAACTCTCCTTGACAGTTCGCATGATGGCTTCAACTTCAAGGTTTATTTTTGGAACAGCAGGCTCAGGAATTTTTTCGATTTCCACTTTGAAAAAATTTGTTGACGGAATGTAAGCTGTAATTCTTGCTTTTGCTAATCCCTGAACCAGTATTTTCACACGACCATCAGGGAGTTTGAGCATTTTGACAACCATGGCGACGGTGCCTACCGAGTAAATGTCATCTGGCCCAGGGTCTTCTTCTGTCGAGAATTTCTGAGTGGCCAGAAAAATAAGCCGATCACCGTCCAGGGCGCTTTCCACAGACTTGATTGACCTTTCCCGACCGACCATCAACGGTAATATCATATAGGAATAAATGACCACATCTCTTACCGGCAAAAGCGGCATCACATTTGGAATATCTTCGAAGTTTATTTGTTGAGCTTTGGACTGCTCATCTTCAACATCGAAGTCGTCTCTTTTTTCCGTTTCATCAGCCATATTGATAACCTCTTTAGATGTCAACAAGGTTTGAAAACAATGTAAAAAGCGGTAAAACGCGTAATTTTTGGGCTAGCATCCCCATGATAGTGGTAAAAACCATTATCATATATTAGATATATGCCTATAAAGGATTGTGTCAAGCTTCTAAAAGCTTAATAGTGGTCGTAAAATCATATTTCACGTTCACTTTGACCCAAACCCCTGTGCGGTAAATATTTTCTGGAATGTTGTGCGCACAGGATCAGCGCCCCTCAAAATTGAAACCCGGGAGGATAAATGGCAAGAGAGTCAAGAAATATTTTAATAAGACAAGTGAGGTTGTATGTGGGGTTCACTTTCCTTATGCTGTCATTCATCTGCCCTCTTTTTGGCATCCTGATCGCTCAACTTGATCTTTCGATCGGATTGAAAGCCTCGATAATAGGGTTGCTTAGTCTGGGTATTCCGGAGATATTGATTATAGCGGCGGCAGCCACTCTGGGGAAAGAGAATTACGAAATAATAAAATCCCGTTGTCTGAGCTACCTGAAACGGTTGGCGCCATCTGCAAAGGTCGGAAGATTACGGTATAACATTGGGCTGATAATGTTCATTCTGCCCTTAATTCCCGCTTATGTCCAGGCTTACATTCCGAAATGGCTTCCCGATGACTCATCAGAACGGTTGTACGTGAACCTGGCGGCAGACGTATTGTTCATGGCCTCGCTCTTCGTTCTTGGCGGCGATTTTTGGGATAAACTGAGGTCTCTGTTTTCATATGAAGCCAAAGCGCAATTCCCGGAATCGGTTAATGGCGAGCATTAAAGAGTTAGGCATGATGCTCAAACTACTGAATCAAGCCGTTGTCAGAGAAACTCAATTCCCTAGAACTGATCCAAATCTGACCCGGCGTAGTCCCATCTGGCTCCTCGAATGGGCTTTTGAGCCGCTTGAGTCGGACTGCTGCCCGTCTTGAATATTTCCCTGATTCCATCTGAGGCTGAGGTCAAGAGCCCCGTTTTTGGATCCACCTTTCGGAACTCAATGGATGATGGGGCCTGAAATTCTTTGACAGGTTTGTCATGGAGCAGGCCGCGAATAAAATGTCCCCAAATAGGGGCGGCCGCCTTTCCTCCTGTTTCCCCGTCTCCTATGGAAACTTCATCGTCGAATCCGACCCAGACCCCACATGTATAATCAGGTGTGTATCCCACAAACCAGGCGTCAACATTTTCATTGGTGGTGCCTGTCTTGCCCGCTATATCAGGGCGTCCCACTATCTTTTTCAAATTGGTGGCGGTTCCTTCCGTGATGACTCCTTGTAAAATGGAAGTCATGATATAAGCCGTCCCTTCATCAATTCTTCTCTTGGCTTGAGCCGAAGATCTATCGGCCCAGTCCGACTCAAAGATCATGCCCGAATTGCGCGAATCCATCGAAACTGTGCCGACAGACGCCTGATCGGACTGCACAGGGTCTGTCAACAGGGCGGGAGACATCCTTTCTTCAAGGACTCTACCATGTCTGTCAAGCACTTTGGTTACAAAAATGGGTGGAACGTAATAACCCAGGTTGGGAAATACCGAATAGGCGTTCACCTGTTCTTCAAGGGAAACACCTGTGGAACCTAAGGCTAAGGTAAGGTTTTCGACCGGAGGAGATGTATATCCCAGTTTTCTGGCATAATTTTTAGTGTGCTCGATGCCTATCTGCTGGAGAATCTTGATGGTGGGGATGTTACGGGATTTGACCAGGCAGTCTCTAAGTGTAACCGGTCCGGCAAAACCTCCCCGGTAATTCTTGGGCCGCCAGACTTCACCAGTGCCGGGAACTGTTAAAGCCAGAGGAGCGTCCATGATCAGGTCGGAGGCTGTGAATCCCTTATCGAGGGCCGCAGCGTATATGACGGGTTTATAAGATGAACCGGCCTGCCTTCGGGACTGGGTGGCTCTGTTATACTTTGACTCGGCCGCTGAATAGCCTCCCAAAAGGACTCGAACATAACCGGACCTGTTTTCTCTCATCATCAACGCCGATTGCACTATAGGCTCTTGTTCAGGTTCCAGCAGGAAATACGGTGACATTTCCTCTGTGTATTGTTTGTAGTTTTTTAGTTCAGGATCTGTCTTTCCATATTTTTTTAAATAAAGCTCTTTCCTCTTGGCGTTTGGATCAAGAATCTTGACCTGGATCAGATCTCCAACCTGAAAAGGTAACTCACCCGAAGCAAAATTACGGGTTCTAAGCTCCTGTCTTATGAACGGTTGCCTAACCCACCACTTGGGATCATTCTCTATTTTTATCTGCCCAATGTAGTCTTTTTTCTCACCGTCTTTTACAAAGGATCCCATGCGAACATAGATGTTTTCATGGTCAATGTGGGTTATCACTCCATCAGTGATCTGACCAAATTTTAACGGCGCCTCCATGGATTTCGTTTTTTCCTCAAGAAATTCCATTACACCCTTTACACTGAGAGTTTTGAGCGGCCCCCTGAAGCCCTGACGTTTGTCTAATTCTCTCAAACCAGCTTCCATTACGTCTCTGGATAATTTAGTGGTTTCCAGATCGACCGTGGTGTAAACTTGTAATCCTTCCTTGTATAAAGCCTCTGTGCCGTATTTTTTTTCTATATATCGACGGACATGTTCCACGAAGTCAGCGGCCAGTCTCGAGTTGTTATTCACCGTATTGTAGATCCTGGGCTCTTCCCTGTTCGCCTGCTCATATTCTGCTTCCGTAATGAATCCGTCTTCAAGCATCCTTTTCAAAACGTATGATCTTCGTTCAACGGATTTCTTCAGGTTCCGTTTCGGGGAATTCTGCGAGGGAGCTTTTGCAAGTCCCGCCAGCATTGCGCATTCTGCTATGGATAGGTCCTTGATTGACTTGTCGAAATAGGTCTGAGCCGCTGCTTCCACCCCGTAAGCGGAACTGCCAAGGTAAATCTGATTCAAATAAAGGTAAAGAATCTGCTCTTTAGTTAACGATTGCTCTATACGGGTAGATAAAATGGCCTCTTTTATTTTTCTGGTAAACTTTCTTTCAGGGGTCAAAAGAAAGGTTTTTGCCACCTGCTGCGTAATCGTGCTGGCGCCTTCCCGGAGCGCCCCTGTAGTAAGGTTCTTCTTGATGGCCCGAAGGATGGCCTCCTTGTCAACACCGCTATGACGCCAGAAATTTTTGTCCTCCGCTGCAACAAACGCGTCTTTCAAATGTTTTGGTATCTGATCCATCGGCGCCAAAAAACGTCTTTGATATGCAAATTCTCCTATTAATTCACCTTTGTCGGCATAAAACGAAGTTACGACAGGAGGTGAGTATCTGGCCAGCTTTTCAATTCCCGGAACACTTTGGGTAAAGTATATGTAACCTTGAGCCATAACTCCTGCTGCGCCAGTGGCCAATCCAATGAATGCCAGGAGAATAAAACGGGTGAGGCTTCCAAATATGGACCAACTCTTCCTGTTATTTTCGGGGCGACTAAACATGTGATTAAAGGGTTTGTCGCCATTTATCCGTGTGAATGGGGACTTCAAATGAGGCCTCCTTTTGGGCGATGACGAGATCAAAACTCATCATCTATCCAGTACGCTGTCCATGCCTATACAAAAATACAATCGTATTTACAATACAATTAAATAAAAAATTAAAGTCATGGAACCGCTAAAGATACTTTTAATATTAAGTTATTTTCTTTGATGACTATAATTAATGCGATATTTTTTTGAGACAATCAATTGGTCAAAAAGTTACACAGTAGTCTATTGTTTTTGCCAAATTTAAAATATGGCGAGCTTTTGTCTTGTGTCCGTGTAACCCAATTCCATCCATCTCTCGATGTTGTGGAGCCCAAAACCAAAAGTAGCTATCGGGAATCTTCCAAGCGGCCTACTCGGTTGGAGAATTGTCAAGCCGTGCGTGTTTGAAGCCCGCCTCTGAGATCTGGGACTAGCGCTGGAACAGACTGCAATGATGTTTTCAACATTAGATTCGATTAAGGGTTCCACCGGTAACCAGGAACCGATTCCTCCGTCCGTGAGGCGTGCTTTGTTTATGTGGATGGTAGAAAAGATAAAAGGTAGGGATGCTGACGCTGCAAGGACAAGCCATGCTTCGTCCTCGGACAAATCCTGAAGTCGGATGAAACGAGTCGCCCCCAGAGGGTTGGTTACGCCAGGTGTTTCATAAACACAGACGAAAACGGGAAAATTTGAACTGAACACGGCCTTGATGTCCAAGAATTGATTAATGAATGGTTCAAAAGAGCGCATGTCAACGAGGCCATCTCTAGCTAATGCGCCAGCAATTCCATGACGGGAGACAATCTTGATCCCCACCAAAAGCGGTCTGAGGAATTTGATCAATTTGATGTTAGGTATCGGCAAAAGCATGAGACCGATGTCTGAGGCCATTGTAAGCAACAATTTTGCAAATCGGGCGTAGTCAGGTTTGACAATGCTGATCTCAGGAATTTCCATCCACAGACGGTAGGCTTTGTCCCAATTTCCCTGACAGATAAGCGCAGAGTTCAAGGCGCCGATGGAGCTACCGGAAAAGGCCTTGAAACGCAGTCCCTTTTCCAAAAAAGCCCTCCATGCCCCAATCTGGTAAGCTCCGCGCGCCCCGCCCGCGGAAAGGGCAAGTCCCATGGAAGAAGTACCACTCTGATTGATTATCGAAGTGGTGCGGCTTTTTGGGTTGAATTCCAGGGAGTCCTGATCAAGAAAAGAAATTGAATGCTGTGAGATTATTTTCAAATCATGATCCGATCTTCATTCATGTCGTATAATATAATCTTTAAAAGCCTGGCAGGCCACTCAGACAGATATAATGTCACTTTTGACTGAATGCCTCCGCAAACGAATTCTGTACTCATCTTGACAAAAACTTCACTTAGAAGCTAACTATTCACACAAATTTACGATTTATGGACAAGCTTTCGTTTGATCAGAAAAAGGTTCAAAAACCCTCAGGATAGTCATGATCTCCATTTGGAAAGAAGCAATAAGCCTTTTTGAACAGAGACAGGATTTCTGTGTAGCCACCATCGTCTCACTTCATGGTTCATCCCCAAGGCATGTCGGTGCCAAATTCCTTGTGAAAAAGGATGGATCTTCAGTTGGAACAATTGGCGGCGGCATATTTGAGGCGGAAGTAATAGCCGCCGCTGTGGAGGCATTACGGGTAAAGTCATCCATTTTATTGCACTTTGCGTTTACCGGGGAAGACTCCGCTTCTGACAGGATGCTGTGTGGCGGTTCCGCACATGTCTTTATAGAATTCAACAGCAAGCTGGATCACTCCAGGAGAGCAATTTACGAAAACCTCATACGTTTGTCTCTGGAAGGACTCTCAGGGTTCCTGGTCACTCAAATACCCCATCAGGCGGGTATGATGGATTCTGATCCGAAGGGTAGCCTTTTCTGTGACGAGAAAGGGCTCCTATTAGGAGAACTTGCAAACCTGGCAGGGATTGTCAGCGAATTAAAATCCAAGAAGTTTTCCGGTGGCCCGGAACTGGTCAGAATAGATCATTTGGAATCACAGGCTTTTATAGAGCATTTCTATCCCGAAGGAACAGTATTCGTCTTCGGCGCCGGGCATGTCGGCGTAAGCGTGGCTCATGTGGCTTCATATTCGGGATTTAGGGTGATCCTGATCGATGATAGAAAAGAGTTTGCCAGTTTCGACAAAGTTCCTGAGGCGGACCACGTCATTGTGGTAAAAAGTTTTGACGGATGCATGTCAGAGTTGATTGTAGGAAGCGAAAGCTACCTTGTGATAGTTACCCGTGGACATTCACATGACAAGGTAGTTTTGAGGCAAGCTCTTGAAACCCCCGCGCGATATGTGGGCATGATAGGCTCAAGGCGAAAAATAAAACTGATTTTCGAGGATTTGTTGGAAGAAGGCGTAAGTGAAGCCCAACTTGAAAGGGTTCATGCGCCGATTGGTCTGCCGATCGGTGGGGAGACACCCGAAGAAATAGCCGTCTCTATTGTGGCTGAACTGATACAGGAAAAACAAAGCTCTTCCCGGAATCTGAAAAAATCTACCTGCATGTCCTGATGAAACCAGTTGTCTGAAGGCATTCATAAAACCAGGCTTCCAGGGACAAGAAAACAATAGTGGTTCAAAAGTCAGGTGTTACAAGATGTTGAATGGAAAAAGAATAATAGCGGTGCTGCCCGCGTATAACGCGGAGAAAACGCTACGCAGAACCATATCCGAAATAGACACCCAGGTAATTGACGACATACTTCTGGTAGACGACTGTTCATCTGACGCTACTGTGGAACTGGCGGCGCAACTGGGCATCAAGGTCTATTTGCACGACAAGAATTATGGTTACGGGCGTAATCAGAAGACCTGTTATTCAGAAGCCCTTAAATTCGGAGCTGATGTGATAGTGATGTTACATCCCGATTATCAGTATTCTCCTAAACTGGCGCCTGCGATGGCCGCCATGATCGTTTCGGAAGAGTATGAAATGGTCATGGGATCCAGGATTCTGGGCGGGAAGGCAAGGAACGGAGGTATGCCGCTTTACAAGTACATATCCAACCGGGTCCTAACCTTTGTAGAGAACTTGATCATAGGGTCCAAATTGTCAGAGTTTCATTCAGGTTACAGAGCTTTCTCCAGAAAGTGTCTCGAGACTTTGCCACTTCAGGCTAATTCCGACGATTTCCTGTTTGACAACGAAATGATTGCTCAGGCAATATACTTCGATTTCAACGTAGGAGAAATATCATGTCCAACAAGATATTTTCCGGAAGCGTCTTCAATAAACTTTAAACGCTCGGTTGTATACGGACTTGGTGTGTTGTGGACTTCAGCCAGATTTAGATTGCACAAATGGGGATGGCGACAGTTCAAAATTTTTATGAAATCCGATCAGCAATTACCTGGAAACTATTACAAACAGATAAGTTAAGGAGCCTGATCGACCGCCAGAGGACATTCGCCTAAAAACCTGTTCAAAAACTAAACCGGCAAAACCCATATTCTTGAATCTCCCGGGGCAATGCGCAAGTATTCTTGCATTTGCGCGCTTCACCCAATTGAGAATACCCTTGACTCACTCCTTTGAGTGACTCGGGCTCGATGCTCATCGACGAATCAATCCAAACGAAGCTTAGATTAGCTTACGCATTTAACAGTGTAAAAACTGAATGTTGAAAACATTTGCTAAAGTTTGGGAAGCTGCTTGCGAGCGCGCTTGCCTCGTAAAAAAGCTATTTATAGCCATTTTAAAGTCGTTTGTATGATCTACTTTAAACCAGTTTCTAGATAATCACGATAACATATCTTTGATACTTAATATTTTTCTTGACAAAATATAAAAACAGTTTAATCTCCACCTTGCAACACATTAGAACCCTGAGGGAGGGTGTTATGTTAAGAAGATGTGCAAAGTTGTTGTTTGTGTGGACTTTTTTGTTAATTGGGTCTGCATCGCTAGCTTTTGGGGAGTCGGCCATAATGAGTTACGACCAATTGGCGACTTCAATGGATACGTCTTCGGGTTATAAGACGATATCAAAGGTGAAGCCTGCGGAGCCAGTAACTACGAAAGTCAAGCCTTCAATCATGGGGGGACTCGAAGGAATATCGAGATTAAATCCAATGAATTGGGCGCCGGACAATCTTTTACCAGTTCCGGTTCAGGGGCAGTTCGTTGCGGGGCCCAAGGCTTTATTTGCCAGAATTCAAGGCGAGGCTCGTCGCAGCATAGCCGGTGCGGCTTTCACAGGGAGTCCGGCTGATTTCACCGATAATCTGGGTTTGAAGAGATCCGGCAATATCATATGGTCAGTCGAAGCCGCTTACCAGTTGCGTCCTAAATTTTCACTGCGGTATTCTTTTACACCGATAAAAATGGACGGTTCAGGAACTAACGCCAGCGCGTTTAGTTTCGCTGGGCAACTGTTTGCAGCTCAGACGCAGGTTTTCTCAAGGTGGGAGAGATTTGAGCATCGCGCCGGAATAGGATTGAATTTGATAAACACTTCCAGCAGCAGGACCAACCTGTTTGCTGAATGGATGTATATTCAGGACAAGCTCAGCGTTGGCAGCGCAATTGGGGCGACAAACACCCTAACATGGAATGACACACGAAACATGGCTGTAGTGGGACTGGAATTTGAGAAGGCGCTCAAGAACTGGCGGGGCAACACTCTGGCGCTTAACTGTAAGGCCGACATAGCATTCTTGAGTGACAGTTTTGGATTTGACGCCGAGACAGCGCTCAACTACATGATACCAATCAAAACAGGTCGTTTCGGTTTTGTTAAGGGTGGTTACAAATACTCTTACTTCCAGAAGGATCTAAAGCAGGATGCGCTTAATACGACAGTGGACGGCGCCTTCGTTCAAGTCGGGTTTTTATTCTAACATTTGATTCAAAGGCCGAGCCGGTTTGAGTGCCATAACCTCCCCCGTTTAATTGCCCGACCTGAATATTTTAATACCCTCCAAAGTCCGACTAATGGGTCGGGCTTTTTTTTTACATTATGAGTATCTTAAGAAATCCAAAGTCTTTCGAAATATGCGCCTCCAAAATCAACAACCAGTTTAGGGCGATTATTGACAATGTCCCATGATACGAACAGCCCTGACGGGTCAATAACCCTGCTTATATCATCTCCAATTGCATCCTGTATTTTTTCAAAAGCTCTTTTGGTCAGTTTTTGTATTAATCTGTCCAGGCGCATGCTGGAGTTCAGTTCTTTTAACTCCGGCGCCGTCTGCAACTGTTCGATAGCTTCTTCCCAATGGATTCCTTCGACTTTCTTGCGAAGGATGTATCCGTTCCCACCATCTTTTATAACCAGCAAAGGTTTATTTACCCCGACTCTGGTATTTCTTATCCTTAACGATTTGATTTTGGGCTGGACCAGATCAAGAATCTCCATTTTTCGATCGGTAACTTCGACCATTTGCCCCTGAACGCGTTCAAAAATGTAATGCTGGTTGTCGAGCGACAATTCCTTGAGACGAGTTGGATCAAACCCGAGATCGATCAAATCGCCGAGACTCAAATTTTCCGCCGATGATCTCCCATTGGCCTTGAGCCATGAAGAAAGTGACGGTCTTCGGTAATTGTTTAAGGCCTCAATAAACCTGGCGGGATGATTTTTCAGGGCCTCAGGCAAAGTCAGCCAGAGTTCTTTATCGGTTGTCAGAAAAGTAAGTTTACTTTTGAGTTCTTTGGGCGCGAAAGATTGAGCCTTGAGTTCACGTATCTCCGGATGAAGTGGAATCTGTTCCATTGATTCTCCACCGGTATATCCCAGAAGCTTGGAGATCCGTCTTCTGAAGCCCAACAACTTTGTGACGAAACGGGTGAACATGAACCGCATCACTGGGTCCGTCCTGCCTTCTACAATCTGTTCCTCGAAATACATTAAAAGAGCTGAGTAAAGGTCTTTGAATTCCTCGATGGTTCTTTTGACCATAAGTTCATTATCCCGCATGTCAATTGCAGGTCTTTTTCTTACCAGGTGATGAACCAGTTTTACCAGTGAATCCCGAACATCCTTTTCTGCAAAAGCATGCGGAATGTAGACCATGTAGGTCTCCGAGTGTCCATTTTCAGCATAACCGGTTAGATCATAAAATGTTTTCCAATCGAGTTTGAGATAAATGTCAAAGGTGGGATCATCTTTCGGGATGATGTTGTCCAAAACCCCAACTGCCGATTTTTCCTCAAGAAAGTTACGAAACTCCCTTAGAATGAGATTGCCTAGTCCTTTCTTTCTGAATGGAGAGGCGACCTCAACGTATACCAGGTAATAACATGGCAAAGGCTTTTTCAAATACAGCATGTTCAATCTGGCCAGGTTTTCTCCGGACTCTGCGTTTATCTCCAGATGTTTGAAGCCTTTTTTGGAATAGTCGGCTTCCAGTCGATCCACCTTGGACCCGGAAACCGTCAGGTTTACCAGGTGCTCCAATTCGCGAAAAAGATCAGAAAACACCGACGAATTATCCCTCTCATGACGAAAGCCGTCACTAATCAAATTTATAAGGCTCAACTTTTCAGAAACGCCTAACCTGTCTCTTGCCGGTTCGAATATGTCCATAGCTGGTTCATTCATTTTCGGTACCTGGATAATATGGAGGAGTCGGTTCTTTTCGGGATCATGACACAAAAAAAGCGGAGTCTGCGCTCCGCTTCTGTAACAATCTGTATTATTTACAATCAGCGCAGACGGATCTCTACCAATCGGCTAAAATAAAAATAACAGGATGATCCGATAACGCTGGCCATTTTTTACCTCAATTGTACAAGTTTAATTTATAAAAAATTTTCTGTCAATACCCGCCGTTGTGCTATTTTGGTTTCATGGAAACTG
>CAZGVM010000035.1:13839-21753 GCA_964528855.1 uncultured Desulfomonile sp. | reverse complement strand
ACCCGGTTTAGGATGGGCGCACTTCTGAGCAAAGCCGGAATCAGGAAATTTCGGGAAAACATTCCACAACCTTCAGAAACGTGATTTCAAAACGCTCGTGGCAAGGTCGGACATTATTGATTGACACGTCAATCGAATAATGCTACCCCTCACATATGGCGCGAAATGATGTTTCAACAGACTCACGAAAAGACAAAGAAGCGGTGATACTTGAATCCGCTTGTCGTGTAATTCGTGAAAGAGGCTTTCATCAGGCGCGTATAACCGACATAGCCCAGACTGCCGGCATATCGTATGGATTGGTTTATCATTATTTCAAGAGCAAGGCTGATCTGTTTGACGCCATTCTGAAAGAGTGGTGGACTGATTTGTTTGCATTGATGGAGGAATGGGAGACTCAGAAGTCGGGTGTTGAAGATCAGTTGGGCGCGCTGGTAATCTATTTTTTGGATCAGTATCAGAAGAGACCGGATTTAGTGCATATTTTCATCACTGAGATATCAAGATCTCCCTCCAATCTTACCCCGGCCAGACTCCACTGGTTCAAGGTATTTCTATCTAAAATAGAGGGACTGATGTCCAGGGCCCAACACCAGAGACTGTTGAGGTCTGACATTAAACCCCGATATTTGACATATATTTTCCTGGGAGCCATAGAAAGTTTCATATCGGCCATGGTCCTGGAAAACCAGCCTCTCAAAAGTCGGGCTCAGAAACAGCGCATTGCCACAGGCTTGCTGCAGGTTTTTTTGAATGGCGCCAGGCCAGTCAAGTCCGGTGTCAATTAAAATAGGAGAATGTCATGACTCTTACTTCAGTTAAAGAGATTTTTGAAAGAATGCCGCAGGTTTTCAACGCTTCAGCGGCTGCGGGATTGGATCTGGTATTTCAGTTTCATATTACCGGCGATCAGGGTGGCGACTGGAATGTGAGTGTGAAAGACGGCGCGTGCAAAGTAGAGACAGGCGTGAACACAAGCCCTTCCGTAACTTTGACAATGGCTGACCAGGATTGGCTGGCTATGTGTAACGGAACCCTGAACGGCATGACGGCTTTCATGACTGGAAAACTCAAGGCTTCCGGGGATATTATGGCCGCCCAGAGAATACAGTCCCTTTTCCCCCTATAATACGTTCAGTTATCTTTAGTTATCTGATATTAAGGGCGCATTTTGCATGCGCCCTTATTTTTTGGTCATCATTTTGAGTCTTTTGAAACTGAGGCCTCGTCGAACGTGGCCACATCCGTCAATATTCTGCGAGACGCTTCAACAACAGACATGGCGAGCGCTGCCCCTGTTCCTTCACCCAACCTCATTTGCAGATCCAGCAAAGGCTCTTTGCCCAGTTTTGCAAGAGCGGCCTGGTGTCCGATTTCCACACTTTTGTGAGCCGCTATTATGTATTGAGCGCTGAGCGGACAAATTGCCTGGGCTATGAGAGCTCCCGCCGTTGTGATGAAACCATCCACAATTACCGCCTTGTTAAGTGAAGCCCCTCCAAGAATGAGGCCGGCTATGGCCCCAATTTCGAAGCCACCAACCTTTGAAAGCACATCGATTGGATCACTCGCGTCCGGCCTGTTGAGATCCAGCGCTTTTTCAATGATTGACACTTTGTGGAGGAATTGAACATCGTCTATGCCTGTGCCTCGCCCCGTTACTTTTTCAACAGGCTTCCCCGTGAGCAGCGATGTTATGGCGCTGCTGGGTGTAGTGTTTCCGATTCCCATCTCTCCAACACCAAAGATGTCATATCTTTCCCCCTGGTCTAGTCCTATTTCGATTCCTGCCTCTAGACAGGCTCTGGCCTGTTCGGGTTTCATGGCCGGACCTTCACTCAGGTTGTCTGTTCCCAAACCCATTCGTTTTGAGATGATCTGACCGCTTCTCTCCAGATCGCTCAAGTCACCTCTTACTCCCATGTCTACAATCACCACGTCGGTGTTGGACGCTCTCGCCAATGCATTGACCCCGGCTCCACCGTTTGCGAAATTTCTCACCATTTGGCAGGTCACTTCTGGGGGATATTTGCTCACTCCTGACAAAGCTACCCCATGATCAGCCGCCATGGTCACCACAACCCGAGAATTGATCTGAGGCTTCAGGGTCCTGTAAATCCCCGCCAGATCCATTGCCAAATCCATCAGGCGACCTAAAGCCCAGTGTGGCATCGTAAGTTGGTCCAGCCTGTTTTGTGCCAGGCTTCGGTATTCAGAGTCCTGCGGCCGTATCTTTTGAACAGTTGTATCTAATAAACTCATGAATGATCGCCTTTCTTAAGTCTTATGGGTATACCGCACGAGACCATGAACACCTCTTCAGACCCCGCCGCCAGTATCTGGTTGCAACGACCTATGAGATCCAGAAATAACCGGGTTTGGGGATTATCCGGCACAACTCCCAAACCTATTTCACTGCTGACAAATATGACATCAGCTTCTGACTGATGACAAACCTCGAGTAGTTCATTGGTCCTTAGAATCAGCTCAGTTTCGCCGAAATTCAGTCCGTTTTGCTCTGCATGAAACATTAGATTACTGATCCATAGTGTCACACAATCTATCAGAAAAAGTCCGAACCGGCCATTACGCCTGATAATATTCGCCAATTCTGCCTGCTCTTCGATAGTGGACCAGATCATGCCGTCACGACTTTGTTTATGTTTGGCAATTCTTTCATCCATTTCACCGTCTATCGATGGACAGGTGGCTATGAAAGCGTGAGGCCCCCGGAGGGATTCGCCTAATTTCAGTCCGAAATCGCTTTTGCCACTCCGACGTCCACCTACAATAAGAAATACTTTACCCATTCTGCGTCCTGACATTTTTTTAGATTGATGTTTAGACCTATTCCCGCATGTAGTGGAATGTCCTGTTTGGGCTACTGTGAGGCAGCCTTTTGTCACACTTTTACTACCGTTCCTGCTGGGTATGGCTCTATTGAGTGTCCCTTTAAGGACGAACAATGCATAATGATATAGCAATTCATTGATTTTTTAGGAAGAGAGACCATATAAGAGTGATATGTTCGAGATTTTCCATGTTGTTAGAAGTTGATTTACTAGCAATCTGATGCTAATTTGATTTGATTAAAAACCAAAAAAGACCGGAGTCATGATGAATCTTAGCGAAATTATTGATCATGCCGCTAGCAACTGGCCGGATAACCCTGCATTAGTTTTCGAAGACAGAACGATCTCATATTGTGATCTTCTTGGCTCGATCAACAGGCTTTCCAACGCTTTTGTCAAAGCAGGCATCGGGGTCGGTGACAGGGTGATGACATTGATGGGGAACCGCCCTGAGTTTGTTATTAGTTACTATGCCGCAATGAGAATCGGCGCAATAGCGGTAACGATCAACCCGCTTTCCACCGCATATGAGCTTAGCCATTACATGGCTGACTGTAAACCGTCGGCAGTGGTGTGTGGGCCAGAACAAATCCCCAAAATAAATAGCATAAAAGACATATCGAGTTACATCAAACTGGTTGTGACGACAACTCCGACTGAGGGGGTCGTTTCTTTTGGTGAAATCATGAACGATTTCTCTGATAGCTTTACCGCCATTAGTATGGACAAGAACGATCCGGCCGTAATCATTTTTACGGCTGGACTGCTCGGCAAAGCTTTGGGAGCCACTTTAAGCCATCATAATCTGGACACTAACTCAGATTTACTTAGAGATATAGCCAAAGTGGGCCCCGAAACGAGAGGATTGGCCATTATTCCTCTTTTTCACGCCTTCGGCGCCTCAACCAATCTGCTGGGGACACATAAAGTAGCGGGAAGTGTATATCTGGTAGAAAAGGTGGACTTTCCCAAACTGATACCATGGCTGAAAAAAGCGGAAATCACATGGTGCGGACTGGTGCCCATGGTCTACTACGGCCTGCTTTACCATCCCTCGTGTCGCGACCTGGATCTAACTTCCATAAAAATTGCCATCAGCGGCGGCGCTCATTTGCCTTATGAAATTTATGAAAAATTTACGGCCCGATATGGAATAGATGTTCATCATGGATATGGTTTAACGGAAGCTTCCCCGGTGGTTTCATGGAACAGCATAAAAATACCTAATAAACCGAGAACGGTTGGAAAGCCTGTCTCCCAGGTTACAATCCAGATTCATGATGATGATGGCAATCCTCTCCCAACAGAAACAGAAGGAGAGGTCGTGATTCAGGGACCCAATGTCATGTTGGGCTATTACGGAAAACCGAAGGAAACGGCAACTGTAATCAGAAACAACTGGCTGTACACAGGTGACATAGGCAAACTCGATGAAGACGGCTATCTAACCTTGACCGGACTGAAAAAGGATTTGATCATAACCTCGGGGTTTAACGTGTATTGTCAGGAGGTCGAAGAAATTCTGATCAGGCATCCGCACGTCGCCGATGTGGCCTTGGTGGGGGTGGATGATTTGATGCGGGGGCAGGTTATTGAAGCCATAGTAGTCCCTGAATCAGGATCCAAGGCCGAAGACCGAGACATCATGAGGTTCTGCAAGGAATATCTCTCGCGTTACAAATGCCCCCGAAAGGTAACTTTCGTTAAAGAGATACTCAGAGACGCAAATGGAAAAGCGTCTGGATGGCGATGAGTCCAAAATGAAGGACTACTCGATCATATTGGCTGCAGATCTGCCATCTGAAGACCAGGTTGTATCATTGGTCAAAGAGGTGGCTCCGTTTGTTGATGGTCTGAAAATAGGTGTGCCCACCCTTTTGCAGTCGGGCATCGATATCTTGAACCGGTTCTCCGACATGATCGGCGACAAACCAATGCTGGTCGATTTAAAGGTTGCCGACATCGGTTTGTTTTCCAGGGGACGGTGGACAGGAACTAATTCAAAAATAATATCAAAACTGGCGGGAACAGGAACAACTCACGTCACTGTTCATGGCTTTCCCGGTCCCTCGTCAATAGCGGAGGCGGTAAAAACAGCCCGGGAGTTCGACATTGAAGTATTGCTGTTGCCGACGATGAGTCATCCAGGTGCGGAATTATTCTTTTCGCACAGTTTTAGCAACGTCATTCTGGAAAAAGTTTCGGGATCGGAAATTTTTCGGGATAAGACCAATCTGTCCTGCGCCGGCGACATCACGGAAGCTATTCTGATGTTGGGCGAAGCCCTTGGTGTTGATGGATACATTGGACCGGCGACCAAGCCCGATGATCTTCAGAAATATAGGGAAATCAGCTCCAGACAGATTTGGTGTCCCGGATTTGGCAGACAGGACAGGCTTGGGAGAGATATTGATCAACAACTGGCCGCATGGTCGAAAATAGTCGGCCCAAATTCTGCCGCAATAGTCGGATCGTTAATTTTTGAAGCGGATTCACCGAAAGAAGCGGCCAGTAAAATCAGAAGAACCCGAGACAACATTGTAGCCAGGCTCCAATAATTTATACGAAATATTACCAGTTTGAAGTTTGATGCGATTACTTGCACGGAGCATTAACGTGGGAGAATGGCGTGATGACTGGAAATGAAGAAGAAAAATCCCTAAACGAATGCCGCTTTGCCAACAGGCAATGGCAGTTTCATGTTCAATCAGCAAGGCAGGAGGAAGAGCATGTTGTTTCTGGTGTCAGTGAAAAGTCTCTGCCCGCCAGAATAACGCGTGCCGATCAACTTTTGCCCATCCTTGAAGACCTTTTTCTCAACCAGCGTCTCGCAGTGCTTTGCACACAAAGAGAAGGGGCGCCCTACGGCAATCTGGTCGCATTTTCAAGCGCAGACGAACTCACCAGGCTTGTTTTCGTAACCCCCAAAGCTACCAGAAAATTTTCGAACATTACTGCTGATCATAGAGTCGCCATGCTTATAGACAATCGTTCAAACGACAACCTCGACTTTAGCCAGGCAATTGCGGTGACTGCGACCGGTCGAGCCTTTGATTTGAAATCTGCAGAAAGAGACCGACTGTTGGACCTCTATCTCTCAAAACATCCGCATCTGACTGAATTTGCCAAATCCCCGAGTTGCGCCGTGATATCAATTGAAGTGGAAACCTACTACTGTGTTTACAGATTCCAGAATGTCATGGAGCTTCACCTCAAGCAATGTTGATCAGTATATCAGAAGTTAAGGCCTGCGCCCTGGATCGTCAGCAAATGGGAGGGAAAGCTTATTCTTTGGCCAAGTTAACTTTTGCAGGCGCCAAAATTCCCGAAACCTGCATAGTCCCTTCCTATGTCTATACCAAGTTCATCAACAGCACTGCGCTTTCCCAAAAAATCATGGTCGAACTGAGCCGCAAGGATTTTTCTGAGATGCGCTGGGAGGAGATGTGGGATGCCGCCTTGCGCATAAGGAACCAGTTTGTAAATACGCCTCTGCCTGAAGATTTGAGATCTGAACTGCTCTGGGACCTTTCAGCAAGATTCAGGGATGAACCCTTGGTGGTTCGCTCCTCAGCTCTTTGGGAAGATGGGTCGAATGCCTCATTTGCCGGTCTTCACGAATCTTTCGTGAATGTAAAAGGCGTTGCAAACATTCTGGGGCATATCAAGCTGGTTTGGGCTTCATTGTGGTCGGATAAAGCGTTGATGTACAGAACCGAGCTTGCTCTGGATGTCGAAGCAAGCGCTATGGCCGTCGTATTACAAGAGCTTGTGGCTGGGGAAAAATCTGGAATTGTCTTCTCCAAAAGCCCCGATGAAAATCCTCACTCCATAATTGAAAGCGTCTATGGTTTGAACCAGGGACTGGTCGATGGAACCATATCACCTGACCGCTGGATATTCTCCAATGTCTCCGGTGACTTGCTCCAATTCCACGCTGCACTGCGTGATGAATGTCTTTTGAAGGATAGCGAGGGTGGGACACGAATTGCGAAATTGTCTCCCGAACAAATACAGACCCCTCCTTTGACTTCTGATGAACTCCATGAAGTCTATCGCCTGGGACAGTTTTGCGAAGCGCTTTTCAACTCTCCTCAGGATGTTGAGTGGACCTACCGACTCGACGAGTTGTTCACTCTCCAGTCCAGGCCCATCACCACCTTGAGGAATGATTCCTCAGACCGGCGAATCTGGTATAGAAGTCTGGTGAGGACATTTGATAATTTGAAGGAACTGCGTCAGAAAATAAGCGCTGAATTGATTCCGGGGATGCTTGAAGCGTCAGACGGTCCTGTTGACATAAATCTTGATCAAAAGGGTGACACAGAACTTGCAGATGAAATTCTTCGGCGCATTGAAACCGTTCAGAAATGGACTGACATTTACTGGCAGTATTTTATACCCTTCGCCCACGGTATCAGACTTTTTGGTCAATTCTATAACGATTCCATCAAACCTGAAGATCCTTACGAATTCATGAGTCTGCTGGGGCGGACCAAAATGCTGAGCCTGGCACGTAATGAATCTCTTAGAGACCTTGCTCTGCAACGAAAGAAGACCCCGGAATCGAATCTGGGCCATATATCTGTGTCTTCGCAGGCTGAAATCAAACTTGCGGGAATTGACCAACCGTGGCAGGACTGGCTTTCACAATTCTCCGAGGGAGAAAGTGTCTCAGCTTCTTTTTCTGCATTTCTGGAACAGTATGAAAATGCTCGTTCTTTGCCGGGTAGTTCAGGAAAAGAGTCCGTGGATCACTTGATAGATGCTTTTTTAGATAAATTTGAAGGTGAATCCAGAAGACATGCCGAAGAATTGCTTGACTTGGCCAGATATAGCTATCAACTCCGTGACGATGACAACATTTATCTCGGACGAATTCAGAGGCGCCTGGATGACGCTATTAAAACGGGTATCAAGAGACTGTCGGCGCTTGGATACAACGGCTCAAAAGACATCAAACCTGAAGAGATCGCACGGGCGTTAAAAGATACTTCATACAGGCCTTTGCCGGAACCCAGGCATGAATCAAGAAAGCTGTTTATGGATCCTGAGGCAAGTT
>CAZGVM010000035.1:0-13829 GCA_964528855.1 uncultured Desulfomonile sp. | reverse complement strand
AGAAAGTCATACCTTCACTTTGAGAGCGCGCCAGTTACGTGGGCAACCGGCAGGTCCCGGGTTTGCTACGGGGCCCGCCAGAGTAATCCTGGACTTCAAGGATTTAATGGACTTCAAGGCCGGGGAGATTCTGGTTTGCGACGCTATTGATCCAAATATGACTTTTGTTGTTCCTTTGTGTTCGGCTATTGTTGAACGACGTGGAGGAATGTTAATTCATGGCGCCATTATTGCCCGGGAATACGGCTTGCCTTGTGTCACAGGTGTTCCGGAAGCGTCAACAACAATAAAAACGGGAGACAGAATCTCGGTAGATGGATATCTTGGCCTGATCACAATAGGATGAACGCTTTTAAACATTCTTGATGAAGTCCCGGAAAACCTTGCATGTTCATGACCGATCCAAACAGGACATCTGAAATTCGATCTTCAGTGGAAGGATACTATCTTGCTTAAAATCTGGTCTCGGATCACCATAGTGGTTGGCGCACTGATGGGCACTATTCCGTTATTTCATGTGTGGGAAATGTATTCAGTAAATTCCAGCAAGGGACAGTCGCTATCCGGCGCTCTTTTTTTCGTGATCGGCGTAATGACCTGGCTAATATACGGAGTCCTCAAAAAAGACAGGATAATCACTGCCTGTAATGGTATCGCAGTAATCGCCGGCTCCATTTACGTAGTCGCGATAATTTATTTTGCGGAATGAAGTGAAGGCTATACGCTGAACCGGTTTGTTATTGAGAATATTCCGGCCACCAGGCCAGGCAAATGGACAATAAATTTGATTTAGATTATAAGAGTCTTGACATAACTTACCGGTGGCATTGACGACTTGATCTCTGATAGTCGACATTGATCCGTAAAAAACCTGTTGGCGGGATTGTCTATTTGCTGATCCATGACACCAGTAAAAACAGCCATCAACTTGACGGAGCGTCCAAATGATTTCGATGAAGGCCGGGCGTAATATTCTGGTAGGAAAACATGACCTTGGGAATTCCTCCAAATTGTTCCTGATTGCAGGACCATGTGTCATTGAATCTGAAGACGTGGTCATGAGGATTGCAGATGAAGTAAAGAGGATCGGGGAAGTCTTTGATATACCGGTTTTGTTTAAATCCTCATTTGATAAGGCTAACCGGACATCCATCCACTCATTTCGAGGGCCTGGAATCGTAAAAGGTCTGGAGATCCTGTCGAAGGTAAAAGAGAGGTTTTCGATCCCGGTGGTCTCGGACATTCATGTTCCTGATCAAGCACAACTAGCCGGCCAGGTTTTGGATGTCATACAAATTCCTGCCTTTTTGTCCCGACAGACAGATCTTCTGTTAGCTGCAGCAAAAACCGGCAAAACAGTCAACATCAAAAAGGGACAATTTCAGGCCCCCGAAGACATTAATTACGCAATTGGAAAAGTCTCCAACGCCGGCTCGGACAAGATACTGGTGACGGAGAGAGGCTCGAGCTTCGGCTACCATGACCTGGTAGTAGATATGCGCTCGATTCCCATGATGAAAAAACTGGGCTACCCCGTCGTGTTCGACGCAACTCATTCAGCTCAGAAACCCAGCGCAGCAGACGGCAAATCGGGAGGTAACCGTGAATTGGCTGAGCCTTTGGCTATGGCAGCGGTGGCGGCAGGGGCAAACGGTGTCTTCATTGAAACACACCCCAATCCCGAATCAGCGTTGTGCGACGGGCCTAACTCAATGGATTTGTCCAGACTTGAACGGGTTATGGCAAAACTGATCAGGATTCATTCCATTGCATATGAGGACATGAATTCTGATATTCAGGCCAATTCCACTGACAGGTCATGTCGTGAGGAAACGGACAGTGAACTGACCGGCAGGCTAGGCAAAATAAAACTGGTAATTTTCGATGTTGACGGGATTTTGACTGATGGTCGCATTGTTTTTGGGAACAATGATCTGGAGATTAAATCCTTTGATGTAAGAGACGGACATGGTATAAAGATTGCTAGGAGATTTGGCCTTGATATAGCTCTGGTCACCGGACGAAGCTCCAAATCGGTGAAGTGGAGAGCGTCGGACCTCGGTATAGATCATGTTTATCAGGGAATATGGGACAAGAAACCTGTTCTGGACAGAATTGTCCAACAACTAGGCATCGAAAATGATCAGGTTGCGGTCGTTGGCGACGATGTGGTCGATATCCCGATGATGCGATTGGCAGGCGTTTCTTTTACTGTTCCGGAGGCTCCATTTGAGGTTTTAAATGCTGCTACGGTGATTACCCGACATTCAGGTGGACGTGGAGCTGCCCGTGAGGTGGTTGAAATGATCCTCAAAGCCCAGGGCAAATGGCAGCAAGCAATGAAAAGGTATCTGCAATAGGCCCCAGAAAACAGGCGACAAACAGATTTAACCCAGGTCAAATCAAGAGCGAATCTCGAAGACAATCCAATGAATCACAAGGAAATTGAGAGATGGTACAGACTAAAAAACCTCAGAAAAGCCATTCAGGCTATGGTTCTTTTGTCCGTGATCGCTCTCGTGTCTGGATTGGCCCTCTCGAGATATGCCAACAATGACAAGAATGACTTCAAGACCTCGAATGTGTCTGAACCTGGAATAAAGGTTGAAAAATTCACTTATTCTTCAGTAGGCTCAGACCAGTGGGATTTGGAAGCGGCCTCGGCCTCGGTTAGTGAAAAAATGGATCATGTCGATCTTAAATTGCCCCGGATTGTCTATTATGGAGGTGATGGGGGTAAAATCTTTTTAAACGCCCAATATGGAAACTTCGATAAAAAAGATGGCAAAGTAGAAGTCAGAGGCTCTGTGTCGATAAAATACCAGAATTTTAAATTCACTACTGATAACGCCAAATACTCGCAGGGACTACTGGAAGCCCAGGCCGCCGATTCAATCCTGATGGAAGGGGATGACATCAGGCTCTCTGGGAAGGGACTCAGATTGTTTGTCGATAAGGAAGAGATAGTCATTGAACAGGATGTCAAAGCCAGTCTGTTCAATGTAAAATGGGTTTCTCCCGGTAAAAAGCTTCCTATGTAATGATCTAACTGGAAATCGATGATCAAGAAAACTATCATAAACATCTTCCTGGTTGTTTGCTTTGCGGCGTTAAGTGTTTCTGTCGCTCCAGGTAACGATTTTCTTGCCTTGGGACCTGACTCGGATCAGCCCATAAATATAACCTCCAAACGATTTACCGCAAAGAATGTCACTGGAGGAAAAGAAGTGACTTTCGAAGGAACCGTCAAGGTTCAACAGGGAGATCTCACATTAACGAGTGACCGTCTAACCATTCTTTATGATGAAAAACAGGGTTCAGGAAATGGAGCGTCTCCTCTGAAAAAGTCCCAGAAGGAATTACAGAGCGCCAGCGGAATCAAAACCATTGTAGCCTCTGGTAACGTCAAAATCGTTCAAAATGATAGAATGGCTACTGCAGGAAAAGCTACGTTCGATAATTTGAAAAGAACGATAACTCTGTCTGAAGGTCCACCGAGATTGTGGCAAGGACCTGACGCCCTGACAGCTCAAAATATCATCATCTACCTGGACGAGAACCGCTCAGAGTTAGTTGGAGGAGATGACACACTGATCACGGCAGTGATCAATCCATCCAAGCAAAAAAAGGAAAAAGACAAGGAGAAGTAGTCGCGAGGGCACTTGAACTAACAGCTCGGGGCCTGGTCAAAGAATACTCAGGTCGGCGCGTTGTTGACAACGTAAGCCTGCGTATAGAGGCCGGCAGCGTGGTCGGTTTGCTGGGGCCCAATGGCGCCGGCAAAACAACCACTTTTTATATGATTACAGGTCTGGTAAAACCGGATTTGGGAGAAGTGTATCTGGATGGCCAGGACATCTCGGATTTACCCGTGTATTTACGCGCCAGGCTTGGAATAAGCTATCTGCCTCAGGAGACGTCTGTTTTTCGCAAGCTCACGGTAGAACAAAATATAATGGCTATTTTAGAAACCGTGGAGCCTGACAAAAAAAAACGGACTGATCGATTGGAAGAATTACTGTCAGAACTGGACATCACGAGGCTTCGAAACCAAAAAGCGGAGAGTCTGTCCGGTGGCCAGAAACGTAGACTCGAAATAACAAGGGCCCTCGTCATTAACCCGAGCTTTATGTTACTGGATGAGCCTTTTGCGGGTCTGGATCCGATAGTGGTCCTTGAGATTCAGAAAATCATAGGGAAACTCAAGGAAAGAGGTATAGGGGTGATTATTACAGATCACAACACTAGAGAGACACTAGGAGTATGTGATATAATATATCTTTTGGATAAAGGTAAGATTTTCGAACAAGGTGATCCTCAGAAAATAGCTTCGAGCGACAAGGCCAAAGAGGTTTACCTCGGTAAACAATTTTCGATGTAACGTGTTTTGAAACAATCATGGCTCTTCAGATAAAACAACAATTGCGTCAAATCCAGCAACTGGTTATGACGCCCCAGCTTCAGCAGGCTATCAAGCTTCTTCAGTACAACCATCTGGAGATGATAGGAGCCTTGGAGCAGGAACTAAGAGAAAATCCAATGCTGGAAATAGGTTCTTATGACGAACCTCTTGCCAGTCAGGATGAGCCGTTTCATAATGATCTTGGTTCCCTCGAAGAAATGGTTGCCGAGCCTAAGAAGCCGGAGAACGATTTTTTAGATGTCGATTGGGAAAATTATCTGGAAAGTTATGGGGCAGATTTCCTTCCAAAACAACGTGAGTTCTCAGAGTTGAATCCCCTGGAAAACATGACCACGTACAAGACAAATCTGTTCAGGTACCTGCTGGAGCAGTTGCAGTACAGTCGGGTTGAGGGATTGGACAGGGAGATTGCACTGGAAATTATCGGGAATATAACCGACCAGGGTTATCTGGACATAGAGATTGAAGATATAGCCCAAAATTTGAATACGTCAGTGGAGGAAGTCGCAAGAGTTCTCAGAAAGGTTCAGGAATTTGAGCCCCGTGGCGTCGGCGCCAAGGATTTGAGGGAGTGCCTGATGATTCAGGCCCGTTACATGGATGACTACGATTACAATGTCGTCAACATTCTTGAAAACGCTTTTGATTTACTTCAACAAGGAAAAATTGACCTCTTAGCCAAAAAGTTGAAAATTAGTCTTGGAGAAGCTCAGGCGGCAGCTAAGCTGATCTCAAAGTTTGAGCCCAAACCCGGACGTCCATTCATGGGGACTGACACGGTCTACGTGCAACCGGACATTTTCATTTTCAAAACAGGACGGGACTATTCGGTAGTGGTCAATGACGATGGCCTCCCGCGGCTCAAGATAAGCGCAATGTTTCAGAAAGAGCTTTACAACGGATCATCCAATCCTAAGGCTAAAGAATACATACAAGAAAAGATGCGAAGCGCTATCTGGCTCATAAAGAGTATTCACCAGCGTCAAAGAACCATATACAAGACCACAAAATCCATAATTAAATTTCAGAGGGAGTTTTTTGACAAGGGAATAGACTATCTCAAGCCGTTGGTGCTCAAAGATGTTGCTGACGACATTGAAATGCACGAGTCGACCATTAGCAGGGTGACAACAAATAAATATGTCCATACGCCGCGTGGTGTTTTTGAACTCAAGTTCTTTTTCAATGCAGGCATCAAACATGGCACGGAGACGATTGCATCCGAGTCGGTAAAAAACCAGATGATGAGGTTTGTCAAGGGAGAGGATCCTGAGAAACCGGTCAGCGACAAGGAAATAGCGGATCATCTGGCCAAATCACAAATCATGATAGCCCGTAGAACAGTGGCAAAATACAGGGATATGTTAGGGATCCCCCCATCCAGCAAACGCAAGAAGAAATTTTGAGTCTCTCACTGAATATGGGAGATCGTTTCAAGGAGGTAATTTCATGCAACTTGCAGTAACATTCAGACACATGGAGCCATCGGACGCATTGAAGAGCTATGTTCAGGATCGTACGATGAAGCTTACCAAGTATATTGATCGCCCACTGGAAAGTCAGGTAACACTGACGGTTCAAAAATTCCGACAAATTGCTGAAGTGGTCATAAATGCGGACGGTCTCAGAATAGCCGGACAGGAAGCTCATGAGGACATGTATGCAGCCATCGATTTAGTCATGGACAAAATCGAGAGGCAGGTAAAGAAGTATCGTGAAAAGATTCGAAACCACAAGCCGATCGCCGGTAAGGAAATTCGTTGGAAAAGAGAAGTCTACCAGCAGGAAAGTTTCGAGGATGATAAAGAGCCCATCATAATTAAAACGGAAAATTATTTTGTAAAACCGATGTCGGTAGATGAGGCCGCCATGCAAATGGATTTGTCTCACCAGGACTTTCTGGTTTTCAACAATGCATCGACTCAGTCAGTAAATGTTATTTATCTGAAAAAAGATGGCAATTATGGTTTGATAGTCCCTCAGAGTTCATAGTTTCGGAAATGAATTCAACCTGTTCAGGAGACATCCGGCAGGTACGATGTTTTTGAAGGCTTGAGGGCGTCAAAAGGGCGCCCTCTTCATTATTGGACATTTTAATTCAAGAATGCCTGGTCTCTTAATTAGTGGGACAACTTGCGATCGAACATGTTCTTGCACTTATTGAGTCATCGAAAAGCATTGAGAAGAACCGAATCGGACTAGCCGCCTAAAATTGGCTACCAACATGCCACATATTTTTCATTTTCTAGTGAGTGTGTTTTATGAGGATTCTAGACTTCCTCCCGAGCGAATCAATTATAGTTTCACTCAATTCGGTTTCCAAGGTGGATGTGCTGTCGGAGTTAACTGAGCCGATAGTCTTGTCGCACCCAAATCTGGACAAAGCAGAGTTGCTGAAAACTTTGATCGAACGGGAAAGACTTGGCAGCACCGGATTAGGGGGTGGCGTAGCCATACCTCACGGGAAGTGCGAAGGCTTGAACAGATTGGCCGCTAGTTTCGGAAGAAGCTCACGCGGCGTCGATTTCAACTCCATGGACAACAAACCTACATACCTGTTTTTTCTTCTTCTGGCTCCCAAGAATTGCGCTGGAGAGCACTTGAAGGCGCTGGCGCGAATTTCGCGTCTTTTCAAAGACCCGTTGCTCACCAACAGCCTTAAACAGGCGGAGAGCGCAAATCAGGTGGTAAAACTCATAGAGGAACATGATCTGCGCTATCCATAGAAATGATTTTCAGATATCCGAATCAGCTTTGTAGGCGCAAAGATCGCCGCACATTGAACAGGTTTCATGATCCTGGTCACATGTTCTGGCCCTGATCTCCCGTGCCAGGTCAGGGTCTAGCGCCAGTTCTATCTGTCGAGCCCAATTCCTTTCTTTTCGCACCTTGCTCATCTCAACATCCCACTCCCATGCCCCAGGAATTCTCCGAACAAGATCTGCCGCGTGACCAGCAGCCCTTGCGGATAAAACCCCCATTCTAACATCCTCAACACCGGGCAACCCCAGATGCTCGGATGGAGTCACATAGCACAGAAAATCAGCCCCATGGCAACCAGCTATAGCCCCGCCAATGGCTGAAGTGAGATGATCCAGTCCGGGCGCAACATCAGTGACCAGTGGTCCCAGAACGTAAAATGGGGCGTCATCGCATAGTCTTTTCTGGAGGAGCATTTGAGTTGGAATCTGGTCAATGGGAACATGGCCCGGACCTTCAATAATAGCCTGAACGCCTGCAGAAACTGCTCTTCTGTTCAATTCTCCCAAGGTCATCAATTCTTCAAGTTGCGCAGCGTCAAGAGAATCTGCCACGGCTCCCGGACGAAGACCATCGCCCAAACTCAGAACCATCCCATACTGCTTGCAGATGTCCAGAACATCATCGAAACGCTCATAAAGCGGGTTCTCTTCTCCGTTGATGCGCATCCACCGAGCCAGAAAGCTACCTCCCCTACTGACTATTCCGCAAACCCTTGGGCTTTTCTCCAACCTTTGCAATACCGCCCTGGTGACCCCGCAGTGAACCGTAACAAAACTTATTCCGTCTTCCCCGTGTAAACGAATAGCGTCGAGCATTTCTTCAGCGGTCATTTTCTCACCACCACCCTTTTCACGCACGGCTTTTACGATGGCTTCGTAGATTGGGACTGAACCTACTGGGATATCAGAAGACGATACTATTTTTTTTCTCACCGAACGAAGGTTTCCGCCGGTCGAAAGATCCATTACTGCGTCGGCTCCTGCTTTTACTGCAGCCTCGAGCTTGCGCAGTTCCAGATCTTCATCATGAACATCCCCTGATGTTCCGATATTGGCGTTGACTTTTATTTTTAGACCTTTGCCGACTGCAACCGATCGACCATTAGGTGGAGCTTTGAAAATTACCACTTTACCTTCATTCAGGCCGTCATTCAGAACAGACGAATTCACGGATTCAGACCTGGCCAGGGTATCAATTGTTGATTCCAAATTAAGCACTCCCACTCACAATTTTTTCTGTAGTATATGAACGTAATGACATATTGTCCAGACTGACATTTAAAAAACGACCTCCCATTTATAACATCAAGCGATGAGGGTAAACAAATGAGTGACTCAGTCTCCGGCCTCAGGTCTGTCTTGGGATGCGCCGGTTCCCTTTTCTGGTCAGGCGCCTTTATTTTCGGTTTCCCCGGTGTCATGGCGCCCTACTGGAAAATGAATCTCAACGCTTCGCAGGGGGCCATCGGATCAATTATGTTTTTTGTTCTGGCAGGAGCCGGAATATTCATGTTTTCGGTGGGTAAATGGCAGGAGGTTCTGGGGATCAGGCGAACTATTACCATTGGTGTTGTAATCACCTCTTTGAACGTCCTGCTTTTGAACTTTGCATCCGATCTTTTCATCATCTATGTATTCGCATTCATCGCAGGGGCTTCATCCTGTCTTATTTATGTTCCCTCGTTGACATGCGTTCAGAGATGGTATCCAGAAAAGAGAGGGCTTGTCTCCGGAGCAGTCAACATTACTTTTGGACTGTCTGCCGGCTTGATGTCGCCCATCTTTCTCCGACTTCTGGATTCTATAGGCTATGAAAACATGATCTATTTACTGGGGGTTGTTTCGCTTGTCTCAGGGACATTTTCATCCAGGCTGGCTCATGTCCCGCCAATCGTTGACCACACTCGAGAAAATAATGTTTCGGCGACGGCAGCCCTGAGACAGATGAATCTGGACGTTCTGATGACGGTCCGGGAGATTACAGGCAACAGGGCTTTCAGATTCTTGTGGCTTACCTGGGCTCTTCAGGGATCGACCGGTATCGCTATGGTTTCTCTTTCCACCGCGTATGGCATCTCAAAAAATTATCCGGTGGAATCCGCCGTGATGATCCTGGTGGCATTCAATCTGGCCAGTGGGTCCATGAGACTGATAAGCGGAGTGCTCTCGGATTATATTGGCAGAAATTTGACGATGAGTGCGAGTTTCATACTCTGCGGAATGGCTTATTTAGGCTTGCTGAATTCCAATGATCTTATCTGGATGTGCCTTTTTTCAGCTTTCATCGGGTTCGCTTTTGCGACCCTCTTCACGGTGTCAGCTCCACTGATCACGGATTGTTTCGGAATCCAGAATTTTGGCGCTGTTTTTGGACTGGTTTTTACTGCTTACGGATTTTTTTCAGGGCCATTGGGACCTGTCCTTAGCGGATTTATCCTGGATATCACGAGGGATTTTTCAAGCGTATTCTATTACTTGAGCGCATTCAGCTTCATTGCTGGTATATTGATCCTCTTTGTCAGGCCTGTTCCAGGGAGCGCACCACATTGATGTTCGATCCATTTCCAAATTCCAGGAAATCATTCTGTTACGGGATGAGCTACCCTTTGAATCACAAGAACACCATTCCAGAAAGTGGGGTGACAATTGTGTTTTGTCCTAACGTCTAAAAGTGTCCTGTAAGAATTTCCGCTTTCTTTCATGAAGTCAAAAGTCGCCTGATACGGCTCATCCCAATTGGTATCATCTACGAGGATCAGACAGTCCGAGCTAAAGAAAGGCTCAGCTACTTTCAGTCCTTTCAGTTGGTTTTCATAACTGTGATTGCCATCATAAAAATAAAAGCCTATCGACCCCGTATGAATGTTTGCAAAATAGTCGAGGTAATCCATGTCATGAAAAAAGTGATTTTGACTCTTGAACCTGTCGAAACGTGGAAGGAAGTATTTTTTGGGGCCACCAAACTCAGAAAAATTGTCGATGCCTATACAGGTTTTTTTCGGGTTTCCCATCAACGCCGACAGGAAAGAAAAACCATGCCAAATCCCCACATTTACAAATGCGTCTTTGCCGGACATGGTGGTCACTGCCTCATTTATAAGAGCGGCAATGGCCAGAGTGGACATTCTCGGAGTGTCGAGAAGTTTCAGGAAAGACCTTTTTAGCTTTAATTCCCGTTCAGGTAAGGCCGTGTTGATCAACTCCAGAAACATCCCAAACTTTTCCGGGAACCCGTTAGCGCCATGAGTGATGATGTATCGTAGTCTTTTTTCATAAAAGTCTTCGTTCACGGGCATTTTAAACTGAGGTTTTATGAATCTGAAGGTCAAATTTTTTAGGAAGTCCTGGTAAATCATGTTGGTGATTTTCATATCCAGTTAGTTCATTTGTCGAATCAGGTTATCACTATTCTACGGTTATTTCAATTTTAGAGGCCTGATGTCCGGGTAACACGGCCATGATGGAGTGGGCGCCGCTGCCTGCTTCCCAGAAGAATTCGTAGGGGGCGTTTGTCCGAGCCACTTCCACCCCGTCGATGATCCAGGTTACTTCAGGAACCATTTGAGTGAGAGAAGCCCTAAGAGGTATTATCGGTTTTGTCCCCTTGGGCCTGGCAAATCTGTCCCCGTCATGGGGGCTGACAATGGTTATCATGGGGCCTGGAGGCCTAGAGGTTAAATGATGTGAGCCCAGCCTGTTTCCAGGTTGAACATCCTGGATTTGTCGATCCTCCGTAACAGCAGACTCTTCCAGTCTGTATCTTCCCCAACCGAGGCTTAACTCTCTTTTGTGGAGCCATGCCGCATATTCAGCCCCAAGATATAGATGATCATCAGGGGTGACATCTTTTCCCATCCCATTCTGCCTGAGATTTACTCGATCCGTCGAAATAGCAGATGAAGTGTCCAGGCTGGAGATGACATCCTTCAGGATTGGACCACATGCGCTCGCCCCGGACATTCCGGAGGATGACCTGCCATTGAAATTTCCGGCCCAGACCCCTATAACATGCGCAGACGTGTAACCTATGGCCCAAGCGTCCCTGAAGCCGTCACTTGTACCGGTCTTTAGAGCCACTGGAAATCCTAAATCAAAAAAAAGCGGGTTGCCAAACGCAGGAATGCGCGCCGAATGACTTGAAAGAATTTCTGTAACCTCAGTTACAGACGAAGCCTCTAGAACCCTATCACTGGTAATAGGGTCCTCCAGAATTAATCGAAGGTTTCCAAAAACCCCGTGGCGCGGTAGACATGCATAGGCTTGAGTCAAAGCGAACAAGCTGACTTCAAGGTTTCCTATAGCAAGACCGTAACCGTAATGATCAGATGTTTTTGATCGCGCATCAACAAGCCCTAGGGCCCGTAAGAGATTGAAGAACTCTGAAACACCCGTTCTTTCTATTATTTTAATGGCCGACAGGTTTAGTGAGGATCCCAGGGCTTCAGAAGCGCTCACAGGACCATATTCCACCCTGTTCGCATTCAAAGGGATATAATCCCCTAACGGTGTTTTGTAACTGCGAACAATATCTGGAACGGTTGAAGCCGGCAAAACCCCTTTTTCGAATGCAAGAGCATACAGAAAGGGTTTTAATGTGGATCCCGCCGATCTTCTCGCAATCGCTCCATTGTTGAAACCTCCGTTGACCGGACTGTAATTCATGCTGCCCATCAACGCCAGCACGCTCAAGTCTTTGACGCCGACTATAATTAAAGCGACCTGTTTTACTCCGTTGCGCTCAAGTCTGGATTTATGTGCTGTTAAGGTCTCCTCCACAGTCTTTTGAATGCTGCTGTCCAAGGTTGTCTTGACTATTGTGGAGGCGGATATGCGTCTTTTTAGAGCCATTTCCGTGAAGTGAGAGGCTTCACGCGGAATGCGTCTTTTCCTGAAGACAATGTTCTTACCTCTACTTCTGTCGGCTTGTTCCGATGAAATGAACCCGCAGGCTAGCATGCGGGATATGATCCTGTCCTTTTCCTGCAGGAGCAGGGCCTTGCCGGACGGTTTTAAGGGATCAAATCTTGATGGAGACCTCGGGAGAGCCGCAAGGGCAGCCGCTTCAGACACACTTATCATGTCGATATCTTTATCGAAGTAAACTCTCGAGGCTATGCCAACCCCTTTCAGGTAACCACCCATGGGGGCGAGGTTGAGATTTAACTCGAGTATCTCTTCTTTCGACAATTGCCATTCGAGTTTAATAGCCGCAAAGAACTCAATAATTTTTGAACGCACATTTCTGGGACGGGGATGAAGCATCCTGACTACCTGCTGGCTTATGGTAGAGGCTCCCGAAATAATCTTGCCCGCAGAATAGTAACCGTAAACAGCCCTGACTGTGGCCAAAGGGTCAAATCCATAGTGCTGATAAAATCGTTTGTCCTCTGCAGCCACAACTGCATTTTTCATTAATTGCGAGATTTGATCATGCTTCAACCAGATGAAGTACTCCCCGAGTTCATTCGGCTCCATCCTCAGAATTCGGCCTTTTCGGTCGACCACCATCTGATTGACCATGCCTCTTTTTTCATGCAAGGCTTCAACGTAATTGGGGGTTTTTAAGGCAAAAACGTATATGCCCATAGAAAGAAACATCGAAAACAGAACAATCAGAATTAAGGCTAATCTTTTCAAAACGGATTTCACCGGGTAATCACGGCAGAGCTTTTCCGGGCACGGGCTCGAATTTGCCTGTGCCAGACTTGCAGGATATGAAGTTTAGCAGATAAAAGAAAGAGCAGATTTTTCGGGATCACTCTCTTAAAAGGGCCACTGCCGATGCGATAATTCCTATGGTCCTGTCTATTTCATCTTCAGTCGTGTTCTTTCCCAGACTGAATCTGACTGCCCCTTTGGCATAATCCAGAGGGACTTTCATCGCTTCCAGGACGTGTGAAATCATTACGTGGTCTGAATGGCAAGCGGCCCCAGCCGAGGCGGCTACTTCCAGTCCTGTCTCTTCAAGCAGACGATTGGCTTGAATGTCCTTGAACGATACATTTAATGTGTTTGGCAAAACCTTCTCAGGGTGGCCGTTAAATCTCAGATCCTGAACATTATTCTCCAAACCAACTCTGAGACGTTCTCGCAATCTTCTCATCCGCGTTGAATTTTGAGTAAGGTTTCTTTGAGCTATTTCACATGCTTTTCCCAATCCAACGATTCCGGCCACGTTTTCAGTTCCGGGGCGTTTTCCCATCTCTTGGCCGGCGCCATACATAACTTTTTTCAATTCCGTCCCTTCTCTGATAAACAAGGCTCCTATCCCTTTAGGAGCATAGAGCTTGTGTCCGGCGATAGTCAGCATGTCAACGCCCAGCGAATCCACATCGACAGGGACTTTTCCCAAGGATTGGCACGCGTCAGTGTGAAAGACGATGTTTCGACTTTTGGCTACCCTGGAGATTTGCTCAATAGGCTGAATGGATCCGACCTCATTGTTCGAGTGCATAACGGTTATTAGAATTGTCTTTTCGTCTATGGCCGATTCAAGCTCGTCGAAATTTACAGTCCCGCTGGAATCCACCTGGACGTAATAAACTGAAAGACCTCGATTTTTCAGGTATCGAAGAGGTTCGATAACCGCAGGATGCTCGACACAACTTGTTATTACACTCTTTTCCGACAGGTCATCAAACCCT
>CAZGVM010000034.1:14946-21928 GCA_964528855.1 uncultured Desulfomonile sp. | reverse complement strand
ACTGCAGGCAGAAGGATATTTTCGAAAGGCGGTGGAGCACACCGAAGAACTTAGGGACAGACTCGGTCCGACCGAACGTGAAAACTTTTTTGACGTAAGAATATATGGTTTTCTTAGAACAGCGCCGTATGATGGATTGGCCCGCGTCCTGGTAAAGATGAGGCGACCGGTGGAAGCGTTCAAAGAATCCGAGTATACAAGAGCGCGGGTGTTTGCCGAATCCATTTCGAAAAGGCTGGACAGGCCATCGTTTGATGTCCCGGCGGAAGTCAGGGAAACAGATTCGGCGCTAACTGACCAACTGGCTGCGCTGACATCCAGCCTTCTGAAGGCCTATGAAGCCGGAAACAGGGATGTAATATCGTCTCTTGAGCCTCAAGCGCATGATGCGAAGCAGAAACTATCGGAATTTGTCGGAATGATCCGGTTGAAATATCCGCTTTTCACTGCTACGAGGCACCCTCAACCACTTGATATTACATCTACATCCCTTGGAGAAGATGAATGGGTGGTCGTTTACCATGTCACCGACCCGGGGCTCATCATATATATCTCGCACGGAAAAGAAATTGTAAGTGGCATTCTTAAAGACATCTCGAGAGCTGAACTCAATGGGCTGGTCCACAAATTCCGAGAATCGATAGAGATCGCAGACGGCCAGGATCTTCTCAAGAAACTGAAGGCTTTCGATTTTGAGACGGGCAAGAAATTGTCGGACATCCTGATTACCGATGTCTTGCCACTTGTCCCCAGGGACCAGCACATAATCATCATACCTGACGACAGCCTGGGGACACTTCCTTTTGAAATATTGCCCACGAACAGCGAGGGCAAGATGGTCACCGACCGTTTAATACCGTACCCAACTGGGATGGATTTTCTCGGAGATCGAAATCCGCTTTCATATTACCAGTCAACTACGGCCCTTACATTATCCAGAAACTATGGGACACCCAAAAATTTGGGCGCAAGAATTCTGGTCTTTGCCGATCCCGTCTTTCAGGTCTCGGATGCCCGTTATATAGAGTACATGAAATCACATCCCAAACAGGAAAGCTCGAAATCCACCAAAGACATGCCTGAGTCCAGTTCAGCGTCGTTTGAAAAGGGCGTTGACATTCCACGACTCGCTCTCACTTCAAAGCTCGCTGAGAAACTGGCCATGACTTACGGTAAAAATACGGAGTGTTATACCGGTTTTGAGGCCAACAAACCGAGATTCCTGGAAAAGGCATCTCAAGGTGATTCCGGTTATGAAATAATACTGTTTGCCACGCACGGATATTTTGGAAAAGATATACCGGGTGTCAAAGAGCCGGTGTTGATCCTGAGCCTGGTTCCTCCCGGAGCCGACGGTTTTCTAAGCATGAGCGAAGTCATGGCACTAAAGATGAACTCGAACCTGGTAGTTCTGACGGCATGCCAAACGGGCCTCGGAAAAAAGATCTCAGGAGAAGGCACGATGGGAATGGGGCGAGCATTTCAGTACGCTGGCTCCAGGTGCGTACTGATGAGTCTGTGGTCAGTGGAACAGAGATCTTCTGTCAACCTCATGGAGAATTTCTTCAGGCATGTCCAGGAGGGCAAGAGTCTATTGACTGCTCTTCAGTTGTCCAGAAGAGAAATCAGGAAACAGGGTTATGAACACCCATTCTTCTGGGCGTCATTCATACTGGTCGGTGAGGCGTCATAGAAATTGAACACAAAAGGGGGTTCATCATGTATGGAAAGTCTATCTGGAGATCAATCTTTCTTCTGATTCCTGCGGTTGTTTTTGTTGTAACACTTCCACGAGTTGCCCCGTGGGCGTCCGAAATCCCTTCAAAGACGGAAAACATGCTATCCGGTATCGGCAATCCGGGCCCCAAAGCGATAGAATTAGAGATCAAGACACGTAAACCGTACTCGAACGATAATGGAAAAGATGAGCGCATATCTGTCCAACTAACCCCTTCAGCGCCTGCTTTTGTGGTAGTGGCATACGTGTCCCCGGAAGGAGACGTGACGATTGTTTTTCCCAATAAAAAGATTGCGGACAATTTGCTGGAGCCTGGCAGGGATTACACCATAGTAAGCCCGGAGTGCGGCATAAGGCTGGGGTTTACACCGTTGGCCAGTAAGGGAATGATTGTAGTGTACGTGTCATCCAAACCATTCGATCTGAATGGGTTAATTGCTCCGGAGGGACAAGATTTCATCAAAATACCTCACGACGACATCAAAGCCTTGAACGAACTCTTGACTTTAATAGAGGCGGCGTCAAAAGACGAAAGCTTTAGTCGAAAAATTATTACTCCCGATGATTTGGCTAGAATCGGAGAAGGTTTTGGTCTCATGGGGGCGCCTCGCGGCATACAGAGCAGTGAACCAGAGAGCGTCGCCGGTGTCCAGGGAGCCAGACAGGAAATCAAGCCAACTGAAAAAGAATAGCTCCATTGAGAAGCTTTGGACGGCCGTCCCACAGCCTTGATGTGTTTTACAGAATTTAAATCGACAGGCCTGAAATGGTTTGCGGAAGGATTTTGTACACCCGAATGCCACGATCTATTCCCTTCACTTTGACTATTTCCGGTCCCTCGCTTCTTATGTCCATTCCGGCCATTTTCCAGGTAGCCTCTGACATGATTATACCCCCTGTTGGGGACAGCGACTGCAGCCGGCTGGCAATGTTGACCACAGAACCTAGCACGGTATACTCAAGACGGCGCCTCGACCCTATGTTTCCCACTATTACCCTTCCCGAATTCAGGCCTATCCTTATGGACATGCCCTTTTCCAACTGCTCAACCCCGCTGTTGATCCACATTGCGTTGAGTTCAGACATGCGCTTCTGCATTCTCAGGGCGGCCTTTAGCCCCGCGAGAGCATGGTTTTCCAACTGAACCGGATCACCGAAAAATGCCAGGAGTCCATCCCCCAGGAACTTGTCAACCGTTCCTCTTTGCTCAAAAACGGATGAAGTCATAATCTCAAAAAAATCATTCAGGTAACTGTTCACTATTTCAGCGTCCACCTTTTCAGACATCGTGCTGAATCCTTTGATATCCACGAACATTATTGTGAGGTCCCGCTTCTTGGTCTTGAGGTCTACTTCCTCTCCTTTTTCCACAATTTCACTTACAATATCCCCGGAAAGATAACGCTCCAAAGCTTTTGATGTTCTATAGGCCTCCAGTTCGGTCAATATCGCCCTGTACGCAATAGACGCTAAAGTCGCCGGAAGAAAAATAATCAGCGGCCCCACAAGGGATATTTCATAGGAAAAAAAAGTGAAAAGCGCTACTATCGAAACGACACCAACCACCATGATGATGACAGCAGCCAGCATTGCCATCCTCAACCTTACCCGGCCAGATAAAATTACAAAAAGCAGGGTTATCGACAAAGCGGCGGCGACCGGGATTGGGAACAATGGAACCTGGGTGATGAATCCCCCTGTGAGGATGGTGTTGATGGCGTGAGAATGGACCCTACTGAGAGGGGTTCTGGAGTGAAGTGGCGATATGCCCAGATCAGTAGCGCCTGAGGCGCTGACGCCGACTATTACTATCTTGTCTTTATAACTTTGGGCCTTGACTTCATCCGGTTCATTCTCAAGCAAATCCACGGCTGAGTAATGCGGAAACGAGCGCCAAATGGACCCCCAGTTGATAAGCATCATGCATCTGTCATCGACCGGAATTCGAATCTTTTCGCCTTTCAAACGGACAGTCACATTCAAGGACTTCTCCAAAGTAATGTCTTGTGACGTCGTTACACTAAACACAGAAAAAGCTGCCATTCCAAGCCCTGGGACCAACCTGTCGTTCAACCCGATAAATAATGGAATTTTCCGGTAGACGCCGTCACGATCAGGAATATCCTTTATATGCCCTACTTGTGCTGCATTAGAAAGAATAGGCGCTAGAGGCGCAAGAGAGTTTTCCAGGTTTTTCACAGAAAAAAGATTATATTGCTCAGGCGCTTCCAGAGACCAGGCCCGGTCGTATAGAACTCGGGCCCTGCTGTCATTCAGGTCGATTCCGACATGAGCGTGCTTCTTATCCGAGACCCTGAATGCAGTGGCTACCACAAATTTTTCAGAATCTTTTATGGCCCTGAAGAAAAGATCATTTCCTTCAGGGCTCTTTCCGGGTGTTGTATACAGAATATCAAAAGCGATCACTCTAGCGCCGAGATCGGTCAATCGTTTCACGACCCATGCGCTGAGTGACCTGTCCCACGGCCACATGCCAAAATGTTGGATCGCCTGATCATCTATATCCAGGTGAACTATGTCAGGGGATATTTTCCCGGAGCCTCTGATCCACATTTTAAAATCGTAGAATTTTAGATCCAGTGACTGAGTCACATCCGGGAGCAAGTACAAAAAGCCGAAACAAACCATCCCCAGTGTCATGGAGATGAGTGTGATCCGCAATTCTTTGCGGGTCCTGGCGCCAAGAGTGTGATTAATCATGGATCTGATCCTTGCCTGTCAATTACGAAAACATGAATCCATCCGTGCGCTCTACTACAGTAAAAAACATTCATTTATCCAGAAACAGCTTTTCTGTGAGATTCTCCCGCATCAGCTCTGTAGCTGGTCTGCTCTGAAGAAATACTTCTTCAATCTTGTTGAAATCGAACATGCGAACATCACTGATTTCCGGACGCACGTAGATGTCCGGCTCACGACGCTTCATTCTCTCAGTCAGCGAGGACATTTGCATGATTTCGAAAGTCCCCAGGATGGATTCCATGACTGACGGCGCATCCATCTTTTCGACGGTCCGGGCTTTGGCCACATTCACCGCTACGGAAATGTCACATCTTTCGATTATATGATCGTAAGGAAGCAGGTTGACGACACCGCCATCGACCAACACCCTCTCATTGATAACAACAGGAGCAAATACTCCCGGTACAGCCATGCTAGCCTGAATAGCGGGCAGCAGATCCCCTGATTCGAACACCACTTCGTCTGCTGCCCAAAAATCTGTAGCCACCACACACAACGGAATTTCCAGGTCCTCGAACCTGCTCTCACCAATTTCAGAGAAAAGGTAACTTATGAATTTATCCGTGTTTATCAAACCGCCACGTCCTAGGTCTATCGAAAAGGCGTCTACCCATTTTAGCAAATCCGACTTTTTCTTGAAAAGATCAGGCCAGCTATCACTTTTCAGCACCGCATGGCTTTGGATTCTCTCCCTGATTGTCCTGCCCGACATACCTGAAGCGTAGAGAGCCCCTATCACCGCTCCCATGCTCGTTCCTGATATAATGCACGGCTTGATGCCCAGATCATCCAGGACTTCCAGAACGCCCACATGGGCCAAGCCCCTGACCCCACCTCCTCCAAGCGCCAAGCCTATGCGTTTGTCCAAAATCCACCTCTTTGGAGTTATATGTGTCGATTTGCAGAATCCAGAGTCACAGCAAGCGCCACGGACAGAAATTTACGGAACTGTCCAGCGCGCCTGATTGCCTAAAGAAGATATTGTATAGAGAATTGATTGTGATGTCAGGCTTTTATTGCGCGTATGAGAAGATTGATCATCTGTTCGGTGCCGGCAATGGTGGTTTTCTTGGAAAGCATCATTCTTGCCAGGGCCTCGTGCTCAAAAACTCCCTGGACCAGGTGGAGGTAGTAACTGATCTGGAAATCTTTTCTGAAGTGGCCGCTATTGCGTCCGGCCTCGACTGTTCGCCTGATAAGCTTCCAGAATCTCCGGGTGTTCAGGTATTCCTGGGATTCGTAAAACTTCGGATTCCTGTAGAGTTCCAGAATCAGAACACGGGTTTCCCATTCACGTATCTGGAAATCCAGAGCCCACCTTCTCAACAGATACTGTAATTGCTCACATGGGGTCAACTCGCCCGAAAAAACCCGTTCCAACTCATCCGCCAATTCGATGAACCAGTTGCCCAGCACTGAGAGAAGCAATTGTTCTTTAGATCTGAAATACTGATATATGGATGCCTCGGCTATGCCTGCCTTTCCGGCTATTTCAGAAATCGTGGCGCCACCATAGCCTTTCTTGCCGAACACTTCAGACGCCACTTCCATTATGGCCCGTTTGCGTAGTTCGCCTCGAGTTGGCTCGTCTCCAGCGTCTCCTGACACTGTCTGGTCACTCTTCCAGATAGCAGCTTTTATGAGCGAGCAAAGAGCGTCGGCTGCTTCATTGGGATCATAGGCCTCATCGAAAAAAAGCCAGTGTAAAACAATGCTATCAATAGCGCCGAATATCATTTCCAGGACAAGGATGACCTCAACATCTTCATCAACCTCACCGTCACGAATACCCTCACGTATGGCATCGACGGCAAAGGCGCTGTATTTGCGAATCATTTCGTATGCCGAGGATTCATAAAAGGCAGGCAGGGTCCTGAGTTCCCGTAGAAGAATCGAAGTGTAGTCTTTGTTGACCGAAAGATCTCTGAGCTGATGCCAAAAAAGTTTCCTGATCTTGGGTTCGGCCCCCTTCATACCCTGGAGGTGCTCCGTGATACCGGCCAGGGTGTCCTTCAAGTGTCTTTCGGGTATGGTTACTATAAGGTTCTCTTTAGTCTTGTAATACTGAAATATTGAGGCTTCGTGCACTCCACAGTCTGCTGAGATATCTGCAATGGTTGTGTCGTGAAAACCCTTTGATGCGAATATGCGCTCGGCAGATTCAAGAATCAGTCCTCTCTTTCTGTCCGCCAGGGGGCTTGTTCTTTTTGTGGAGGACGCCAGCTTTACAGTGTCATCAGGCGATCCGGTCAATTCCATTATGATCTCCTGGAATTCCGCGCTAGGACAGTTATAACTCCGATAGAAACCGAATACCACCCACATCATACATAGTCAAGGACTTTCTCCGTTCACTTCATCTGCCTCTAGATCATCAGAGAGGATTTCTTAAACCCTCAGAATCACCCGGACGTCATGTTCCAAATATATTATGTTAATTCTGATAGTCTTACGGATTATGGTTTCATCGAATTCTCGCTG
>CAZGVM010000034.1:0-14936 GCA_964528855.1 uncultured Desulfomonile sp. | reverse complement strand
ACCCGCAGAATCACCTGGACGCCATACGCCAAATATCTTATGTTAATCCAGAGAGTTACTGTTAAAGACATAGACAAGTCGAGGGCGTCTGATATTTTCAATTCACCACAGATTCAGTTTTCCAGATAGTTGATTAAATGTTCTTGACATGAATTACATATAAGTTATACTCAGAATAGAGCTATTACCAAATGCAAATCAAGTTGCATTGGGAAATTTGAAATTCTGTCTTTCAAATTCATTATATAGATGATTAGCGTATACTGTATGATAGGACCGGGCTTCAACCAGGGCTTATTTCAAACTTATAAATGTTTGAACCGGCCTGAGAGACAAGGCGGGCATATATTTTATAGAGAGCTCATTCAAAAGTACAGCAAGTCGATTTAAGGGGTAAGCAAGATGAGGTACGCGGAGACTGGCTTTAATCTGGAAATTGATTTAACCCGAGGAAGCATTGAGAGGGTAGCTACGGACCCAAGGCTCACCGAACTTCATCTCGGGGGTTTAGGCACAAGCTCAAAAATACTCTGGGACAGGGTTCCGCCGGAAACTGACCCCTTTTCTCCCGACAATCTCCTGATTTTTTCTACAGGTCTTTTTAACGGCACTCCGGCAACTGGAGCAAACCGAACCGTAGTGACCTCTTATTCCCCACAGACCTTGCTTATGGGTTACTCTATGATGGGTGGATTCTGGGGGCCCGAACTGAAATACGCCGGATATGACAAGATCATATTCAGGGGCAAATCCCCTTCCCTGGTCTATATATGGATTCACAATGACAAGGTGGAAATCCGCGACGCTAGCCATCTAAAGGGAAAGGGCTCGGTAGAAACAGCGGAAACCCTCAAGAGAGAATTGAAAGACCCGAACGTCCAGGTAGCTTCAATAGGGCTGGCCGGAGAAAACAAGGTTTTCATGGCATCCATCGAGCATGGCAGATCCAGCGCCAGTCGGCTCGGGTTGGGCGCTGTTATGGGCGATAAGGGAATAAAGGCTATAGCCGTTCGTGGGACCAAGGATGTAAGTGTCGCACGACCGGCGGAATTCATGAAACTTTGCAATGATGTCCTGCAATACATAAAAATTCGTGAAGATAAGCCCGTTCCGGGTGTTATGCCCATCCTTGCCGGTTTAGGCTCTCCTCAGGAGATGAAGCTCGTTGATGAGGAATGGCATACCCAGAATTTCATGTGGGGCAATGCTCGTGAGAGGAAACGTGATTTCTGGAACGCAGAGATCGAGGAGAAATGGCGCCAGACACAGGAGACGGTCCGCAAGAGACTTATAAGCTGTTACAACTGCCCAATGAAATGCGGCGCCACTATTTCCGTTCCGGGATTGTCCACCTATATGATGAAATGCTTCTCAAAGCTGACCTACACCATGGCTGCCTACTCTGACCTTGATTTTGGATTCAGAATCGCCCAGAGAGCTACCGAATACGGGGTCGATGGCTTCTCTACCCCTCAGGTCATGGCTTTCGGTTTTGAGTTGCTTGACGCCGGAATATTGTCGGAAAAAGACTTCGAAGGCTGTCCCTCGGATAATGAAGGAAAATTTTACTGGATGCTGGACCGTATTGTCCGTCGAGAAGGCATCGGAGACATACTTGCAAATGGAAGCCATTGGGCGGCCGAGCAAATAGGCAATGGCGCACATGAATACGCTCACAACAACATCAAGAAACATGAGCAGCTTCCTCTCAAGCTTGGAATGCTCAATCCGGTCTATTTCCTGATGTACTGCACTGGTGAAAAAATAAATATTACCCAGATTGAAGGCCAGTTTCCACAAGCTCCTTTCGCCACCATGGAGGAGAGAGAGGATTTCGTGAGAGACTGGGTACACGTTCCTGACGACAAGTTCAAACAATACCTTATGGATTGGGAATTCAGGGGCGAGCGATCCAATCCGTATTATCCGACCGTAGACATGTCTGTGGACATCGTGGACTGGCAAGAGATGATGCACTACATCGACGATGCTCTGGGGATGTGCGCCGGTTTGTCCTCATTCCCGCTGAAACCACCTTATCACATACACAACTATCCTCTTTTAATTTCTTCGGCTCTGGGTATCGATCTGGATGAAGAAGGGCTCAGGAAAATCTATCGAAGAAATCGCAATTTACTCAGAGCAATTAATGTGAGAAGAGGACTGAGACGGGCGGACGAGAAGCCACCCGAAAATCACTGGAAGAAGAGATTTCCTGAGCTTGAAAAACAACTTCTGGACGCCTACTACAAGTTTAAAGGCTGGAACAACGAGGGTATCCCGACTGAGGAGACTTTGCGTGAGTTAGACCTTGACTACATCGCAGATGATTTGATCAAGAGAGGGATACTGACGGACGGCGAGGAATCCCATTCCCAAGAAGCTTCTTTGGAAGCCTCCAATAAACAAAGTTAAGTGGTGGTGACCGTCATGGGCGAGAAAAAAAAGAAGATCGTTAAGACAATCAAAATTGATGTTGACAAGTGCAACGGTTGCCGAGCCTGCGAGGTTGCCTGCTCAGCCTTTCACGCCTCACCGAAGTATAGCAGCAACAATCCGGCCCGGTCTCGAATCAGGCTTATACGGGATCCTTTGACCGATGTGTACTTGCCGGTCTATGCCGGCGAAGAAGCTAAGGCAGAATGTATGGGCCGTGGTAAGTATGTGATAGAAGGCAAAGAATACTCCGAGTGTGATTTTTGCCGATCCGCTTGTCCCTCGAGAGACATCTTCAAGGAGCCGGATTCGGGTCTACCGCTAAAATGCGACATGTGTGAAGACAACACGCCCGGAGAAAAGCCTCTGTGTGTCCAATGGTGCCTCGCAGAAGCCCTGATTTACGAGGAAAGAGAAGAGGAAGCTGAGGAAGAGGCTGCGGAAATAAAGGCTGAAGCTGTTCAAATAGGGCTCGAGTCCATGATTGATAAGTATGGCTTCCAGAAAGTCATGGATACCTTTTCCCGCCTGTCGGTTTCGAAGAAAGGCTGATACGGCTATCCGAAAGAAAAGGAAATAAAACAGTGGACATTGTAAACCCCTATAAAGAGATTATAGACGTAATAAAGGCCAGCGGCGGGGATGCTTTCAAGAGGTGTTTCCAGTGCGGACTGTGCGATTCCGTATGTCCCTGGAACAGAGTCAGGGACTTTAGCATGCGCAAGCTGGTTCGCGAGGCCACCTTCGGCTTGACCGACATTGAGAGCGAAGAGATGTGGCTTTGCACTACCTGTGGACGCTGCCCGCAACAGTGCCCAAGAGATGTTCGGCAAATAGATTCAGGGGTGGCGCTTCGCCGTATAGCCAACGAATATGGTGTCTATCCTCCGACGGTAAAGGCTATCAAGACCGTTAACGCATTCCTGGTCGGAGAAGGTAACCCTTTCGGAGAAGACAAGAACAAGAGATCGGCCTGGGCTGACGGATTATCCATACCTGAGTTCACAGAGGATATGGAAATTCTTTACTTCCCCGGATGCTATCCTTGTTATGATCCAAGACTGAAAAAAGTTGCCAGAGCTACTGCCGCCATCCTCAAAAAGGCCGGTGTTGAATTCGGCCTTCTGGGGTCAAAGGAAAACTGTTGTGGAGAGAGCATAAGAAAAACAGGAGACGAGGAACTTTTCAAGCGACTGGCCAAAGAAAACATAAAGGCCTTTGTTGATCAGGGGGTCAAAAAAATCCTGGTCAGCTCACCGCACTGCTACCACACATTTAAAAACGAATACCCGGACTTCAAGGTCAACTTTGAAATAGTTCACATGTCGCAATTCCTGATGGAGTTGATTAACGAAGGACGACTCGAGATCAAGAAAGAGTTCCCAAAAAAAGTCGCATACCATGATCCGTGCTACCTGGGTAGGCACAACGGGGTCTACGAGGAACCTCGTGAAGCCCTCAAAAGCATTCCGGGTCTGGAATTGGTGGAGCTTGCCGATTCACGTTCAGACAGCCTGTGCTGTGGGGGGGGTGGCGGCAGAGTATGGATGGAGACACTTAAAGGCCAGAGGTTCTGCGATCTCAGGATAGACCAGTCTCTTGATGGAGGCGCTGAAATACTCGCTACTGCCTGTCCATATTGCATCACCATGCTGGAAGACAGCAGGGTGACCATGAACGTGACTGAAAGAATTGAGATAAAAGATATCACTGAAATTGTCCAGGAACTGATTTAGCTTAAGAAATGCCCGAGTGAGGAGATACAAAGTGGAAATAGCGCGAGCCGGAGAGCTGATTTTCAAGGGTCCAATCAACCAGAATTTTGGGGATGTGATGGTTGTCGGTGGTGGAATTAGCGGAATACAGGCCGCTCTTGATCTTGCCACGTCAGGCTTCAAGGTTTATCTGGTGGAGAAATCCCCGAGCATCGGCGGCCATATGGCGCAACTGGACAAGACCTTTCCAACAAATGACTGTAGTATGTGAATACTCTCACCCAAGCTGGTCGAGGTCGGCCGGCACCCAAACATTGAAGTGCTCACGTACACGGAAGTCAGGTCTGTTGAAGGTGAAGCCGGTGATTTCAACGTAACTCTGGTCAGAAAACCCAGGTACATTCTCGAGGACAAATGCACAGGCTGCACCATTTGCGTCGAATATTGCCCGGTTCAGTACCCTGACCAGTATAATCAGGAAATATCCATGAACAAGGCTGTTCATGTGTACTTTGCTCAGGCCATTCCTCTGATAACCTACATTGATGATAGCTGTCTCTACCTGAAAGAGAAGAAGTGTCGTATTTGCGAAAGAGTGTGCAAGAACGATGCTATTAATCTTAATCAGGAGCCTCAAAAGAAGGAAATACGTGTCGGCGCAATCATACTGGCTCATGGAATGGAGCCTTTTGATCCCAGGGTAAAGAAAGAATATCACTACGGCGAATACGCCAATGTTGTTACCAGTATGGATTACGAGCGCCTTTTGTGCTCAACAGGTCCATATCAGGGGGAAATACTGCGCAAGTCCGACACGAAGCACCCTCACAACATCGCCTGGATACAATGTATTGGCTCCAGGAGGGTGACTCCCGGAGAAAACAGCTATTGCTCCGCCGTCTGCTGTACCTACACTCAGAAACAGGTTATTGTAACCAAGGATCATGACGCTGAGGCCAAATGTACCATCTTCCACAATGACGTCAGGTCTTACGGAAAAGATTTCGAAAGGTACTATGAAAGGACGGACAAACTTCCGGGTGTTCGATTCATAAGAAGTTACGTCTCGATAGTCAGGGAAGATCCTGTCACCAAGAATGTCACCGTTAGGTATTCCACCATGGATGAGGGCGTCAAGGAAGAAGAGTTCGACATGGTGGTCCTATCAGTCGGACTCAATCCGCCAAAAGACGTTAAAGCGTTAGCCGAGCAGTATGGAATTGAGCTTAATGAGCATGATTTCTGCAAAATTGACTCCACTAATCCAATGCTCACAAACAGGCCCGGAGTATATGTGGCAGGCGGTTTCCAGGGGCCTGTTGATATTCCCGAGTCAGTGTTCAGCGCCAGTGGAGCTGTCTCGCAAATAGGTGAAGCGTTCGACTTCAGACGTGGAGGCCTTTCGCAGGAACGAATCTACCCTCCAGAGAGGGACGTTTATAAAGAAGAGCCGAGGATCGGTGTATTTGTCTGCCACTGTGGCGCAAACATCGGCAGGATTGTCAACGTTCCGGAAACGGTGGAATACTGCAAGACACTTCCCAATGTTGTTTACGCCCAGGAACAGCTATTTTCCTGCGCCACGAACTCAGCCAAGGAAATTACTGACATGACCCGTGAAAAGGGTCTGAACAGGGTTGTTGTAGCGGCATGCAGTCCCAGGACTCTCGAACCGCTGTTCCGTGATACTGTCCGTGAAGCTGGAATCAACCAGTATTACCTCGAAATGGCAAACATCAGGGAGCATAATTCCTGGGTTCACTCCAAGGAAAAAGACGAAGCTACGCAAAAGGCCAAGGACATCATTCGTATGTCGGTGGCCCGCGCCCGAGAACTAGAACCACTGAGGGAGTTCGACCTGCCCGTGGACAAGGCCGCTGTCGTGGTAGGCGGCGGTATAGCGGGCATGACCTGCGCCCTTTCAATAGCCAAACAGGGACATCAGATCCATTTGTTAGAAAAATCCAATGAGCTTGGAGGTATAGCCCGCAGGATTTATTCTACTCTCAATGGTCTGGATGTTCAGAAATACCTGAGCGATCTGATCGCAAAGGTCTACAATAACCCGTTGATACGTGTTTACCATAACGCCACGATCACAGATTCGGCCGGTTATGTTGGAAATTTCATTACCAAGGTCCAGTCGGAAGCGGGACTGTCCGAAATAAAACACGGAGCGGTGGTGATTGCCATAGGATCAGACCTTTATACACCAACGGAGTATCTGTATGGCCAGGATGAGAGGGTAATTACCAATCTCGATCTTGAAGAACGCATAGTCAAGGACGACGAAAGCATAACAGGCGCGCAGAGTGTCGTAATGATTCAGTGCGTAGGCTGCAGAAATGAGGAGAGGAATTACTGCAGCAGACTTTGCTGCAGTCAGTCTGTAAAGAATGCCCTGAAACTGCGCGAGAAAAATCCGGATATGGACATTTATATCCTGTTCCGGGATATGCGAACATACGGCTTCAACGAGGACTACTATCGACAGGCGTCCGAAAAGGACATAAAATTCATCCGTTGGGAACCGCAGGATCCGCCTGAAGTGGAACCAGGCGATGCGGAAGACGGACGTTCCGTGTTGAAAGTGACCGTAACGGACTATGTCCTTGGCAATAAAATAATGCTGGACGCCGACATCGTGTCATTGGCCGCCGCAGTAGTTCCGTCTGAAGAAACCAAGCGCATGGCGGCCTTATTCAAGGTCACCCTTAACCCTGACGGTTTCTTCAAGGAGGCCCACGTAAAACTGAAGCCGGTGGAATTTGGAACCGATGGCGTTTACCTATGCGGATTGGCGCATTATCCCAAATTTATACAGGAAACCATCAATCAGTCTTATGGCGCCGCCGGACGTGTCATGACCCTGCTCTCTCATGACGTAGTGGTAGCTTCCGGGTCCATTTGTACGGTGGACGACAACAAATGCGTTTCATGTGGAGCGTGCATCACTGCATGTACCTATGGAGCCATCGATTTTCATGAAACAGCCCAAGGCAGAAAGGCGTACGTTAACCCCGTCTTGTGCAAAGGCGACGGTTTGTGTAATACCAAGTGCGCTACCAACGCCATCCAGCTGAAACATTTTACCGATGACGAAATATTGTGTGAAATAGATGCGGCCTTCGAGCAGGACCAAGTTTCCGAACAGTTAGACGCCGCAGTAGGATATGTATAGGAACTGGAATCGACTCAACATCAACTTCCAAACATGAGGTAATAGCGGATGAGCGCAGCAATGAAATTTAAACCTAAGATTTTGGGATTCGTGTGCCATTGGTGAGCATACGGAGCAGCCGACTTAGCTGGAGTTTCCAGAAGTCAATATTCTACTGAAATGAGACTCATTCGCGTCATGTGTTCTGGCAGGGTTGATTTGGCTCATGTTTTCAGGGCCTTTTCTAAAGGAGCGGATGGTGTATTCATCGGGGCCTGCCATTTGAATGAGTGCAACTACATTACGCATGGAAATTACCATGCGCTGACCATGGTTCATCTGGCCCGGAAGTTGCTCGAATGCGTTGGCATCAATCCGGAAAGGCTTAAAATTGAATTTATGTCAGGCAGTGAATCCAATCTCTTTGTTGACGGCGTCAATGGTTTCATCCGAACGATCAGGGAACTGGGGCCCATAGGCGTTGGAGAGGGGATGGATGAAAAGGAATTGAAGTTCAAGATCGACTCCGTGACGCAGTTGATCCCCTATGTGAGACTGGTTGAACGGGAGAGATTGAGATTACCTGCAATGAAGGAAGAAGAATACGATAATTTCTTCAAGAGCGATGAACTAAACCGTCTGTTCGAAGAAACGGTTTCGGACAAACTGGCGATCACTCAGATAGTGTCTCTTCTTCGGGAAGGGCCTCTGTCCACGGCGGATATTGCAAAAACCTTGGGTCTGACCCCTTCACGGGTGTCGAAATATCTCACCGCCTCTTCGAAGCAGAAATTGGTCAAATATGACCAGAGCCTGAAACTTTATTCTCTGGCCTGAGATTTTATGGAAGGCGTTGGATTAGAACAAAGAACGAGATTAGGATAGAGGCTATGGACAAAGACAGAATCGATCAGATCATCGACAAGTATAATTGCGACCCTAGTTATCTCATCCAGGTGTTGCTTGATATACAAGCGGAGAACAGCTGGCTTCCCTGTGAGGCGTTGGAACAGATAGCCGAACGGCTTCAGGTTCCGATGACACGGATACAGCATATCGCCACTTTCTACAAGGCATTTAGCCTGGTTCCCAAAGGACGCCATCAGATTCACATCTGCATGGGAACAGCCTGTCACGTAAGGGGCGCCTCACGTGTCCTGGACACTGTTGAGGGTGTCACCGGAATCAAGCCCGGTGAAACCGATCTGGACCTGAAGTTCAGTCTGGAAACGGTAAACTGCCTGGGGTGCTGCGCTTTAGGGCCAGTGCTGGAAATTGATGGCAAAACTCATGGAAAAATGGCGCCGGCCCAAACAGCGGACGTTCTAAAAAACTACGATTAAGGAAAAGCAATGCCGCGGATAAATTCACCTGCTGAATTGGAAGCACTCAGGGAAAAGATTATCTCGGAAAGGGACCCTAATAAGACATGCATCACACTCTGTTCCGGTTCTGCTTGCCACGCTTCAGCCAGCCGGGAAGTCGCTGCCAGCATCCAGGAGGAAATCAGGAAACAGGGTCTGGAATCGCAAGTTGAGCTTAGAAGGACCGGATGTCACGGTTTTTGCGAACGTGGACCAATTATTGTTATCCGTCCGCAGGAAATCTGTTATTTCCAGATCAAGCCCGAAGACGTTCCTGAGATCATTTCCGAGACAATCAAGGAAAACAGGATCATCGAGCGACTACTTTATTCCGACCCCGTAACCAATGAGAAGATTATCCACGAATCGGAAATCCCCTTTTATAAGCATCAGGGTCGCATCGTGTTCGGCTCAAACACCGGAGTTGATCCCAAAAATATCGATGATTACCTGGCTATAGGGGGTTATTCCGCCCTGGCCAAAGCTCTTTCTACCATGACTCCGGAAGGCGTTCTGCAGGAGGTCAAAAAGGCCAACCTTAGAGGAAGAGGCGGCGGTGGATTTCCGGCTGGCGCCAAGTGGGAAGGCTCGCGCAACGCTCCCAGTGATAAAAAATACGTGATCGTTAACGCAGACGAAGGCGATCCCGGGGCTTACATGGATAGAAGCCTTCTGGAGGGAAATCCTCATTCGGTTCTGGAAGGCCTTACCTTGGGCGCCTTTGCCGTCGGATCCCATGAAGGCTACATATATGTCCGTCAGGAATACCCGCTGGCCGTCGAGAATGTTAACATCGCCATCAAGCAGGCGGAGGAACATGGCCTTCTTGGAAAAAACATCCTCGGATCCGGTTTTGACTTCGTGGTCAAAGTTCACAAGGGGGCCGGAGCCTTTGTCTGCGGGGAATCCACTGCTTTGATGACCGCCCTTGAGGGCAGAGCTGGAGAACCCAGACCCAAGTATATACGGTCAAATGTGGTCGGCCTGTGGGGAAAACCCAGTGTTCTGAACAATGTTGAGACTTGGGCCAATGTCCCGCTGATAATTAAAAACGGTGCGGACTGGTTTACACAATTTGGAACCGAAACCAGTAAAGGCACCAAGATTTTCTCTCTCGTAGGCAAAATAACCAATACAGGTCTGGTTGAGGCGCCTATGGGCACAACTCTCAGAGATATTATCTACAAGATCGGTGGTGGCATACCTGGCGGTAAGAAATTCAAGGCCGTCCAGACAGGAGGCCCTTCTGGTGGATGTATACCTGAAGATCTTCTGGATTTACCTGTTGGTTTTGATGAACTTACCAAGGCAGGGTCAATGATGGGCTCCGGTGGTATGATCATCATGGACGAAGAGACCTGCATGGTAGATGTCGCCAGATATTTCCTCGAATTTCTTACTGATGAAAGCTGCGGAAAATGCGTTCCATGTCGTGAGGGCATGAGACAAATGCTAAAAATTCTCACGAATATCACTCAGGGCAAGGGTAAACCCGGCGATATCGAACTACTCGAGCAGTTGGCTGAAACTGCTCAGGAGGCTGCACTGTGCGCATTGGGCAAGAGTTCTCCAAATCCGTTCCTGAGCACACTGCAACATTTCAGGGACGAATACGAGGCTCATGTCCATGAAAAGAGATGTCCGGCTCTCTCTTGCAAGGAATTGATCGCGTTCTATATCGATCCGGAAAAATGCCAGGCGTGTACGACCTGTTTCAAGAAATGTCCTTCAAACGCAATTATAGGCGGGAAGAATCTCATACATATTGTTGATCAGGAAAAGTGCACAAAATGCGGTACATGCTACGAAGTCTGTCCGTCACGTTTTCGTGCTGTAAAGAAAATATCCGGAGAGCCTGTGCCGCCTCCGATACCTGAAGAAGCCAGGACTGTAGTCAGAAAGAAAAAAGAAAAATGAGCGAAATCCTGTTAACAATCGACGGCAAAGAAGTCAAGGCAAAACCGGAGATGACACTTTTAGAGGCTGCTCGAAGCGCAGGAATATCGATTCCAACATTGTGTCATCACGAGAAACTTGAGCCTTTTGGCGGTTGTCGGCTCTGCATTGTGGAAGTTGAAAGCCGTGGCTGGACAAAAATAGTTGTCTCGTGCGTCTACCCGGTCGAGAAGAATATCGTTGTCAGGACAAGATCAGAGAAAATCGATCGCATCCGCAGGATGATCCTGGAACTTCAAATGGCTCATGCCCCGGATTCATTCGTGCTTGAGGAATTGGCAAAAGAATACGGAGCTGACAGGAACCGATTCGAGAAAGAGCCGTCATTCTGCATTCATTGTGGGCTTTGTGTCAGATACTGCGCTGAAGTCAAAAAAAAGAACGCAATCGGTTTCATTGACAGGGGAATTAGAAAACAAATAAGCTTCATCCCCGAGATTGCCTCCAAAGAATGCTGGAATTGCAAGGAATGTTTTCCCTTATGTCCAACCGAAGCCTTGCAGGCCGCATATGTGCTGGTCGAAGCTCTTGCCTTTCCAGGCGCCACAAAACAGGCCGTATCTAATTCCTAAGCAACATCTCAGGGAAGCGTTTTTACAAGCGCTTCCTTTTACAACAAGCCGCACGCCCCCGATGACATGAAACTGGCCATGGACCTGTTTTACCGTGAGATGGGCCGGGATGGAAAGACAGGCTCGGACTTGCAGATGTGTCAGAGCAAGCGCATTCGGATCAAACTATCCAACAGTCTGCTTGCATCCCCGCAAGGCTTTTGGGGAACGCTATAACTTGATCGGGGCCATTAGCTCGTCTTTTACCGGGCCTTGAAAAACTCTACGGCCTGTAGCAGTTCAGCGAATCTGTAAATGATGTAATCCGGCTCTACACCATCGGCGGACTTTCTTCCCTGGTTGGACGAGAAGAAAACAGTCTTCATCCCGCAGAAACGTGCGCCATAGATGTCCCGGAACATGTCATTCCCCACGAAGATGACATTCTTTGCTGATAGCCTCATCCCTGTTAGGGCCAACTCGAATATCCGCCTGTCAGGTTTTCGGAATCCCAGGTCCCCTGAAACTATGATGGGACTGAAATAGTGATCAATTCCCATAGCCCTTATTTCATGCATGGCCCAGGCGCTTTGGGCGTCAGAAAGGGCCGCCAGTCTGAAACGTCCGGACAGCTCATCAAGCGCCGCCCTGACATCCGGGTAGAGCTGCAGCCGGAACAGTGATATGGATCGAAACATCTGCGCCATAAAAAGGGGCATTGATTCAATTATCCGTCGAGGCAGGGACTCTGTTAAACCAGATCTCCTCCGAAGAAACTCACGCCAAACCTCGACCACGTCAAACTCAGGGTAAGATTCGCCACGGGCCTTTTTCTGCTCGGACATGATGCTGAAATATTCATCCTTGAGCGCCCAGCGATCTATGCCAATTCCATGGTATGAGAGGAAATTACCCAGACTACGGTAGATTTCCTCGTAGTGTTCATCCGTGTGAATATCTATGAGCGTCCCGTTAATGTCGAAAAGGATTCCCTCAATTTTCATGGAAGGCCTCTCAGTATCTGTTTGGCTTCTCTGACCAGTCTCCAGCGGTAGTCTGGACTGATCCACCAGTTCCTGGCTATTCTCAGCAGGGTTATCCCCATGTAAAACGGTATCCTGCGTGTAATGGCCCTGAATGCGCTGAACTGATCCGGGAAATGACCGCAATATTCCCATAGGAAGTGTCCTATGAAAGGTTCTGAAGCATGACGCCTCCCAAAACCTTGCAGGAAAAAATGCTTCAGTTCACCACAGATTCGCCCGAGATCAAAGACCCGGTCATCCCATTTCATACGCTCCAGGTCAATCGCAATGACATCTGTTCCCTTTCCGACGAGGAAATTTGAGGGAGTAACGTCGCCGTGAACCAGCACTGAGACGTCTTCCCACATGCACTCTTCATGAAACCAGGCTTCCCGGAGTTCATACAATTCCGTATAATGGTCGCTACCCATGCTTCTCCTGGTGATCAGCGAATTAATCAACTGTTCCATGTATGAGCGCCCCTGTTCAAAATTCACCTTCCAGTCACCGGCCGTTTTGTTATGCACGGTAGCCAGGAAGCGGGCCAGCCCGGTAAGTTTACGGAACAGCCTTTCACGACGACCAAGGTGGATTGCTTCATTGATGACATCCCCAAGCGGTGTCACTTCCAGATACTCCATCACGAGAACACCGCCGATTTCCCTGTTGTAACCGAGCGGCCTTACCACGTAATCCGGAGGGGCGTCAAAACCTATTGACCTGAGAAAGACCAGATTGCGGAATTCAGTCTCACCGGACCTGTCGCGATTGTCCGGCTGTTTGCTACTATCCGGGTGGAACTTGGCCAGAACCATTAACCCACTACCGACCTCCTCGTAAACGAAGACTTTGCGCGAGTCATCCGGTTGGAACACCCTGAAATCCACGTGGTGTGATATTATTTCAAGTTGAGGCAGTATATGATCCCTTAAATAAAGCCACATGGGATCATTTTGGGCCAAATGACCCAGATATGAGCCGAGCATTGTAATTCTCTGTTTATTTTATAATTACGGAGGAAAGGTTGCTCCACGAATAACGCAGAGCATCCAAGACGGTCAGTTTTGGAAATATTACGACTATCGGTATAATTAAACAAAAATATTGACCGCCTTTTCAAAAAACTGTTTCTGTTCGATCAGCTCACCCGACTTCCCTCTTTTTTCACCCCTGGGAATCTGATGAAGAAACTGATCACTAGCCCTATTACGGGTAAAAACCAGATTGACTTTAGAGCAGTTGGAACGCCAAAGTGGTCTGCTACAAGTCCCAGGAGCGTTACCCCTATACCCCCTGTTCCGATCGCAAAACCCGCCATGAGTCCTGAGGCCATTCCCAAATTGTTTGGTAACAAACCCTGCGCCATTACAATGGTGACTGTGAAGCTTGAGATCAGCGTCATGCCAACCACGCCTAGACTTACAAACAACATGAAGCCTTCGCTGATCAGGATCAGTGGGAAAAGGGCCGCCGACGCAGCCAGAGATAACATCAGGAATAGTTTGTAGCCAATTCTGTCCGCTAAAGGAGCGCCTAGTAAGGTCCCAGCGGCTCCGCCAAACAAAAAAGTGGAAACCAGGGCCCCTGCATAGAGTGGATCTCCCTGCTGATAGTCAATGTAGTAAAACGGTATGTAAGCCATCAACCCAAAATGAGTCCATGAACGCATTATCACCGCTGCGACTATAAGCCCAACAGATACATAGGTCTCTTTCGACAGTGGAGCGCTATCCCCGCCTTTTCCCTTCGACGAGCGCCTGTTTTTTGTAATCGTGCCCCAGACAGTTCCCAAGCTGATCAAAAAGACCGCGGGAAATATCATCATCAGAGGCAAATAATCTATCCCAAAAAGGGATATGATGAACGTTGGCGCCAAGGGTCCAATGGCAAGACCTATGTTGCCGCCGATAGTGAAAACTGCCATGCCGGTGGCCATTCGACTTCCCGTAAAAAAACTTGCGGTCTTGAACCCCTCAGGATGATAACTGGCTATTCCAAGACCACTGATCATGACCAGTAACAATACCGGCCAGAAGTTGTCGGGAACGGCTATGAAAGACAGGCCAAGACCGGCGCATAAACTGCCAAAAGGAAGCAGAAATGGCTTTCCCTTTTTGTCCGAAAAATACCCAAAGAGCGGCTGAATGACGGACGAAGTTATATTGGAGGCCATCAGTATCGCTCCTGACATTGCATAGGACAACACCAGCTTGGCCTTCAGAAAGGGCAATATGGCAGGAAGGGCGCTCTGGCAGACGTCAGTGGCCAAATGTCCCAAAGACAGTATGCACAGCATCTTCAGATTGAACGATCCATAGGGCGACGCATGTTTATCCATTAATCAGACTCTCAGGAAAGGTTAGCCGTATCTCAACAAATCAAATATCACTGCAATGAATGTTTTTCCGGAATTCAAGGGCAATCTTTTTTTATACCATCAATTTGCGTTCCCGACCAATATTTAAATCTCCTGCGTTTACCAGCACATTCCGGAATGTTACAATTTACTCAATTGAACATAACTTCTGGGGATTTGGAAACATTATTAACACTCACAAAATGCTACAAAGATTTTGATCGATACTATTGTGACAATTGTTATATCATATTGATTTATCAAGAACAATGAGGTCTTTTATTTTTTTACTGCTCGATTAATGGAGGCTGGTCAATTTCTTTTGACAAAGGCGAAAACCTTTCAATCCTGATCCAGAATTTCGCGGACTTTC
>CAZGVM010000033.1:20884-22149 GCA_964528855.1 uncultured Desulfomonile sp. | reverse complement strand
CTAATCTGATCATCGTTTGAAAACAGACGGAGGTTCGTAATTCTTATCTTACTGAGAAGCTGAGTCTCCTTGCAAGCTTTCCGTCGAGTAGCAACTCAACCTTCCACAAACCGGGCTTGTGACGGAAAAGTTCGGACGTAGGCACTGTATGTATTCTGGTGGTGCCGGTGTTTTTACGCTCAATCCCCTTTTTCCCTTCACTCTGGGAATCATAAGTGGTCCTGATCGTTCTGAATTCCTGATCTGACGGATCATACCAGATAGATTCCGCAGTGTACTTGTTTGTTTCATTCCTTGGGACAAAAAACAGGTTAACCGTCTCATGTACGTTGTGGTCAAAACTGTCTTTGGCCACAGCGGAAGAACCCGGGGTGAGGAAGACGTCCTTGAGTAGGTAATATTGTTCATCTTTCGATGTAGTTTCTATACCTTTCCATTTCCCTGGATTGATCGCCCCACATCCGGAAAAAACCAGAACCATGCCTGCAACCAAGCTCATTCCGGCTACAAATCTGAAAAAAGCTGAATATCTGTTCATGAAAATCCTGATTCTATAACTGAATGCAAATCGGTTTCGTCAATTTAGCAATCACTGTCACTTCCTGTCTCTTACAAGAGCAATTTCATCGCATTCCGGAAACTTGGGGCAATTTATGCAATCTGCCCATATCTTGTGAGGAAGCATGTTCTTGTCCATTTGTTGGAAACCTAGTCGTTCAAAAAGTCTCACACGGTAAGTCAAGACAAAAACCCTGTTGATCCCCATTGAGTCTGCTTCATCAATCAGAACCCCGATCAATTTACTTCCGAGACCGGATTTCTGAAATGAGGACCTCACAGCAACCGACCGGATTTCAGCTAGATCCTCCCAAACGATTCTCAAAGCTCCGCAACCAATTATTTCGCCTGTGCCGTCGTCCGTTAGGACTGTAAAATCCCTTATTTGAGCATAAAGATCGGTCATTGCTCGTGCCAGCACATGACCATATCTGGCTTGCCCGGATATTATTTTATGTATTGACTTGACATCGTTCAGAGAAGCTTTGCGGATCAATATATCAGACTCCACGAACTGGATTTTTCATTATTTTCCTGACGTGCTCACGCGCCGATTGAGCGTCCGAAGTCGCCCCAAGCATTCTTGTGAGTTCGTCCACTCTGCCTTCACCGGTCAACTCAGTGACTTCCAAGTATGTTCTACCATCCTTCACAATTTTTCGCACTGCAAGATGATTATCCGCAAGCGCCGCAATCTGGTGTAAATG
>CAZGVM010000033.1:0-20874 GCA_964528855.1 uncultured Desulfomonile sp. | reverse complement strand
CGCCTGGATATTTTTGAAAGGCGTTCAGCTACCGCTACCGCCGTGTGACCGCCGATTCCTGCGTCCACCTCATCGAAAACCAGGGTGTGGTCTTCTCCTGAGCCAATTTCAAGAGTTTTCAGGGCTAGCATAAGTCGGGAAAGCTCGCCACCGGAAGCTATTTTCGATAAAGGTTTGGAGACCTCTCCCGGATTGGATTGCAAATAGAATTCTATGGTCTCCAATCCACTAGAGGACATTTGGTGCGGTTCCAGTTTGTGTGTGACGACTTCAAATTTTGCATCAGGCATCGATAACGCCTTCAGTTCTGAATGCATCGATTGCTCCAACTTCCTGGAAGCAGATTCGCGGGATTCAGACAGTTTCGATGCGTGGCCCATACAGGTTTTGAATTGATCATCAAGCTCTATCTTTTTAGATTTCAACGATTTTTCCAGGTCGAAAAGGTCCCCGGCTTCCTCAGAGAGTTCCCTGAGCATTTTCAGGAGTCCCGGAACATCAGAAGAATACTTCTTCTTCAGTTTTTTTATCAGAGCCAACCTTTCCTCAATACGGTCCAGCAGACCAGGATCACTCCTGACGTTCTCGGAGAGTCTTCTCAGGTCATGAGCGACATCTTCCAGCCGGTATGAAGCCTCATCAAAATTGTTCTTGAGTTCCTCGAGCTTGGGATTTGCGCCGGCCAGAAAATTGAGAGACTTCCTGACGTCCGACAGCGATTCAATCACACTTCCGGATTTTCCGTACAAAGCCTGATACGCTTCATAAGAGCGTTCTCTTATCTGGACTGATTTCTTGAGAATGTCACGTTCGAGAGCAAGACCGTCTTCTTCCGATTCCTTCAGGTCGGCATTAGTTAGTTCTTCGACTGTCTGAAACTCTTCACGGGTTTTCAGCGAAGCCTCTGCATATTTTTTTTCCAATTTTGCATATTCCTGGCGGCTTTCCCTGTAGTCTCTGTAGCTCTCCTCCACCAGTGATCTCAGAGGTAACAGGTTCTGGCATCTGTCCAGGATTTTCGTGTGCTCATCAGGATTGAGCAACACATGGCTTTCATGTTGTCCAAAAATATTGACCAGATGAGGGGCAAGTTTTTGTAGGGTAGCCAGAGATGTGAGGTGTTCGTTTACTGTGACTCTGGATCGGCCCGATGTGTTGATTCTACGGGTGACGACCAGTTCACTAGCGTCCCGGCAATCGTCGAGCATTTCGTTGGGCCACACAAAGCCGTCAGGCAGGTCAAACAGTCCCTGAACTCTGGCATCTTCAGAACCTGCCCTTATGATGTCAGCGGAGCACTTTGCTCCGAGTAATATGCTCAAGGCCCCGATCAATATGGACTTTCCTGCCCCGGTTTCCCCGGTCAGCGCATTGAATCCCTCCCGAAACTCAACCTCAACATTATCGATAATGGCAAAATTGGAAATTTTAAGGTATCTGAGCATGAAAACTTCAACAGTGAGTCAGCAGGTGTTTTTGTTTAATAAATTGAATCTTGCCGGAAGTTTTTGCCGGTTCGACAAATTCCATGATCACTTAACGCACCAGACCCAATTTGGCGTCGAGGACGTCAAAGTAATCCCTTTTTCGGGACTTGACAATAATGAAAGGGAACAGGGCTTTTTCCAGTCTGATGGATGAGCCTTGGGCCATGGTGATGTGAGTATGGCCATCTATGGTCATGGTAAAATTCTCACCTTTACTTAGGAAAAGACGGATGGGCAGGTCGGGAGGGAGCAACAAAGGCCGTTTGAGCCCCGAATACGGGCAGATGGGTGTAAGCAGAATTCCTTCAACATCAGGATGAACGAGTGGTCCACCCGCAGCGTAGGAATATGCGCTGGAGCCAATTGGAGTTGAAATGATCAATCCATCTGCCCTCAGTTCCATTTCCCGGCCATTTCCTACCGTTATCCCCATGTCTATTATGCGGGCGATACCGGTCCAATGGATAACTACCTCATTGAGTGATTTGCGAACCTTGCCGTCCGGCGCCGTGACCGCGAGCATCATTCTTTTTGCTAACGAAGAGCGACCTTCCAGAGCCGATTCAATCTCATCCAAAGCTTCTTCTGGAGCTATTTCGGCCAGGAATCCGACCCTGCCGAGGTTCACGCCGAGCACCGGAACAGGCCTCGAATTTAGCTGGGCCGCCGCCTGCAACAGAGTTCCATCGCCACCCAGGGAAATGATAAGGTTTGCTTCATCAGCCAAATTGTCAGAGAACTCCGCTCCCCATGTCCCGGCCAGATCGGAGCATGATTTCTCAACTATGACTCTGGTTCCCCGTCGTTTGAGAAAACCGCAAATTTGTTCAGCAAGGTCCAAAGCCTGATCGGCGCTTCTTTTTATTACAAGACCGACACCCCGCATGATCGCTCCGTCTCGAAAAGTAATTAAACCATCTCCTCAAGTACCATGAATCGGCTGTAAAATCCATCAAATTTAGTCTTAAGCGTCTGTTTGTGAGGAAACGATCTTGCCGGATGTTTTTTCTTGATGTAGGCTCCTTGTTGAATATCCAATCCGGTGCATATTGTTCCATGGAACTATTTACAAATGCCGTCAATATTGATGCCGGCAAACCGCTGGCGGACAGAATGAGACCTCACACTCTGGCCTCTTTTGTGGGGCAGGAGTCCATCATAGGCAAGGATAAGCCCCTGAGGACGGCTATCGAGAAAGATCAACTCTTCTCCATGCTGTTCTGGGGGCCGCCAGGCACGGGTAAGACCACCCTGGCTCAAATAATAGCTGAAACCTCAAATTCAAAGTTCTTGTTTTTTTCCGCAGTCACGGTCGGGGTCAAGGAAATCCGCGAGGCTGCCGGTGAAGCTGCTTTTGAGGTTAAAACCTCGGGAATTCGGACCATTCTATTCCTGGATGAGATACACAGATTCAACAAAGCGCAACAGGACTACCTCCTTCCTCATGTGGAAAAAGGCACAATAATTCTTGTTGGCGCCACTACCGAAAACCCTAGTTTTGAGGTTAATTCCGCGCTTCTGTCACGACTGAGAGTTTTCATTCTTGAACCGCTAACCCGTGAGAATCTTCTCACGATAATGAACAATGCAGTCAATGAATCCCAAAAAGGGTTAGGCTCTCTCAATCTTGCTCTGGAAGAAGATGCGGCAGATTATATAGCATCATTAAGTGATGGCGACGCCCGGATGGCTCTGAACATCCTAGAAGTTTCAGCTTCTCATGCCGTCCTTCAAAAACGGAAAGTGATTGATCTGGACTGCGTAAAGGAATCGGCCCAATCCGGAAACATCCGCTACGACCGAGCCGGAGAGGAGCACTTTAACCTGATAAGCGCCCTGCACAAATCGTTGAGGGACAGCGATCCGGATGGGAGCCTGTACTGGATGGCCCGAATGCTCGAGGGTGGGGAGGACCCATTGTACATTGCTCGTCGATTGGTCCGTTTCGCCAGTGAGGACGTAGGCTTGGCGGCGCCTCAGGGTCTGAACATGGCCGTGGCGGCTTTTCAGGCCTGTCAGTACATTGGGATGCCAGAGTGCGCGCTTGCCCTGGCGCAAACTGTCGTCTATCTGGCATGCTCTCCAAAATCAAATAGCTTGGAAGCGGCTTATCTGAGCCTGAAAGCTGAGATAAGAAAATCCGGAGCGCTGCCGGTTCCTATGTGCATCAGGAATGCGCCCACCAGGTTTATGAAAGATATCGGTTACGGAAAAGGTTATAAATACGCTCATGATTATCCACATGCGGAAGTTGAGCAGCAACACCTTCCCGATAAACTAGTTGGTAAAAGGTTTTACTTTCCAACGGAGCGCGGGTTTGAAAAGACGATCAAAGAACGAGTGGATAAAAAGAGCTGAGAAGTTGTATCCTGATAGTGGTTCAACAAGGTTGGACCGAATTTAGTTACTCACTTAAAATGAAAACCCTCATAAGATTTTTTTATGTCCAGATTTGAAAACCTGACTGACGAACAGATCCTTGATGAGGCTCTCAGAGGCTCCGAAAGATATTTTGATGTTCTGGTGGATAGATATACGCCTTTGATTTACCGTTTAGCCAGAGGAATAACCGGTTCTCACGCGGAGGCGGAAGATGTGGTTCAGGAAACTTTCCTTAGGATTTTCAAAAACCTGCATAGCTTTTCCTCCGAAAAGGCCAATTTCAAAACCTGGGCTCTTACCATAGCCAGAAATCAAAGCATCAATACTCTGGCTTCAATCAAAAGGAAAGCGCTTCAATTTTTTGGAGATCGTGATGAGGATGAGCCAGAAATGGAATTCAGTTTTAATCCAATGTCCGCCGAGTCACAGGATGCAGAAACACTAATGTCCATCAAACAAAAATTCGGTCAGTTGGAAAAAGCTCTTCAGAGAATTCCGGAGAGGCAAAAAACTGCGCTACTGTTAAAAAGTCAGGAAAACATGAGCTATGAAGAAATAGCAAAAATAATGTCCGTTTCCGTATCATCGGTCGAATCGTTAATTTTCAGAGGTAGGAAAAAATTACTTTACCTGATGGAAAACTGAAAGATTTTCGCGAGTTTTACCTTCTATGATGGTATTCACAGTACGGAGGGATAGAAGATGAAATGTGAAGAAATCCAAAAACAGTTGTCTGTAATGCTTGACAGGGAATCATCACCCGAATCTTCCGAAAAATTGTTGGGTCACCTCCAGACATGCCAGACATGCTCGGCGTTTTATGAGAAGGCCCAGCAAGTGAATCGGGTCATGAGTTCAGCGCAGATGGTCCTTCCAAATTCAGCGCTAGCGAATATTGTAAAAGAGAGAATCGCCCAAAAACGTGGAACCGCCAGTGTTCAGAAAGTTGTATCTTTCTGGAAGAGCGCGCCTGTTTACGCCATGGTAGTTTTGCTGGCCGTTGGTGTGGGCAATATGGCCGGAAATTCTCTGACCCAGGCAATCATGAATTCAGGTGAAGAGAACTCTCTGGAGCTTATCATCCCGAATGGAACAGAGTACATCTCTGACATTTTCACGGAGATGGCTCAAGGGGATCAGTTAAAATGAAAAGAATGATTTTTCTGGGAATATTTGTTTTTTCATTGCTCCTGAACTTGACGGTAGCCGGAGTTCTTGGATGGCATTACCTGGTTGAACGGCGAAGTCCAAAATTCCCAGTAGCTGAGTGTCCCATGCTAACTGAAAGCGATTACAGACAAATCTCAAAAGTTTGGTCAAAACAGGCGCGCTCCGGGGTTCGCGAAACCCGTCAGTTGATAAATGCAAAACAGTCAGAACTGATAGATCAGATTGCAAATACTCCCGGTGATTTGGCGCCAGCCGAAAATACGATCAAGGAATTGATGGCCCTTAGGGAACAAATGGAGCGCGAAGCCCTCGGTCGTCTCAGCAACGCCTTGGTTCAACTGCCTGACGACAAGAAAAGCGCCTTGATCAGCTATGTAAAAAACAGGTCCTGTATGGGGCCGGGCATGAGATTCGGAAGCAGAATGGGTAAAGGAATAATGTCTCAGGAAGTATCTCAGGAAAACCCACCTTATTCAAGATAATCAGCGCTGTTCATATCTGGCCCCATCGGACGGCGCTTCCCCAAATCCCAATTCCCACAAAAATATCAGCAAATTTGTCAACAATCAGCAGCTAACCCGGCGCCTGTTGGCGGAAGCCTTCAGGTATCTGTTTGAATGATTGCCCTTTTTTCACCAAAATCATCTTGCGGGAGGTGCGACAAGAATCTCCCCATTTCTGGAATCATTCCAGGGCAGTAGCTGATGAAATGCCGTGCTGCGCGCTCTGCTCGGAAAAAAAGATGGAAACGGGATCATTGCGTTTAGACCCGGTTATGAAAAGAACGAGTGTTTTGGCTGTACAGGCTAATTTCATGAATGTTTTAAGGGAGAAAGAATATTGCGCGGGTTTTGTCCGGTTCGACAGTAATACATATCAGAGACAAAAAAGGACGATGAGTCCACTAAAGAAAAGGAGACATACAGATGAGTTTTACGAAGACGATCGTTGGCTTGGTTGCGGTGATGGCGATGTTGAGCGCCACGACGGTATTTGCATGGGGTCCAGGTGGTGGTTGTGGAGCTTGCCCGATGGCAGGCGGTGGCCAGGGGGCCTGCCCGGCCCTTGGTAACCTTCAGTTAACCGATCAACAGAAAGATCAGATAAGTGCCATGCGGACCGAATTCCTGAAAAAACAGGAAGCTCTTAGAGCCGAGAAGGCCCAGAAGAGAATCGAAATGCTGGAATTGTCATCCAAGAAGCCGTTGGATGAGGCGGCGTTAGAGAAAAAGAGACAGGACATTTGGGCTATTCAGGACAAGATGACAGCTGAAGGTCGTACCATGGCAACCAAATTCAGATCTGTCCTTACTCCTGAGCAGAAAGAGAAAGTTGGCGCCGGTGGTTTTGGATCCGGTCCCGGCGGATGTGGAGGAAAAGGATTCGGTGGTCCTGGCGCAGGCAGAGGAGCCGGTTTTGGAAAGATGGCGTTGAATCAATACTAAGTCATTCAGGAAACATAAAATCGCAGAAACCCGGTAAAGCCGGGTTTCTGTTTTTATAAAAAGGTTCTGGTCGAAGAAGCGCTTTTTCGGCGCATATATAAAAATGTTATCGGACCCCGGCTGAAAAGTTCTTTTCAGGAGCCTCTACCATATTCTTCCATGTCCAGTGTGACGTGCTTGAAGCCAAGCGATTTCAATACAATGACCAACCGTTTTCTTAGCGCGTCATCAGCCAAGATAGACTCCAGGCCTGCGGTGTCTGTGACGATTCTCGCCAGATCACCGTGATGTCTCAAACGGCAAAACTTGATCCTGTTTTTCCTGAGAAATTCTTCTCCTAACCTTACTGCGTGAAGTTCAGATTCGACCAGTGGCCTGCCGAAGGGTATCCTGGTGGCTAGGCAAGGTTCGGCGTTTTTATCGGCTAAAGCCAGGAGACCAAGCTTTCGTAGTTCGTTGCGGATTTCCTGCTTGTTTATCCCGGCCGCAGCCAAGGGAGTTAGAACGCCCAGTTCATCTATTGCTTTGGAGCCAGGTCTGTCACCGGGATCGTCGTCCGCCTGAGTACCGTCGAAAACAGAGACTTCGGAGGGATTGTCGGCCAGTCGAAGGATTGCTTCATAACGTGAAAGTTTGCAATGGTAACATCTGGAAGGACTGTTCTCCAGGAACAACGGGTTTGCAAACTCCGGAGCGTTCAGAACCATGTGGGCTACTCCCAGTTCCCGGGCAAAGTCCAGTGGCCCCTGAGCACCCTCCTGCGTGCAAGTAGGGCCCATAACAGTGACCGCAGTCACTTTTTCAATTCCTGCGCAGGACGCTGTTTTCAATAGCAGGTAACTGGAATCGACTCCCCCCGAAAAGCCTATGAAAATCATCCTGCTACGAAGCGCCGCATCCTTGATGATTCGCTCCAGGCGCTTCTGTTTGTTTGTCCATTAAACAATTTTTGATTCGTTATCCACAATTATTCTCAGTTTAAATCCGGGAATCGATCCAGCCGCCCATCACCACGGTGTCTTGCAGATAGAAAACGGCAGCCTGACCAGGGGCCACCGACGATTGAGGATCGATGAAGCGGAGTTCGAGTTGCTGGTTTTCCAGTCTGGTGACTGTGCATTCAACCGGTTGGGCTGTGGATCGTATTTTTACCTTAAAAAAAGGACCGGAAGCTGCCAAATCAGGGCGAATCACATTTAGTTGACTGATCCTGGCCCCCTCTGAAAAGGTTTCCTCCCGCAATCCGACCACCACAGAATCCGTTTTGGAATCAATGTTAACGACATATCTGGGGTGTGGGCCACAGACGCCCAAACCACGTCTCTGCCCGACGGTGTAATTGACTATACCTTTATGGCGCCCCAAAATATTTCCATTTGTGTCCAGGATGGGACCCGGCAATGATTCTACACCGAGTTCATTTAGAAACGTGGGATAGTCATTGTTTTCGATGAAGCATAATTCCTGGGACTCCCGGCTTTCGGACAAAACAGGATCAATATCTTTGAGAAAAATTCTCACCTGTTTTTTCTCCCAAGGCCCCAGTGGTAGAAGCAGGTTTTCCAGAATTTCCGGGGTGAGCATGAACAGGAAGTAGGATTGATCCTTGATTTTATCGTGCCCCCTTTTGAGCGTTTGGCGCCCGGATTCATCTGAAACATTAGCGTAGTGTCCGGTTGCTATTTTTTTACAGCCCAGGCGCCGCGCATGCTCGGATAGTAATCCAAATTTTATAAAGCGATTGCATCGAGGGCATGGAGAAGGTGTTCGCCCGAGGGTGTATTCCCTGACAAAATAATCCAGAACTATGGCCTTGAAATCAGCGACAAGATCGATAACGTGCAGTGTAGCTCCGACCAGGTTCGCTACCTGCCTGGCTTTGGCTTCAGAGCTACCTGAGTCGTCAAACAGCTTCATGTGCAAGGCCAATATTTCATGACCTTCATTCTTCAACATTAGAGCTGAGGCGGCGCTGTCCATGCCTCCGCTAATTGCGACTCCAACGCGCATACTTCTTCCTGAGTGACTATCCTGACATCAACAACATGCTAACGAGACCTGAGGTCCGTCTTGGAGTCCACCGGAGCCGGCTTTTGGCGATTAGGCGCGTCAGGATTCTGAACTGGATCCCTGGTGGGGCCTATGGTCGGTTTTACCAGATTCACCGGAGGTCTGGCGCTGTTTCTGGTTTCCTGCTGCAAAAAATCCTGCAGAGGATTGGCGTTTTGTTGAGCAGGCCCCGGCGCCACTGGATTAAGAGATGAACTCGAGGTGTTTGGGAAGAATCCAAAAACAGGTCCTCCCAGAATTGAATTGTTGCCGGACAGAGCCTGAGCAAGTCCTCCTGCGCTTGACGCCAGTGACTCAGGCATGTCCATCGGGGCCATGACTAGCGTTAATCCATCAAACGGAGTATAAATCGGTTCCCTCACCAGTCTAGGGGAATTGTTTTCCTTCTGGTCCGCCGGAAAGGTGAGCATGTCCCTGAAGGTAATTTGCGGCGGAATGGCGAATTCTTTCTCCGGCTTGTTAAGCAAAATGTCTCTCATGAAATAAGCCCAGACAGGCAAGGCCGCTCGAGCCCCTTCTTCTCGTCGGCCCAGAGGTCTTTTCTCATCGAATCCGACCCAAACACCTGTTGTAAAGTCGGGATTAAATCCGATGAACCAGGTGTCTTCAGCGTTATTCGTAGTGCCGGTTTTACCAGCGAGATCTTTTCGTTTCAGGTAATGTCCCATTCTTGCGCCGGTTCCCTGACGCACCCCTCCCTGAAGCAGAGAAGTCATGATGTAGGCCGTCTGAGGAGAGAGGACAGCCCTGGCTCGAGAGGGCTCTGTCAACATGTCGTCTTCCTCCGCTTCGGTTTGAGACATGAGTCTGGTCTGGGAAGAGAGCCCAACCGTCGCTGGGGTGTTGGCGGAAGCTTGCCTGGAGATCGGTTGCGTTGACTGGGACAGACGACCGGCAGTCTGCATGAAAATCTCCTTGAACTCGTCTCTGGGAACCGGCGCCGGTATTTCGGATTCGTCGAGAACTGGTGTCTCGGAATGGTCTTCAAGAACATTTCCGAATCTGTCTTCTATCCTGCGGACAAGAATGGGCTCAACGTGAATGCCGCTATTCGGGAAAACCGTGTACGCGCTGGTCAGTTCCATCAGGGTTAATTCTGATGTCCCCAGGCTAAGAGACAAATTTCTGCCTAATGGGGAATTGATTCCCATGTTCTTGGCCAAATCCATGACAGGCCCCAACCCAACATCCATAAGAATTTTTATGGTGCAGATATTTCTGGAAAGCTCCAAAGCTCTTCGCAAGCTCAACGGACCCAGAAAAGTTCCACTCGAGTTCCTTGGCTCCCACTCCTCGTCCGCGCCCTCCAGGTCCACGACTATCGGCTCATCTACAATGACGGTGGCCGGGCTGTAGCTTTTTTGCTCGAGCGCCAGTGAGTAAATTATTGGCTTGAACGCGCTACCGGGCTGACGTTTGGCCTGTACCGCCCGGTTGAACTGGAAATGCTCACCGGTAGCCCCCCCAACCAGGGCCCTAACGTTCCCGTTTTTGTTCTCAACGCATACCAAAGCTCCCTGGAGTAGCGGGTTGTCATCAGGCAAAAACTCGGGGATGTCATCCACGAATTTGTCAAACTTGAGAGCCAGCACCTGACCGATTTTATATACCGGAACTGAAGGTTTATCGATTCTGACTTTGCCTTTCAACTTTTTGCTGATGGCCACTTCCAGGATGGCGTCGCCACTTTTTTGCGGTATCACGCGCGTAACCACTCCCTGGTATATTCTGTTTTCGGTCAAAGTGGGGGTTACACGACGCTGAAGCAAATCCGAGATTTCATTTTGTGGAATGATCCGCAATATCGCCAGGTGTTTCTGTCTGCCCTTGATTTCTTCCAGACCCTTTTCCATAGCTTCCAATGCTCTGCGCTGGAAGTCCAGTTTACACGTGGTGAAAACTTTCAAACCATCATTATATAGTTTCTCTTCGCCGTATTTTCTGATTATGTACCTTCGAACTACCTCAGTGAAATCAGGCGCAAGGTCAAAAGGCCGTGCTACGGCTTTCCTGAAAACCAGTGGTTCATTCTTGGTTTCTTCATATTCCGTTTCGTTGATGAATCCGGCGCGAAGCATGCGTCCCAAAACAGTGATTTGCCGCTGGCGCGCCAACTCCTCACTCTTGAAAGGATTGAATCTTGCCGGACTTGCCACAAGACCCGCAATCAGGGCCGCCTGGGCAGTGGTGAGATGTTCGACCGGTTTGTCGAAATAGCCTCTGGCTGCGGCTTCCACACCGTAACATCCCTCACCGAGGTAGATTTCATTCAGGTATACATGGAGTATTTTCTCTTTACCCCAAACCTTCTCCAGACGGGACGCCAGTATCATTTCCTTGAATTTGCGCGAAAATGTTCTTTCACGGCTCAACAGGAAATTTCTGGTGACTTGCATGGTGATAGTGCTGCCGCCCTGAGTGATCCTCCCTGCGGTCACGTTTCTACCCATCGCCCTAAGGATGCCATAGTGATCAACTCCGTTATGTTCGAAAAATCTGGAGTCCTCAGCAGCCAGGAACGCGTTGATGACGTTGGTCGGGATTTGATTCAGATCGACTACAAACCTCTTCTGTCTGTAAAAAATCCCTATTACCGTGCCATCGTCAGAATAGAATGTCGAAACGGTCTTGGGTTTGTAAGATACCAATTCAGGAATCTCAGGCAGTTGTTTGGATATTGCAAGGTATGAGCCTGCTGTGGCCCCAAGCAGGAAAATAGGTATTTGAACAAGTGTCAGCAACGGAATCACGAAGAATACCGTGAAAAAACCCTTGGCTAACACATGGTTTAATCTGCTTTTCATTCTTCGGTCCCGTTACAAATTGTTAAGTGTGTCAACCTGGCCCTGTAATTTCCTGACTGTAAAGTCATGCAGATACGCCTGTCTGTTTCTGAGTCATATTCTTATGTTTAACAAATCTTCCGATTTGACAATAGGTCCGGAGTAAAAAACTGAAGCCTGAGCTATCACGTCGATTTCATCACACGGGGGATAGAAATGAGTTAGGACCAGTCTTTTTACTCTTGCCTCCGATGCCATCCTAGCTGCGATCGATGGCGTAGAGTGGCCTGAAATAGATTTCTCGTCCGGCATGGAGCACTCACAAATAAAAACATCCGTGTCACGCGCCAACATTACCAGGGAATCAGAATAGCCCGTGTCACCAGATATTGTCACACTCTTTCCATCCCCGGTGATTCTCAGAGAAATACACGGCCTCGAATGTTCGGCCGCAACAGAGACTATTTCCAGTCCCTGCAATGAAAATTGGTCCATGTCATCTGCGTTTAGTTCGCTGATTCTGAGCCTGTTCATGCTGGGAGTTATCCATGAACCATATATTTTGACCAATCCATTGTACAGTTGTTCCAATCCCTGCGGACCCAACAAGGAAAATGGTTTCGATCTCATCTCGCCGTAGGCATAGTTGTGGGCGAACAGGAATGGGGCTAAATCGGAGACGTGGTCAGGGTGGTAATGAGTAATTACAACAGCGTCAATTTCTTTGTAGTCAACGCCGGCCTCGCACAATCGCCTCAAAACGCCCGGACCCATATCGACCAACACTGTGGATTCTGATCCCCTGACAAGAGTCCCGGAGGCATTGCGTCTTAACTGGGGAGTCGCCGTGCCGCTACCTAATATGACAACGTCCATTGGGTCTCCGATGTCTCAAGCCGAAAGAAAAAAGTTTTATAGTCACAGACGATCTCCTAACTTGGCACAATCCTTGTATAAAATGAATCGACGGTTCGCCATATGAGCCACATAACCGCTCTACGCAAAAGCCTCGGGTTTCCAATGTCCCATCTTCAAACGCTGCCCCCCGAGGCTTTACTTTCTCTGGCGCTAAGTTGAATTGTGAGATAAGAAAAAATTAAAACTTATGCCCATATAATTTGTAACACGATGCAGAAAACAAGGCAAAAGACCATTGATCATCAGGGCAGTTAGCAAATCGTTAGTCGGGAACCTTTGAACACAAAATCCCATCAGAGGCTGAAAAATCAAAACATTTTACATATTGTGGCTTTCTATACTGTCAAGTATGGTATAGTTTCTATGGAAACTATTCCATAGCTTTTATGAGAATTGTTGGGACCAAGCATGAAGAATGTTCCAGAAACGATACCCGCACAGAGAAAGTTAATTTATTTTCCTATTGTACACACTTCATCGGACATGGGTGGATTGAGCGATGCGGTAAAGAGTTTGTATCTGTCGAAAATGGGGCGGACTGGGTGGAAGCGAAAAGAATTTATGGTCAACAGATTTTGGGACCGGATAGAGGAGATAATTACCGGGCTGGATGTTGAACCAGAAAAAATCAGAATTTACCAGGATGGCCTGCCGGCTGAACTTCAGGGGAAAGAGGCGGAGATTGTTGAGCGGCTTGCGGACGCCGGCAGTCGTAATCACAAGCTGATCCTGGAACTTGTGAAAAAAGGCGCTGCATTGATGGGGACTGAATCGACCGAGTTGCTGATGGCTGAGTACAATTTGACGAAAAGGTTACTCGAGCCTCAGTCTCCTATTAAAAAAAGTGAGAAAAAGCAAATTCTTCAAGAGCAGGATGAAATACTGAGCAAGAGAGATAAATTCATCGCAGCGCGTATCAATGACACATTGCGAGACGGAGATGTCGGGATAATCTTCTTGGGGATGCTTCACAACATCAGGCCATGGCTGGCTCGAGACATAGAAGTGATTTTTCCGGTCAAGGTGGAGGAAGCCGGTGTCATAAAAAGTTGAAAGCAGGAAAACATCTTTTGGTTAGATTCTTTGCGGTGAGTGCAGTGGCCATTAGAAACTATTTAAACTAGAGGAAGAAATGACGCCTGGAGCGGCTAAAATCCTGATTGTGGATGACGAGAAGGATTTCTGTGACATTTTGTTCAGAGTTCTGAAACGTGAGGGGTTTACTTCCCTGGTAGCGCATGATGCGGAAATGGCTCTGAATATGGTTCGTTTAGGTCTGCCTGACGTGGTTTTGCTAGATGTCCGGATGCCTGGGATGGATGGCATGGAGGCTTTGCGAAAGGCCAAGCAAATCAACGCCGACCTGCCGATCATTATGGTTACAGCATATTCAGGGGTGAATGGGGCAGTCGAGGCAATCAAGGACGGCGCGTTCGATTATCTCTCAAAGCCTTTGGATAACAAGGTATTGATAGAAAAGATAAAGAGAGCTTTGGCCAACAGGTCCCTGTCTGCCAAAAAGAAGCCCGTCGGACTGAACAAGAAAGATCTTTCTCTGGTTCAGCTAGAGGACATGATGGGGCCAAGCAGTCAGGTGTCAAGAATAATTACAGATCTCCGACTGGTATCATCATCGGAATTTTCAGTTGTGATAGAGGGAGAGACCGGCACAGGGAAGGAATTGGTAGCTCAGGCCATCCATCAGGCCAGCAAACGTTCGTCGTCTTCGCTGATTCCTGTTGACTGTGGGGCAATACCGGAAACGCTATTTGAATCCGAGCTTTTTGGACATGAAAAAGGCGCTTTTACAGGGGCTGTCGGAACTCGACCGGGAAAGTTCGAAATGGCTCAGGGGGGCACACTGTTTCTTGATGAAATCGGGAACATGCCATTAAGTTGTCAGACCAAACTTTTGAGGGCCATTCAGGAGAAGACTGTCTTTAAAGTTGGTGGCAGAGAGCCGGTTGAGGTTGATGTCCGTCTTCTAGTGGCTACTAATAAGGATCTCAATCTTGAGGTTGCAGCGGGTCGGTTTAGCCGGGATTTATTTTACAGGCTCAGCGAATTCACAATCTACATTCCACCCATAAGAGAGCGAATAGACGATGTCATGCACATAGCCGAAAGGTTCTTGCACTCAACAAATATCGAATTGGACAAAAATGTGTTGGGTTTTTCAGCCGAGTGTGTTCAAGCCATTGCAGCCTATCACTGGCCCGGGAATGTCCGTCAGCTTAGATCCGCAGTTAGAAGGGCAGTTCTAAAGGCAACGGATTACATTCACCCTGACCATCTCTCTTTGCGCGATGCAGACGTCCCTGCAGAGAAACCTTCCGGAGTCATGAAAACTGTTCCAGCTGTGAATAATGTTTCCGATTGGGAAGGGTTATCTCTGAAAGAAATAGTCCAGAAATCGGTAACCGAGGTCGAGAAAAAAATTTTACTGAAGGCTTTGAAAAAGACTGGGGGTAACAAGGCCAAGGCGGCGCGTTTATTGCAAATCGATTATAAGACAATGCATTCCAAAATTAAGCAATACAACATTCGTCTGTATTCGGAGGACAATGATGGCTAAAAAAATTAAGGATGTTCCGGGTGACGAAGGCCAGCCTTTGGGAGGGATTCTTGGTGGTTTGGCCGATCTGGTGCATAAGCTGGGAGAACTCGCCGAAAAAGGTCAGGCTTTGAAAAAATCGGGCGAACTGGGCAATCTGGGCGGAGAAAAAGATCTCAAGGCAGTTTATGGATTCAACGTCAAATTCGGGGCAGGTAAACAAGGGGAAGACAAGATCAAGGTGGAGCCTTTCGGCAACGTGGCTCGAGATAAAGAATCCGGACGTACTTTTGTTCAGGAAGTCAGAGAGCCGCTGGTGGATATCTTCGAAGAGGACGATCATACCCTGGTGGTCGCTGAAATGCCCGGAATCAGCAAAGGTGATGTGAAGCTTGAATTACATGACGATGTCCTGTCGATTTCGGCTGAGCGCGGAGACAAGAAATACAGCAAGGAAGTTCTTTTGTCGAAAGCCTACGCCAAGAACACAATGTCCTATTCCTGCAACAATGGGATGGTTGAGATCAAGCTGAAAAATTGATGTGGGAGACGCACATGGCAAAGACAGACAAGACAGAGATAAAACTCAAGGTGTCAGAGGCTCTGGGCAAGGACATAGGACGGGCTTTTGCCCGTATGGGTCCCGAGGATCTTGAGAAACTCAACGCTGGTGTCGGTGACATTCTTGAGGTTCTGGGTAAACGCAGAACTGTGTGTAAGGCAATGCCGGCCTACAAGGAAATGAGAGGCCAGTCCAGGATTCAGCTGGACGGAATCTCCAGGCAGAATGCCAAAGCCGGTATTGATGAGAGTGTTACGGTCCGCAAAGTAGCATGTAAACCTGCTGAAAAAATAACCTTGGCCCCAATAAATGTCACAACTTCCGAACGGGACCTTGTGTACATCGGTAGTCTTTTGGACGGTCTTCCAGTTATGGTAGGCGACACAATAAGGGCGACACTTTTTGGCAGCCGGTCAGCCGATTTCACAGTAGAGAGCGTTTCTCCGGGTGAACCTGCGCTCATCAACCCCACCACCCAACTGGTGATCAGCAAGACGACCGCTGAGCGCTCATCAACTCCAGGACCCATGTCATACGAGGATATCGGCGGGCTCAAACCGCAAGTTCACAGAATTCGGGAGATGATAGAGTTGCCTCTCAGATACCCCGAAGTATTTGAGAAGCTTGGTATCGATGCCCCTAAAGGAGTTTTGTTACATGGACCCCCAGGATGCGGAAAAACACTCATTGCCAGATCGATTGCAAATGAAACGGAAGCTAATTTCTATTCCGTCAGCGGTCCGGAGATAGTTCACAAGTTCTACGGTGAGAGCGAGGCCCATCTCCGGAAAATTTTTGCGGAGGCTTCGGCGAAGGGGCCCAGCATAGTTTTTCTGGATGAAATTGACGCAATCGCGCCTCAACGTGAAAAAGTTGTCGGTGATGTTGAAAAAAGGGTGGTGGCCCAACTTCTTGCACTCATGGACGGCTTGAACAGGCGCCAAAACCTCATAGTAATAGCCGCGACCAACATCCCCAACGCTTTGGATCCTGCGCTTAGAAGACCCGGCAGGTTTGACAGGGAGATAGCCATACCTATCCCTGACAAAAATGGGCGACTCGAGATACTGGAAATACATAGCCGTGGAATGCCGCTAGCTTCCGATGTCGACATGCCGCATGTGGCCGAGATCACTCACGGATTTGTAGGAGCCGATCTGGAGGCGCTTTGCAGGGAAGCCGCAATGATTTGCCTACGCAGAATACTTCCTGACATTGACTTCGCCATGGCAGGCATTCCATACGAGCAACTCGCAAGGCTTGAAGTCCGCATGGACGACTTCATGACCGCTTTGAAGGAGGTCGAGCCTTCGGCTATTCGAGAGGTCTTTGTCGAAGTTCCGGATGTAAAATGGGAGGATGTGGGAGGTCATGCCGAACTGAAAAGCCGGCTTATTGAAGCCGTGGAATGGCCCCTGAAATTTCCCGAGGTTTTCATCGATGCCGGCGCCAAGCCTCCAAAAGGAATTTTGCTTGCCGGTCCTCCGGGCTGCGGCAAAACGCTGTTGGCAAAGGCCATTGCGAACGAAAGTAAAGTAAACTTTATATCGGTCAAGGGTCCTTCGTTACTTTCAAAATATGTAGGTGAGTCCGAGCAGGGAGTACGTGAAGTTTTTCGGAAAGCCAGGCAGGCTTCCCCGTGCATAATGTTCTTTGATGAAATCGATGCTCTTGTTCCGGCTCGAGGTGGCGGTTCAAGCGATGCGCACGTTTCTGAAAGGGTGCTCAGCCAGTTCCTTGCGGAAATGGACGGGATAGAAGAGCTAAAAGGTGTTTTAGTCCTTGGAGCAACTAACCGTTTGGACATGCTGGATCCGGCAATTCTGAGGGCAGGACGTTTTGATGAAATATTCGAAATACCTATGCCCACAGAGCAGGACAGGATTGAGATTTTCAAAGTCCATCTGTGCAACAAGCCTGTTGAGAAATCAGTAAGGCCGGAATGGCTGGCTTCTCAGACAGATGGTTTCGGGGGAGCCGATATAGCCGGAATATGTCAGAAGGCAGCCCTGAAAGCTGTCAGAAGAGCAGTCGATGCGTTGAAAAAGAACCCTGAATCAAAAGTCAAGGCAAAAATTACCAAGGACGACCTGACAAAAACTCTTGATGAAGTTAGTGAATAATTTTTTCGGCCTAAGTTGAAGGATGGTCTTAAGTCATGACCATCCTTTTTTTGGAGTTTTTAATCGTAGAGACATCCATAAGGACTTACCCAGGTAAGACATCGTTTTCAAAAGGTGGGCAAATTGTCTGAAGCGTATTATCTCTTCTGTTTTACCAGGACTGATCTCGTTGACGGCGGCGCTTTGGGTCATGGACTGACTGAAGGCCAACCCCTGATCAAGATTTCGGTGGGCGATCTTGCGGCGATCGTGAGTATGGTTCCACTGGAAGACTATGCCGGTCCCGGGGCTGAGGAACGCCTGAACAACGTGGAGTGGATCGCTCCAAGGGCGTTGCGTCATGGTCAGGTTATTCAGGAGATCACTGAATTGGCGCCGGCTCTGCCCACAAGTTTTGGGGCTCTTTTTTCCAGCCGGCAGAGAGTGATTTCTCTGGTAGAAAGCAATTATGAGGCTATCGCCGGTTTTTTGGAAATGATCAAAGACAAGGAAGAATGGGCCATCAAAGCCTACCTGGACAGAAAGAAACTGAAAAATGCCCTCTTTCAACAAAGAGTTGAAAAGGTCGCCCCCAAATTATCAGAACTATCTCCAGGGATTAGATATTTCAAGGAGAAGCAGATTCAGGCGGAGGTAGAAAAGGAAATAGCCTCCTGGGTAAATGAAAGGATTTACAGACTTGTCCAGGAACTGACCACTATTTCAACTCAAGTGCTGGCAAGGAAAAACACCAAGCTTGCCTTTGATGAAAATGAGAACGAACTGGTGTCAAACTGGGCTATTCTCACGGAAAAAGCCGATTTTGAAAAAATGGCGGAACTGATTTCAAAAATAAACATGGACCCTGCTCTTGATGGACTTGAACTGAAATTGTCGGGTCCATGGCCTCCGTACACGTTTGCCCCACCTCTCGAGATGGAAACAGAGAAATGAAACTGTTGCTCTACTGTGTTTCAGGATCCGAATCAGCTAAGGATTCAATCACCATGAAAGGGGTTCAGGGAAGAGACATCAGGCTTGTGCGCAGCGGCAAACTGACTGCGGTAGTCTCTGAGTTCGATTCCAGCCAGGGGTCCATGGATGTTCAAAGTCTGATGATTTATCACGACATAATTGACCATTGTTTCAAAGCTGGAGCGTTGATCCCGTTTAGGTTCCGGACAGTCCTGAAAGACGGCGATGAGGTGAAACGACACCTTGATGAGCGTGGCATGGAATATGAAGGCAAATTAGGATACTTGAGCGGCAAAACCGAAATGGGAGTAAGACTGATTGTCGAGAAAAGCCCAAAAAAGAGTTCAAATCGGGAAAATGTGCAAGATGATAGTTCTGATTCCAAAAATCCGGGCAAATCATATTTGGCAAAGCGCCAGGCGCTTTATGGAGTCCAGGAATCTTTTGACGCCAAGTGTGAGAGCAGCATAGAGGCTTTAAAAAAGGCTTTGCAGGGCCTGTTCGTAGATATAAAGATCGAGCCTTCAATGAAGATGGCGCCGGGCGCTCAGGACAAAGAAACTCTCATTTCCGTGTATTGTCTCATTGAAAAGGGATCTGTCGATCGTTTCAGGATGGCTATCGAGGAGTTCAAAACGGTCTTGGATGCAAAAATTCTCCTGAGTGGTCCATGGGCGCCGTACAACTTCGTGTAAGCGCAATTGTTTTCCAGGGTCTTAGTTTCGAAACTCTCAAGAAAAGAAGTCACAATGTCTCCCTTGGATATCCTAAAATCGCAGCAGACCGGAGTTTCCAGGCCGGGATCAACAGGAAATGGAGGTTCGGAGAGGTTCGAGAAACTTTTCGAGATGTTACTCGAAGCCATTCCTTCGTCTTTGTTGTTAATAGACGATGAGATACGAATAGTAGCCGTAAACAAGAACTTCCTTATCAAGAACCGTAAGACCCGCAATGAAACAATTGGTAGAAAACTCGAAGAGCTTTTGCCTGAACCACTCATTGAGAACATGGACATTACGGGCAAGGTTCGCCAGACATTCAAGTATAATCAAGCCATACGTGGCGGCCGTATGACTTATCGGGCTCCTGGAGTCCCTCTCAGAATCTACTACTACAGCATCTTACCGTTTGTGTGGCACAATCAGGTCGAGCATGTGATGTTGCTCATGGATGATGTGACCGAACAAATAAGATTGAGTGATGAAGTGCTTAGGGCGCAACGTCGCTACGCCAGTGTCGTCGAAAGCGCAGAAGATATCGTTTTGTCCACTGATTCCTCTGGCGCAATTCTTACGTGGAACACAGCGGCTGAGAAAATTACGGGGTTCAGGCCCCACGAGGTCCAGGGCTCTTTTTTCTTTGACTGGGTTCCCCAAGAGAACAGGTCGGAACTGGTTCAAGTTTTCAAGAATGTGAGGCTAGGCGGTAAATCGGAAATAGGGGAATGGGATATCCGTACCAAGGGCAACCAGAAAGTGCCAATTGGATGGATTTTTTCCGGGATGCAGGACGAAACGGAGGCAACCATAGGCATAGTGGCCATAGGTCGTGACTTGCGTGAACGCCGTGAACTTGAAATGCAGTTACTGAAGTCCCAAAAACTTGCAGCGTTGGGTGTTATGGCCGGGGGAATCGCCCATGAAATACGCAACCCTCTGGCTGTAAGCTATTCTGCCGCCCAGTTTCTGATGGAAGAAGATTTATCCAAAGATTTCCAAATGGTCTGCGCCCAAAAGATCGTGTCCGGAATAGAAAAAGCCTCCACAATCATTCAGGATCTACTGCGTTTTGCCAGACCGTCATCTACTACCGATATGGCGAGTCTCGACCTTCTCCCCGTCATTCAGGACACCATAAAGCTGGTTGTCAACCAGGCAAAAATTCAGAAAGTGACCATAGCTCTTGACTCATCAGTTGAAAAAGCCTCCGTTCTTGGACATGCAAACCTGTTGCAGCAGGCTTTTCTAAACTTGTTCCTCAATGGAATCAATTCAATGCCCGAGGGTGGCCTGCTGAATGTCCAGGTACACAAGTCTGATTCTGAAGTTGCGGTGATAATTAGTGATACTGGACTGGGAATAGCGAGGGAAAATCTTGAGAAAATATTTGATCCTTTCTACACACTGCCGCCGGTAGGCAAAGGCACTGGATTAGGGCTTTCCATTTGTCACACAATAATAGTAAAACAACATTTAGGAAAAATAGGAGTCACTAGCGCGCAGGGGGAAGGCTCTACTTTTACGGTTAAATTGCCCGTGTTTTAGAGAGGATCGTTATGGCTCCGTCTGAACCAGGATTGATAATCATAATCGATGATGAGCCGGATATGTTGTGGGCTCTGGAGAACATGCTGATCAAGTATGGGCATGTGGTGCGTAAGGCCGACAGGGCTTCCGAAGCCCTTTCCGTGATGATGGAGGAAAAAT
>CAZGVM010000032.1:12176-22186 GCA_964528855.1 uncultured Desulfomonile sp. | reverse complement strand
ATATGGTTTGAGATTCTGTTCCGCCCTTCGGGCGGGGATTTTTTAGGCATTGCAATTGATGGAAGGAAGACTCAGCCTGAATCTTTTAAAAGGCAAATTCTTTTTGTCCGGCAAGAGTAAGATGATCCATAGTCCATTTAAACAGTTACGCCACTCCAACTTACTTTGTTTTAAAAGTGTGTTAGCAAGTTCGTTGGCAAAATGGGCTCATCCTGGAAAAACAAAAGGCCCCGGCAATGCCGAAGCCCTGTAACTTATCGAATTGTTTGGTGGAGATGAAGGGATTTGAACCCTCGACCCCCGCGTTGCGAACGCGGTGCTCTCCCGCTGAGCTACATCCCCATATCCGGACATTATTAGCATGTCCATTAATGTGGTGTCAATATCCTCGACCAAAATTGTGAGCCATGCGCATGTTTTTTCCGAAAGAGAGTAATTTACCAAACCATTCCGGACAAAGATTGAATGTCGTCTGTGGCAATAGCCGCCGAAGGTCTTACCATTCGTTCATGGATGTAATATATATTTAGAAAAATGAATGAAACGGAAGATCCTGAATGATCTCATTTTACATGGTAGTAGCATTCCTGGCCCTGATTTTTGTTGGTTGTCAGTTTGCGGTGTTTCGGGCAGTCAGGCGCTATGTTTTCGGAATATACCGTCCTGCGGGGCATCGAAAAGGGCTGATAATATTTGCCGGATTGTTCGTATTGAACATGTTTCTGGCAGTAATGTCGATGAATTCCGGGTGGGCCTCGCCGAACTCTCAGGCGCAAAAATTTCTGGCGGTGACCTTTTTCAGTTATCTTGGGGTAACAGCCATAATAAGTGTTTTCCTGGCTGTGCTAAAAACGCTTTATCTAACCACAAGCATGTCGGTTGCAGGCTACCGTCTGTTATTGATAATGATAAGCGGTGATTTGGGTGGTATTTCCAATGAAGACAAAGGGGTAGGAGCAGCGGGGAGCGCTGATGGGAATTCTCCAAGGGAATCCTCTGCCCGTGTATCCTGGGGCGGGCATCATGCCGATCAAACCTCGGGACCACCCCGGGCAGTCAGGCCAATAGCTTTCAGATTGACAGGCGTCCACATCCATTCATCCGGTTACCGAAAAATCGCCAAAGCGGTAGCTCTGTGCGTAATAGCTTTTTTTTCGTCTGTCGGTCTTTATGGCGTGATGGAAGCATATTCCGAGCCGAGGGTTGAAAAGTTCCAGATCAGGGATGACAAGCTCAAAGGTCTGGAACGCCCTGTGACTCTCATTCAGGTTACCGACATACACTACGGTCTGTTCTATGACAAAAGCAATCTCGAGAATCTTGTGAACCGGCTCAATTCAATTCCCGGCGACGCCGTGATCATGACCGGGGATGTGTTCCACACGGGACAGACAAACGTAGAGTCGGCGCCTGAAGTTCTTGGCAAACTTATACCGAGAAAATTCGGCAACTTTGTGGTAATGGGGAATCATGACTTTTACACAGGTGAGAATAGGTCAATAGCCGCTTTTGACGCCAGTGGTCTTACGGTGTTGAGAGATGAGTGGCGGACATTTCCTGAGGGCTCGGCCGTCATACATATAGCCGGTCTGGATGACCCGAAAAAGAACTGGCTATTAGGGCAGCAATTCCCAAATTTTCAGAAGGTTATGGGAAAATCTCCAACTGGTGAAGGATTCAGGATACTTTTGTCCCACAGACCGACTGTTTTTCCACTTGCGTCGGAGAACGGGTTTCAGCTTACGCTTGCCGGCCATACCCACGGAGGTCAGTTCGTGGTTCCTCTCGGCAATTCGGGAAAAGGATGGAGTCCTGCAAGTATGGTGTCGGCATTCACTCACGGCTGGTACCAGCTTGGCAAATCCAGAATGTACCTGAATCGCGGGGCCGGTCTCACTTTCATACCCTGGCGTATCAACTGCGCCCCAGAGATAGCGGTATTTGAACTGATTCCCTCATGAACCCCCTCATAAGGGTTCGGCAGGATTTATGGCAGGATGGACTCAGATGGATGATTTGATTACACCAGAAGAACATAACAGGCTACTGGAGAATGGCTGGCGCTTCAGGTTCACCGCCCAGGAGCCTCGTGTAACTGAGATGAAGGAATTCTACGAGGAGATGGGTCTGGAGACACTGGTCAGGACCGGAGCTGTCGATGACGGCGCCGACTGTAAGCGCTGTTTCACTGCAGAAGGTTTCCAGCAGGCCTACAAGACGGTGTACACGCGTGGAATAAAGGACAATTTCAACCGATTCGATGAAGAACTTTTTTAGAATTCAATGTTCCCGATCATTTTTTCGTGAAACAGGCACAAATGACTTGACATGTCGGCAGTGTAATAGTAAAAATCTGTGTTTACATGTTTGGAGAGGTGTTTCATGAAAACGTGGACCCCAAAACTCGGGGAAGTTGAAAAGAAATGGTTCGTCATTGACGCTAAAGACAAGGTGTTGGGACGACTCGCAGTTGAGTGCGCCCGAATTCTTAGGGGTAAGCACAAACCACAGTTCGCAACACATGCTGACAACGGCGATTTCGTCATCGTGGTGAACGCTTCCAAGGTGAAGCTCACTGGCCGCAAGATGAGCCAGAAGATGTATTACAATCACAGTGGTTATCCAGGCGGATTGAAGACAACCAGCGCTGAGAAACTGATGAAGGAAAAGCCTGAAGAGTTGTTTCGCAGGGCAGTGAAGGGCATGCTTCCCAAAAATTCTCTGGGTCGCAGCCAGATAACCAAGTTGAAGATATATGCGTCGGAGACGCATCCGCATGAGGCTCAACAGCCGGAGACCTATCAGTTCTAATCGTGGAGAATTAAATGTCCCAGGATATTTTTTACGCTACTGGCAAGAGAAAAAACGCAATAGCTAGAGTCCGGCTGAGACCAGGCGCAGGCAAATGCGTCATAAATGAGAGACCAATGGATGACTATTTCGGGCGTCAGACTTCACGTATGGTCATTCTGCAGCCCTTCGAACTGACTCAGACCGTCGGCAGATTCGATGTAATGGTAAACGTTAGCGGCGGTGGTCTTTCAGGTCAGGCCGGCGCTATAAAACATGGAATAAGTAAAGCGCTTCTCGAAATAGATCCCGGCTACAGGGCGCCTCTAAAGAGCGCCGGTTTCCTTACTAGGGACTCAAGGGTCAAAGAGCGTAAAAAATACGGAAGAAAAGCGGCCCGCGCCAGTTTCCAGTTCTCCAAACGTTAATCATTTCTTTCGCTGTTCATGTTGCAATGAAACTAATAAAGGACGTTCGGCAATATTGCCTGAACGTCCTTTTGAGTTATCATGCAATGTCCTCTCGAATCCTGTCTCAAACCATTTGAGCAGCCCTGATTGAAGCGCCGACCAGCGCAGCTCTGTCGTTCAGTATTATTTTTACCGGTATGGAACCCATTAATTCGCTAAATCGACCCTTGTTGGTAAAAGCCTTTAAAAAATCACCCTGCAAAAGTTTTGGAAGGATTTTAGGGCTTACTCCGCCACCCAGGTATATGCCGCCTGTTGTCATTGCCGTCAGCGCCAGGTTGCCGCATATCGAACCCAGTATTGAAACGTAAACGTCCAAAGCCTGGTTACAAAGAAAATTTTTGGATTCAAACGCATGCGTGGAAATTAATTCAGACGGATTGTCGGCTGAGTTTATTTCATGGGCCAAGGATGCATACACACAGTCGGCGTGCAAGCATAGCCAGTTGAATATTTCCAGCAGCCCGGGGCCGGCTGCTATCCTCTCTATGCTGACCCTTCCAAATTTATTCATCATGTGTTCGAGCAGAGACACCTGAGTTTGGTCAGTGGGAGCAAAATCAACATGTCCACCCTCTGAGGCCAACGGTTGAAAGGATGATCCCGTCCATATCATCAGAGCCATTCCGAGACCGGTCCCAGGCGCTACGATGCCCAAGGCGCCGGTGGCGTCGCTCTCTCCGGTATTTAAGACAGCATACTCGTTTTCAAATAGCCTGGGCGCTGCTATCGCCGTCGCCACCAAATCATTTACCAAAGCGACTTTTGGAGTATTCAGATAAATCTTCAGAGTTTCGGCGGAAACGATCCATTTGAGATTGGTTGTCTTGCATTCGCCCCTCAGAACCGGTCCCGGAAGTCCAAAACAGGCTGAGTCAACTGACTCATTCCGGGCAAACATGAATTCCGAGATTATGGACTCAAGGGATTCGTAACTCTGACTTGAGTAAGTCGCGGTCCGTGTCATCTCAGGTCTGACAGGTCCCTGTTCAAACAGCCCCAGAACCGTCTTAGTGGCCCCAATGTCTCCGGCAAGTATCGTCATGTGTCGATTTCCTGGTAAGTCCTCATTGCTGGCGCTCAAAAATGTGTTTTGAGGTTATCATAACAAATCCGCCGGGCGTTGTCCTGCATTAGTCCCGAGCATGAATGAGTCAAACGGCAAATTTTTCATGAAGAGGGACGAACACGTTTTTGGCTATATTTTTTCAAGGATCATATTTGTATAATGCCTGACTGATTGTAAAATTGACCGGTCATTCTGTCGCATGGATTTTAAGAGGTAATAGTTTGAAAATAGCATATTTCGACTGTTTTTCCGGGGCTTCGGGAGACATGATCCTGGGTTCGCTTCTCGATTGTGGACTTGACATGACATCCCTGAAGAAGGAATTGGATGAACTAGGATTGGGTGGATTCAGGCTTGATGTTCACCAAATGATCAAGAAGTCCATTAGGGCTACTCAGGCGGAGGTTGTCGTCGATGACAGCGCCATGGTTGAATCCAGGAGACTCTCCGGAATCAAGTCGCTTATAAAGAACTGCGGGCTTGCTCAGAACATCAGGCATGACGCATTACGAATATTCCAAAGTCTTGGTGAGGCTGAGGCTTTTGTCCATGGAGTTTCTATCGAGGACGTGCATTTTCATGAAGTCGGGGCTGTTGACGCGATAGTGGATATAGTCGGATCAGTCATTGGTCTCAATCTGATGGGAATTCAGAAAATCTACTGTGGTCCGATGAATGTGGGAGGGGGATTCGTGAAGACGTCTCACGGGATTTTACCGGCTCCCGCTCCAGCCACTCTTGAACTTATAAAGGGCCTGCCCAGCTACTCCAGTGGAATGTACGGCGAGCTACTGACTCCGACAGGGGCGGCTATACTCTCCACATTGTGTTCAGGATTCGGGCCGGCGCCGGAAATGAAGATAACCTCAATAGGCTACGGCGCCGGAAAAATGGAACTGGAAACCCCGAATGTCCTCAGGCTGATCATTGGCGAAGCTGAAGACTCACCCGGGCTAAAATCATCCGAGCCAGTGGCTGTCATGGAAACCAATATCGACGACATGAGCCCCGAGATATATGATTTCGTGTTTGAAAAGGCTTTTAATAACGGCGCATTAGATATGTCACTGACCAACATACAGATGAAAAAGAACAGGCCCGGAGTCCAACTCCAGATTATATGTCCAGTGTCCGTAGCCCAGTCTCTCGCCGAACTGATTTTCAGAGAAACAACTTCTATCGGTCTCAGATGGAGAATTGAAAATCGAATGGTAGCCGACAGAAAAATCGATGAAGTAAGAACTTGTTTTGGTGTTTTACGCGTCAAAATTGCATACCGGAATGGTAAGATTGTCAATATATCTCCGGAATACGAGGATTGCAGGAAACTGGCGGTCAAAAACAATGTCTCCATCAAACAGGTAATGATGGCTGCTTCCATTGAAGCGTCAGAATTTTTCAGTCGAGGATGAAACGATGAAAATTGAAATGTTGCTATATGCGTCGCTCGGGAAACTGGCCCCGGACAAGAAACCGGGCAGTCCTTTTTATCTGGAACTGGAAGACGGCGCAACAGTGGGCAAGGGCCTGGAACAAGCCTCGATACCGACCACCATCCCGATGATAATTTTTGTTAACGGTCGTCATTCCAGGTTAGACGCTGGGCTCAATGACGGCGACAGACTGGCGATATTTCCTCCTATTGCCGGAGGCTGACACCTGCGCCGAATTAGACTCCATTATGTCAAAAAAGTCATAACTGCTTAAAATAATTATAATTTTCTAGCATTTTCCCTTGACTCTTTCCATTGCCGGATTTAAGCTTCCCAGACTAACGTTTTGCGAATTTAAAACGTCTATTCAGAGCGAAGTAATCCGATAAGTTCTTCAACTCTCCACCAACCACAGTTACGAAGAGGGAGAAAATCAATGGACAAGATTCTAAGAATTGATATGGGGGCGTCAGGCGGCCCGAGTATTAACGTGACGCCCGTGGGTTCTTATGCAGGCCTTGGGGGAAGGGCGCTGACGTCGGCAATAGTATCCAGTGAAGTTCCACCGCTGTGTCATGCGCTGGGGGCTGACAACAAGCTGGTAATAGCTCCCGGAATGTTGAGCGGCTCTATCGCCGCCAACTCCGGAAGATTGTCCATCGGCTGTAAAAGCCCGTTGACGGGTGGTATCAAGGAATCGAACGCCGGTGGGCAGGCTGCTCAGGTCCTGGCCAGACTCGGTTATGCGGCAATAATTATTGAAGGCAAACCTAAGGACAACAATAGTTACAAATTGGTCATCAACAAGGAAGGAGCCAAGTTCGAATTTGACAACGGTTTGAAGATGTTGGGTAATTACGCAACAGTCGAAAAACTTGTCAAAGACTACGGCTCAAAGCCCTGTTATATAACGATAGGTCCGGCCGGTGAGATGAAGATGACTGCCGCTTCCATAGCCTGCACGGACATGGAGGGACGTCCGACGCGACATGCAGGTCGTGGCGGTGTCGGGGCTGTGATGGGTTCAAAGGGCGTCAAGGCGATAGTGCTCGATGACACAGGAGCTTCAATGAGAGCGCCTAAAGATCCTGACAAGTTCAAGGAAGCCAACAAGAACTGGGTTGCTGGGCTGAAGAAGCATCCTGTCACCGGTGAAGGCCTCGCAGCCTATGGCACCAACGTTTTGACAAACGTGCTTAATGAAGCCGGAGGCTACCCGACTCATAATTTTTCATCGGGCCGGTTTGAAGGTCACACCAAAATAAGTGGAGAAACCCAGGCGGCTCTTGAGGTTGAGCGCGGTGGGCTGGCCACTCACGGATGCCACCGAGGCTGTATTATTAGGTGCTCGGGCGTCTATATGGACAAGAACGGAAACTATCTGACCAAGCAGCCGGAATATGAAACGGTCTGGGCTCACGGTGGAAACTGCGGTATAGATGACCTCGATGCTATTGCCATGCTGGACCGCCTGGACGACGACTACGGACTGGATACCATTGAAATGGGGGCCTCCATAGGTGTTTATATGGAGGCCGGACTTGCAAAGTTCGGTGACGCTGAAGCCGCCATCAACCTGATAAAGCAGGTAGGCGCAGGCACTGAGCTTGGAAGGATTCTCGGGTCCGGAGCTGCTGTGACAGGAAAGGTCTTTGGAGTGGAGCGGGTCCCGGTGGTCAAGAATCAGGCCATGCCGGCTTATGATCCACGAGCCGTTCAGGGCATCGGAGTTACTTATGCGACTACCACCATGGGCGCCGATCACACGGCCGGATACGCAGTGGCTTCAAACATTCTGGGTGTCGGGGGCACGGTGGATCCATTGTCACCGGTAGGCCAAGTCGAGTTGTCCAGAAATCTGCAGATTGCGACGGCGGCTGTTGATTCAACCGGAATGTGTCTTTTCATTGCCTTTGCGGTGCTTGATCAGCCGGAGACTTTTCAGGCGCTCATAGATATGCTGAACGCCTTCTACGGACTGAGCCTGACCGGTGACGATGTGGCCGAACTCGGTAAATCGGTGTTGAGAAATGAGCGTGAATTCAATATCAAGGCCGGTTTCACATCGGCTCACGACAGGTTGCCGGCCTTTTTCTACAATGAAGCCCTGCCTCCGCACGAAATAAAATTCAAGGTTACAGAGGCGGAACTCGATCAGGTTTTCAACTTTTAACTGAACTGACATTCTCCAAGAGATCATAGCCAGTTTCTTGTATTTTAGACGGGCGGTTTGGGATATAATCCCGAGCCGCCATTATCTTTAAGGGGACATTTTGATGGAAATCGGCTCCGACATTCTGGCAACAGTTTCGAGACTGATGATGGCCATATATCAACAGGGTTTCAGGTTTGAGACCCAATTGGGCGCCGGTGTTAAGGCCACATTGGTGTCTGAACTTGGTGTTGAACCTGAATTTGTTGACAGGCGTGTTCAAACAGTGTTCATGGATGGCAGGGCTGTCGATGATCTTGAAAAAGCGCAGTTGAGAACTGGTAATGTCCTGACACTTTCAGGCGCAATGCCTGGTTTGGTAGGAGCCTGTTTCAGGAAATCAGGAAAATACGCCCCCCTTCGCTCTGAAATATCATACACCCCGCCCGATTTATCGACATCCCCCAAAAAAGGCCTCATAACGGTCAAACTCTTTAATGCGCTGATTCCAGAACTCGGACCGACTTTTCTCGAACACGGAATTCTGATAGACAGGAACCAGTATGACTTTTTGATGAAGGCCGTTGACGAATCCCCTCACAAATCATCGGTTAAAAACATCATGATAATTGAAAAGTGGGATTTGGACCTGTTCAGAATCAGAGTGAGCCGGAGAATATAGTTTGGACAAGGATATCAAAGCATTGATGGACAGAATTAGCACCAGGCTTAAATACGCTCACTTCGGTTACATCAAGGGAAAGCTTATTGAACTTGCCCGAAACGCCCCTGCGGAGGTTCAAGCGCTCGATGTTGGTTGTGGTCCCGGTAATCTGGGACTTTACTGTCGAAGTGTCGAGAATGTTGATTGGTACGGAATAGATTTGTGGTCCAATGAACTGGTTCAGGCCCGACAGGTGAATTCTTACAAGGGTCTGGCGCAGGTAAACCTGGTTCATGGCTTACCATTCAAGGCACAGACCCTTGATCTCATAATATGCAATGAAGTTCTGATGTACATGCCCAACAGCAGGCTTCTGTTGAGCCAGTTCCATCAGGTTCTGAAACCCGGTGGCAGGCTCATAGTTTACAATCCAGTCACAGTAGCGCCCGGACTGGCGACCGGAATCAAGAAAATTATAAGAAAATGGGCTCAGGCGAAAGATTCAATAGCCTGGGATTCTCAATCCGACTGGAAAAGAGCGGTCAGGGCAACCAGAATAAATTACTACTCCTACGATTCACTCCTGAATGAAATAACCGAAAGCCGTTTTAAAGTGCTTGATGTTGGCGCCTTCAGAATTTTTCGCAATAGGCTCAGATGGATGAACAGACTGGAAAACAACAAGCCATACAGGGAAAGGATCATAGGTTTGGCCTCTCAATTTCCCAGATTTGCTTCAGACATCATAGTCCTGTCATCGAAAAACTGATCACAAAAATCCGTGATTGTCCATACATGGACGGGACACGGCCATTTGGCAGGCCCGGATTATTTGAACCAGGAAATAATTCTCTTGATTTTACCTGCAGGGATGTTATTTTCTGACAACAGGCGCCGATTTTGGCAAATCTGACTCAGACGCCACATACAACTCTTCAAAAGTCTTACTTCGGGGGGATCATGCACAAGACACTTCCTTCACTTGAAAGACCACCTCTTTTAAAATTCTATAAATCTGCAAATTCAGGATAAATCGGGCGCTGCGCCATTGATTTCCGGTCCAGGGGGGGCGGTTTTGGAAATACCTTTTAACAAACCGTTTATTGTCGGCAAGGAATTGTACTACATTGCGGAAGCGACTCTAAAAAACCAGAGGCTTGCCGGGGCTGGTCCATTCACTAAAATGTGTGAGCAATGGATTGAAGAGCAACTGGGGAGTTACAAGGCGCTTCTGACTCCATCATGCACAGCGGCGCTGGAAATGGCGGCGATACTCTGTGACCTGAAGCCCGGTGACGAGGTCATAATGCCGAGCTTCACTTTCGTATCAACGGCTAACGCATTTGCCTTGCGCGGGGTGACACCGGTATTTGTGGATATTCGACGTGACACACTAAACATGGACGAGCGCCAGATAGAGCCGGCCATCACG
>CAZGVM010000032.1:0-12166 GCA_964528855.1 uncultured Desulfomonile sp. | reverse complement strand
CGAGGACCAGGGCCATTGTCCCTGTTCATTACGCCGGAGTCGCCTGTGAGATGGACTTTATCACCGATTTAGCATCCAGGTATGGTCTTTTTGTTGTGGAAGACTCAGCGCAGGGATTATTGAGTTCCTATAAATCCCGTTGCCTCGGATCAATGGGTGATTTTGGCTGTTTAAGTTTCCACGAGACAAAAAACATCATTTGTGGCGAGGGCGGGGCGTTGCTGGTGAACAACCGGAAATTTGCAGATAGAGCTGGGATAATTCGGGACAAGGGCACAAACCGGGAGGAATTCTTCGCCGGCATGGCAAGCAAGTACACATGGGTAGACATCGGGTCATCATATTTACCTAGCGAGATAACGGCTGCATTTCTGTGGGCGCAACTTGAGAAGGCCCAGGAAATAATTGACAAACGAGTCTCGCTTGCCCAGAATTACATGGAGCGTCTGGCGCCAATGGCCGACCGGGGACTGTTTGAACTTCCACGGCCTACTCAGGGAAATTCGACCAATGGTCACATTTTTTACATTCTATTGAGGTCACATGACACACGCTACGCCCTTATCGAACACCTCAAGTCTCGCTCCGTCACTGCAATTTTTCATTATGTTCCTCTACATTCTTCTCCAGTGGGAAATAGAATAGGCAAATCTTGCGGTTCAATGGCTGTTACCGATGACGTAAGCGCCAGACTGTTGAGGTTGCCCCTGTTTTACCAGATGGGCAAAGATGAGATTGAAATGGTGGTCAAATTCATCGGTGAGTTTTTCGGCATTTAACCCGGATGGGAATTAACGGTCCTGAGTTGCAGGAATGGAGGAAGCTTGACAGGGGAGGACATTGGAATTTCGGTTGTTGTTCCGGTTTACAACGGTGCTGCCACGATTGTCGAACTTGCCGAAAGACTTGAAAATTCTCTCGGACTGATTTGCGAGGATTTTGAGGTCATCATGGTAAATGATGGTAGTCAGGATACCAGTTGGGACCGCATAAAGAAACTTTGTGAACAATATGAATGGCTCACCGGGATAGACCTCATGAAAAACGTCGGCCAGCATAACGCATTGCTATGCGGAATAAGATCTGCGCGGTACGATTACATAGTGACAATGGATGATGATCTTCAACATCCTCCCGAAGAAATCCACAAAATGCTGGCGAAGATCCATGAGGGTTTCGACGTCGTATATGGGATAGATCCGGGTATTAACCATTCCGCCATTCGAGTGCTGGCGTCCCTCGGGCTAAAATTTTTGTTGTCCATGGCGACAAATGAGTCCTCACTCGGGAAAATAAGCGCATTCCGGGTATTTAGGACTCGCTTGAGGGACTCTTTCGAATCGTATTCAGGCGAGGCTGTTTGCATCGACGCCCTTTTGTCATGGGGTTCGAGAAAGCCCGGACATGTTCCCGTAATGATCTGCCGGAGGTTGAAAGGCGCTTCAAACTACCGACCATCGACCCTTTTCAGACAGGCGGTCAACACCTTTTCCGCTTTTCAGGCCTTTCCTCTAAAGTTGATGAGCCTGATCGGTCTGTTATTCGTGCTGCTGGGCATGGCCCTCCTAGTAGTCATCCTGACAAACTATTTTGTTCACGGATCGGTGGTTCCCGGCTTTGCCTTTCTTGGATCAATAATCGTCCTGTTCTCTGGAGTTCAGCTATTGTCATTGTGTGTCATGGGAGAATACGTCTCCAGAATTCACGGCTACGTAACAAACAGGCCCCCGTATTTGATCAATGAGATAGAGAGGGGCCACAGCCAATTGGCATCAAATTAGCATCAGGGGGAAAAATGAGTAGCGATGACTTTCCGTGTGAAATAGATGGCACTATAGAAGCCCGGGTCATAGAACTCGGTGTGGGGTGCGTAGTGGCGGACGGAGCGAGGATTACCGGCATTGACGGAATGGCCGAACGGGTCCGACTCGGCGATTTCTGTTACATCGGCCCTGGTGTACAGATCATGGCGCCTGAATTTGAGATAGGAGACTACAGCAAGATTCACGCTCGTTCCACCTGCCACGGCAAACTGCCTCTGACCATCGGCAGAAATTGCTGGATTGGGCCCAACGTCATGCTTGACAGCATGGGAGGCCTGACCTTGGACGACAATATCGGAATAGGCGCCCAGAGCCAGGTCTGGACTCACATGCAGTTCGGTGACCTGGTGGAAGGATGCCGTTTTTTTTCAGCCAGACACCTCCACATACCAAAGGATGTTTGGTTCGTCGCTCATTGCATTGTGTCTCCTGTCATTATCGGCCAGAAGAGCATGGCCCTGGCCGGTTCGGTGATAACAAGTGAAATGCTGCCCAATCACGTCTATGGAGGCGTTCCTGCCATCGATCTGACTTCAAAACTGGGGAATCAGTTCCACAACAGGAGCACAAGGCAGAAACTTGAGGCAATGCGTACTCTGATAAATGAGTTTGAGGAAAAGTATCCGATTTACCGAGGAAAACTTGAGGCTGTGGCCTCGATGAGGAACAGGGAGGATGGAGTCACGTACTTTGATGTCTCTTCCAGAAAATACACAAAAAACTACAATGAAGCGGAAGTCCAGTTTCTAAAGACTCATGTGCCACTGGTGAAGTTTACCCCGATGCTGTAGATGCACTGGAATGTTTTGATGAAAAATACTTCTCCATTGGCGTTCTTTGATCTATAAAACGTCGAGCAGTTTCCGGATGGAGCTCCTGTGATGGACTACGGCCGCACAGCCATGACAACCTGATCCATTCTGGGGCCATCACAAACAAGTTGTGGGTTGATGAATCCAGTTTGAGTCAGGTCGTCATAAACTTCTTTTAAGGTGTAGGAGTTTCCTGCTTTGGTGGCCACCAGCATGTTCACAGCGAAGATGGCGCCATCTGCGGGCCTGGTCCTTGAGTCATCCATAATGAAATCTCTGATCATGATAGCCGCTCCCGGCTGCAAGGCTTTAAACAGTCTTGAATACAGGGACCTGTTGGCTTCTCGACTATTGATGTGAATCACTGCCGACAGTAGAGCCAGGTCGTGGTCCGGTGGGAAGTTGTCAACATTGTAATCTCCAGCGATGAAATCGACACGTCCGGAAAAACCTTCATTCTCAATCCGTTCCATAGCCATTGGTATGACCTCCGGCAAATCGAAGAGGGTGGCCCGAAGGAGCTGATTTTTCCGCAGAAAGCTTATAATGTAGGTCCCTGATGCTCCGCCAACATCAATCATCTTTCTGAAACGGACTATCTCTAGTTTATTAGCCAGTGTTTCAGCCTTTTTTGCGCCTATCGCGTGCATAGCGCCAATAAAGGCCTCCATATCATCTTTGCTGCGCTTTTTCTTTTCCAGGAATGACAATCCTTCGCTATTCCTGACGATTTCGGTCAAATTCGACCAAGTGTTCCACATGCGGGCTCTGTGTAGGACCATTGGGAGGAATGAGTCCGGAGAATCTTTACAAAAAAGAAGGCATGTCGATTCATCAACGCTGTAAACATTCTCAGCATTCTTGTTCAGCAATCCCATTGAAACCAATGCGTCCAACAGAATTGTGAGCCCTCGTTCGTGAAAACTGTTTAACTCACATATCTGCGGGGCTGATTTGGGTGAGTCTCTCAGGATGGTGAACACATCAAGTTCTGCGGCTGTGAGCAGGATTCTGGCCTTCAGAAAGCCGGAACAAATTTCGTCAATCGATTCCCTGGTCAGGATAGCGTCCATGGTCATATCCCCGAAAGCATCTGATTAAGATTTTGCAAACATTACTATATCCAAATTGAACCCCGAGCGTAAACAATTAAGTCGCCAAAAAAAGTTCGGCGGCAATTGCGGCCACTTGACGTGAATCATCCATGCGGTATTTTAGTACAGAATAATTGTTAAAGGGAGTGCTGATGAAAACGTTGATCGGGGCGTTGATAGGTTCTTCAATAGGCTTTGGTCTATATTGGGTAAATTCTTGCGCTGGTCCCGGGTGAGTCATCTGGAGCAGCCCTTATATATCGGTCATACTTGGGGCCGGAATAGGGGCGGCAATGGCCTCGGGCTGAGGTAATCAGACTAATTCAGGCGTGGCGGCGCATGCCTGAAAACAACCCCACCGAGTTCTCCCCGCATTCGAAAAAATCACGGATACTGTTTTAATGTGGATGTACGCATGATGGTCAAGATTCACTGACTGCTCTGCAAACAGGGGCCTAACAACATAATTTACTTTATATTAGTTAATCTTTTACTTGATATTAATTGACAAACCTGTGTGTCAAATATATCCTGCCTCCGCTTATGTTGTGCTGGTTGGGCCGGTTTACGGCTGTATTACACGACTCAATCACACTCCGGCCATGAAATAAATCGAACTGTTAAATCGGACACTTCGGAAGTTTTACGGAGAAGGTTTCTTAAACGGTGGACAGGTAATTGCATCCTTCCAGAAACTTACAACGTGGTTTTTCGGTTAATGAGCAATTTGTAGGTCCGCTCAGGAATGTGAAAATAGTTCTTGTTGGAACTACACACTCCGGGAACATTGGGGCCACTGCGCGTGTCATGAAAAATATGGGCTTAGAAAAGCTTACACTTGTAGGCTCAACCGATTGTGGACCTAATTCTGAAGCAAAGTCTATGTCGTCGGGCGCTTACGAGATAGTTGAGAACGCGTCGTTTTGTAATAGTCTGGAGGACGCCTTGGCGGACACGGTCATGTCGGTGGCGACATCAGGGCGTCTGGGTTCCAAGAGGACATCTTCACGCACACCGGAGGAGTTGGCCCCGGAAATATTGAAAATGTCGCAATTAGGATGTGTCGCAATGGTATTTGGCAGAGAATCCAGAGGTTTGACGAACATGGAATTTACTCTTTGTGATCATCACATGATCATCCCGACTGATTCCAGGTTTGCGTCCATGAACCTGGCTCAATCGGTTGCAGTCACGGCGTACGAAATATTCAAGGCGGTCTGCAGGCCTGTGGGTTTTCAGGTGGATCGCTTCAAGCCGGTGGATTCAAAGATGCGCGAAGACATGTACGAGCACATTGAGTCGGTCCTGCTGTGCTCCGGCTTTCTGAACGTCAGCAATCCCTTGAGAATGATGCGGGAAATCAGGCGAATTCTCGACAGCGCACGCCTGGATGAAAGGGACGCGAAAATTATCAGGGGCGTCTTCAGAAAAATCGATGGAATGGTCAGAATAGCGGACAAGAAAATAAAGACGTTGTCCGACAAGCTAGAAAAGTCGGGTCAATACGAAAAAGATTCAAAGGTGAATGGTTCTGAGGGCCAATGAATTCAGGCGGCGGAATAAATTATTTTTTGATGGATCCAGTGCTCTTAAGGCTCGGACCTTTGGAAATCCGATGGTATGGACTGATGTACCTCGTTGGGTTCGCAATTGCTTACTTGATAATAAAATCCGAATTCAAACGTAGAGGTGGACCTTTACCGACAGAGGCCGCAGGAGATTTTCTGTTTTATCTGATTCTTGGACTCATGCTGGGGGCAAGGATCGGCTACGTGATTTTTTATAACCTGGATGTTTATCTGTATCAGCCCTGGGAAATATTTGCAGTGTGGCGAGGTGGCATGTCATTCCATGGCGGCATGTTGGGAATGATATTGTCGGGCTGGATATTTTCGAGATCCAGGAACGCCTCGTTCCTGGAGTTGGCGGACATAGCGTCCCTGTCTGTCCCATTGGGTTTGATGGCCGGTCGTATCGGTAATTTCATCAATGGCGAACTGTATGGAAGAGTTACAGCCGTTCCGTGGGGACTAATCTTTCCAGGGGCCGGAGACTTGCCGCGCCATCCGTCACAACTCTACGAAGCCTTTATGGAAGGACCGATCCTGTTCATTGTTCTATGGTCCCTGCGACGTCGCATGACCACACAGGGCACAATTTTGGCCTTATTCATAATTCTCTACGGCCTTTTCAGATTTTTAGCCGAATTTTTCAGGGAACCAGATGTTCAATTGGGATACCTGTATTTTGGTCTGACCATGGGGCAAATACTGTGTTTGATGATGATCGTTGGTGGCTCTATCCTGATGCTCGCGCTTCGAAGCAGCGTGAAGACTGATCAGATTGAGTCCGGTTCGGCAGGATAACAAAGAAATAAGGGGGCATTAAAAATATTCCCGTTCCAGACCCCCGTTCAAAAGGTGGGAAACACTATGAGCGCTACGAAGAACTCAGCCAGGAGTGTCTTAAAGATTTCTGCGCTGTTCATTATAACCGTTTTATCGAACGCAGACGCAATAGCTTCGGCAAAGTCTGCCGGAAATGAGGTTTCAGGAAAAGACATAAACGTTTCAATGTCCAAGCTCCAGGAATCTTACGAAATTCAGGATGAATTTATTCCGGTGCGTCCTGAAATTGCGGCGTCATTCCTCAAACCCGTTGTCATAGGCCTCAAAGCTGAAACAAACGAGTCTGTGCCGGTTGCTGAGGCTGCAGATATTCCTCAGGCGCCCGACAACAACCCGGCTGAACCGAAAAACGAAGCCAAGCCAGTGGAAAGCGGCGAAAATAATAAGAACGCTTCGGGGACCCTTACACAGAATGCCGTGTCAAAAAAGCCCCCGGCCCTGAATGACCTGGTAAAGATGGCCACTGAATTAAAGGCGGCCGGAGACAAGAAAGGCGCTTTGAACGTATTGGAGCAGGCGGCAAAAGTCGCTTCCTCAACAAATGACAAGAAAGCGGAAGCCCTTATTTCGCGCTCGGCTGCTGAAATAGCTCTTGAACTGGGATCTACGGACCTTGCCATTAATTACATCGGTAAAGCTATTGAACTGAACAGGACTTTGAAAAACGCCCGCGGACGCAGTCTGGACCTGATTGTAGCCGGTAAGATACTGCAAGACAGACAGAGGTATGACGATGCCTTGGGAGCATTCGAGGAAGCCATGAAAATACTGCCTGCTTCCGAACAGGCTGAAACTCCCTTTATTCTAGGAAGTTCAGCCGATATTCTGATACGACTTCAACGTTATCAGGACGCTTTAAACGCATTGAACAGGCTTGGCGGCTATTACGCCAAGAACAACAACCCGCAGGCGCAGGCCGTAAATCATCTAAAAACCGGGCAGGCGCACCTTCTGAGGTCTGATCACAAAAACGCAAGGGCGGAGTTCAAAAAAGCCGAAAAAATGTTCAGAGACGCCAACCAGTCTCAACAACTTGGTGAAACATTGCTCAGAATCGCCTACCTGGATCAGCTATTGGGAGATTCAAACGAGGCAGCGACAGCGTTGGCGGAAGGACAGAAGCTCGTAGGAAAATCGGAACGGTCGGAATCAGGCGGACTGTCATTATATGTTACCGGGATGTCCCTGTTGTCCGAGGGAAAAACGGATGAAGCAATCAAAAACCTTGCCCAGTCGCTCGACAAATACCTGCAGCTCAAGGACGCAGAGATGACTGCCCGTGTGCGGCACAACCTTGCTAGGGCAAACGCTGAAGCCGGCAAATTTACTGTTGCGTCAGAACATGCCGGGAAGGTTCTGGAGGACCTCAAGGTGGTCAATATTCCGGAATGCGAGGCTGGGGCGCTGCTGATACTTGCCGGGGCCGGCATACGTTCCGGGCAGTTGAAGAAATCCGTTGAGTTGGCTCAGCAAAGTTCTCAGATCGCCAGAAAGATAGGGGCAAAGGAAACGTCGATAATGGCCCGGCTGCTAATGGCTGAAGCCTATGGTGATCTTGGTTCTCCTACGGTCTCAGTCAAGCTGATTAAAGAAGTCATCGAAGACGCCAAAAGTGGGGTGTCCGCCAAAACGGCCAATCAGGTCCGACTCTCGATAGCCAAATTCAGGCTGTCCCGGGAATCTACCGACAAGGCTATAGAAAGCGCATCAGAGGCCAGGAAAGGTTTTCTGGAATCCAAAGATGTTGTTGGAGCTGCCGAGTGTGATCTGATCATAGGTATGGCCCATGAACTGGCCGGTGAGAGTGACAGGGCATACGATCCTCTAAAAAAGGCCCTGGCGAAGTTCATTGAAGTTGGAGACGCTTTTGGCGCAGGAAAAACTCTGACGGCGCTCGGTGTTCATTACAAGAATCTGGGGGATTATGACAAGGCGCTGAACTATTTCAAAAAAAGCCTCGAAGAGCGAAAGCTCATTGGTGACAGACGTGGCCAGGCGGCCAACCTTTCCAACATCGGCAATCTTGTAAGACGAAAGGGGCAAACTGCCGAAGCAGCGGATTATCTTAAACAGGCCCTGATTATTTTTCAGGAGACCGGCGACAAGAGAGGCGAGGCTGACATATACACTAACACAGCTCATATAGAGCTGTCAGAGTCCGCGTCAGGCGCTGCCCTGGAAAAATTCAAAAAGGCCCTGGAGCTACACAAAGAGGTATCGGACGTTAGGGGGTCGGCTATTGATCTGGTTGGCATTGGCGGCATCTATCTGGCCCGGGGTGAAGTTGACAACGCCGCAGCCTACTTCAAGGAGGCTGACGCCTATACAAAACGTGTGAACAATCCGCGAGCAGAAATTGCCCTATATTCAGAGTTGGCCATGTTCCATAGAGCCAGGAGAAACAACACCGAGGCCCTGGCTAACCTCAAGCGCGCTCATGAGCTGGCTGTAAAAATCAAGGATACCAATGCCGCGTCAGCCCTTAATGTAAAGGCAGCGACGATTCTTGAAGACTCCGGAGACTACGGCAAAGCCATGGTGTTGCTAAACCAGTCGCTCGAGCAAATGGTCAAGCAGGGTGATAAAAGAGGCGAACTTTGGGCAATCGGAGCAATGGGCATCATCCAGGCAAAGATGGATGACTATGAAGTGGCTTTAAGAAATCTGGAAAAAGCATCGAGATTACGCTCTCAAATCGGTGTCACCCCGGCTCGTTCCCAGGAAATTGACTACCATCTGGGTGAGATATATGAGGCTTTTGGAGACTATGAGCGAGCCCTGGAGAGTTATCATCAGGCCCTTTCTCTCTCAGAGACCAGAGGCGCAGATGTTCTGGTCGGAAGGATTTATGACCGGATTGGGAACATTTATTTCAGGACCGAAGAGTATTCTCGGGCTAAGGAATTTCTCGAGGAGGCGTTCAGGACGCATTACGAAACCGGCGCCCTTGAAATGCAAAAGACTGAGTTAATTCGCCTTTGGGATATTGCCAGCAAGATGAACGACCTGGAGGGCGCCCTGAAATACCAGCAACGAGCCTTGACACTAACCAGAGACACCAAGGACCGAAAAAGTGAAGCCAGGACTCTAACAAGGATAGGGACTCTGAATCAGGCCGTGGGTAAACCCAGGGCATCCATGGAAGATTACAGGGAGGCGATGACCATTCGTTCCGCTCTTGGTGATCGGCGGGGGGTGAACGAAAACCTTCTCCAGATTGCCATGTTAAGCACTACTTTGGGAGATTATGAATCCGCCCTCGAAGATCTAAAAAAAGCGCTGGAAATTGCACAGGCTTCGGAAGACCGTAGCATGATGTGGAAAGGATATTTCATTCTTGGCAGAACACTTGAGGAAAAGAAAAATGTTGGAGAGGCCCTCGAAGCCTACCGCAAGTCACTCAGCATAGTAGAAGCAATGGAGGCGGATTACACGGAAGAATCCGATGAGGATGATTTCATATTCGGAGGCAAGACAACACTATTTGAGACGACATTACGCGTGATGATGAACCTTGCCAAGAAGGACCCCGGAGGAGCGTATGACAGCAGAGCCCTCAGGATTGCGGAAAGTTTGAAGGCTTCATCCTTCGAAAACACCCTGGCCAGGATAAATGTTGAAAATTTCTCCGATATCCCCAATGAACTTCTGATCAAGGAAAAGAGCCTGAAACTATCTCTGAAAAGACTCAATGATAAATTGATGGAAGAGCGGTCTAAGGCCAACCCGAACCAGGGGCTCATAAAGAAACTCATAGAAGAGAGAAAAATCAAGGAAAAAAGTTACGGTATATTGAGAGAGCAGTTTGCAAGAGAATATCCGGCCTATGTGGACCTGAAAAGACCCAGGCCCATGTCGGCCCATGAGCTGCAAAAATCGCTGGACCCGGATGAGGCGATCATTCAGTACACTGTCACCCGGGGCAGAACCTATGTTTTTGCAATCGATAAACACAGGTTCCACACTTTTTCGGTTGATTATCCGTTTACGGAGCTGGAAAAGGACGTTGACAGCATTGTCAGGCCTCTGCAGAAAGTCGATATTCAGTCAAACTGGGACCCCTCAATCGCTTACAAGATTTACTCAAAAATATTTCAACCTGTTGAATTCATCCTTAACGGCAAGAAAACTGCAGTGATAGTTCCCCATGGACCGCTTAACTCGCTGCCATTTGAGATTTTGGTGGATTCAAAAACGCACCAGTCCAGGAGGTTCTGGTCTGCAACCGAGAGGCCGTCATTTCTTGTAGAGAAATATGCCTTTTGTTACGAGCCGTCATCGTACCTGATGGCATGGTCACGAAAGATTCACCACAACAAGCGTCCCGGATGGAACATCGTGGCTTTTGCCGACGCTTTATACACCGATTCTGATAAAAGTCGGGAACTCAACCCAGGGGCTCAGAGATTGCTCAGTTCTCTCAACGCCATGCCGTATTCATCACGTGGAGATTATTTGAGACCGTTGCCGGGTTCCAGAAAAGAGGTCTCAGAGGTTGTCAGACTATTGGGTGGACCGACTCAATCCTATTTCGGGCATGAAGTCACAGAGACTCTTTTCAAGAAAGCGGATCTGTCTCGATACGCCTACATCCATCTAGCCACGCACGGGGTTCAATTAAAGGGAGCGGGAAAATTCCAGCAACAGCCGGCCGTCGCCTTTTCCACTTATGGAGACACGGAAAATGACGGTTTCCTGCAATTAGGGGAAGTTTTTGGATTAAAACTCAATGCCGACATGGTAGTTGTTTCTTCAAGTCTGGCGCCGTCCAGGACTTCATCGGGAGAATCGTCCGGACTTTACGAACTGTCCAGGGCATTTCTGTTCTCCGGGGCAAATTCAGTCATATTGAGTATGTGGCAGGTGAATGACGACAGCACAGCCAAACTCTTCATAGAGATGTACAAGAATCTGCCTGACGGCTCAAAAGCCGACGCTTTACGCAAAGCCAAACTGGAACTCCTGATGAACCAGGGAACCAGCCATCCATACTATTGGGCGCCGTTCATTCTAATGGGTGACTGGAAGGTGAAATTCGGACCAAACCTTAAAAAAGAAGCCCCTGAAGGAGTGGGCTTTAATTCCGTATCGACATGGCGTAAACTGTTGAGCATGTAGACTGGACACGATCCGATTCATCATATTCAACATGACGTGGCTACTTTATGGGTTCAGTAATGAAGCAAAATTCCTTGAACATCATGATCGGCGGAGAGGCGGGGCAAGGGCTAGTCACACTTTCTCAGATATTGACTAAAGCCATAGTCAGGGCCGGTTATCAAATTGTGGTGACCCAAAGCTATCAGTCGCGCATCAGGGGTGGTCACAACACTTACATGTTACGCGTCGGAACAGAAGAAATTTCTGCCCCTAGGGAGGGAGTCGATGTTCTGGTTGCTCTGAACAGGGAGACAGTCGATATTCATTCGAGCGAACTTAAACCGAATGGAATAGTAATTCTGGATTCCGCATTAGGTTACAGGGAAGCGTCGCATGTGGCAGTTCCTTTCAAGTCTCTGACATCCGACAAACACTGGAACGCTACCGCTGTCGGAGTGATCTCTGAACTCCTGGGTCTGGATGAGACCATAGTTACATCTGCAGCGAGTGATTTCTTTTCCCGACACGCCGCGGATTCTTTGGGTGACAATCTGAACTCGGTATCATCGGGTCGTGAATGGGTTAGAAAGAATCCCGCAGGCTTCTCAGTATTGGCAAAACCATCTCATGATGGGCGTCGTCTCATGATAAATGGAAACGAGGCGATAGCTCTTGGATCTCTATCAGCTGGCATGAAAGTATGCTGCTTCTACCCGATGACCCCGGCCACGTCTGTAGCACTGGCTTTGTGCGAATACGCCCAAAAAATGCAGATACTCACAGAGCAGGCGGAGGATGAAATATCGGCAATAAACATGGCCATAGGAGCTTCTTTCTGTGGGGCTCCAAGTCTGGTCCCAACATCAGGAGGCGGCTTTGCGCTGATTGCCGAGGGCTTGAGTCTGGCGGGCATGACTGAAACTCCCGTT
>CAZGVM010000031.1:2240-22312 GCA_964528855.1 uncultured Desulfomonile sp. | reverse complement strand
CGGGTACGTGAGAATATCGAATGCACTGTACAAAAATACCTTTGGCAAGACACGCGCGACTTATCTCCATGGTTCTCCAGGAATCACCAACGGGTATGGGCACTATATGACTATGCGCCGATTTTTTTCCCATAAGCGGCGATATTAATCCGTTGAACAATGAAACATTTTCGTGCAGTCGGCGCCTCAATCGGCCGCCTTCATCCGAAGCCACAATTTTTACGGCCTCCAGTGCAGCGCATAGCACAGGCGGGGGTTGAGCCGTGGTGTAAACAAATGAACGAGCCTTGTTTACAAGAAGATCGATTAGAGGTCTACTGCCTGCGACATAGGCTCCGGCAACCCCGAGAGCTTTTCCCAGGGGGCCCATCTGTATCTCAGGAGTGATACCAAGCTCAGAGGCCATTCCTTTACCCTGAGGTCCTCTCACTCCCGACGCATGGGCTTCATCGACCATCATGCACGCCCCGTGAGATTGACAAATATCCTGCAATTCTCTCAAGGGAGCGAAATCTCCATCCATGGAAAAAACCGATTCGGTTATTAGAATACGTCTCCTGTAGCTGCCATTCTGAAGAAGTTCTTTGGCGGCGTCTACATCCAGATGAGGATAAACCCTAATTGTTGCTCTGGAAAGTCGGCATCCATCGATAATGCTGGCATGGTTGAGTTGATCCGAAACTATGAGGTCTCTATGATCGGTCAGAGCCGTAATCACTCCAACGTTGGCCTGATACCCGCTTCCGAACACTATTGCCTTTTCGGTTCCTTTCCATCTGGCGATGTGGCTTTCGAGTTTACGGTGTGGCTCATTATTCCCCGCAATTAACCTGGATGCAGTCGATCCTGCGCCATAAACTCCTATGGATTCCTCCATTGCCATCATTATTTTTTGATTGGCAGCTAGTCCCAAGTAATTGTTGCTGGAAAAGTTCAGAGCCTGATTCCCGTTAACCGTTACAATACGATCCGGAGCCCCGTCTATCACCGGCATGGATCTGAGCCGCCCTGCGCGTTCTATTTCCAGCAATTCTTCATTCCAATCAAAACTTTTCTCAAAATCAGCCGGCATTCCATGGACTCCCGATTACGTGATGATATATAATAAAAATAACAAGCTACTCAATAAGCCTCAGTTCACTAATAATTAGTTGAGTCAACCAACCTGATGGCTTATGCTTAATCGCATGGATGACAAGTGTCTATGCAGTGACCAGAAACAGCTAGACTAATATATTTTTATGTCCAAAAGTATCAAGAGAATAACATGAAAATCAAATTTTGGGGTTCTCGAGGATCAATAGCGGCGCCGGGACCTGAAACGGTGATTTATGGCGGAAACACTACATGTGTGGAGGTTGTGTCTGACTCCGGCGAAACATCTATCATAGATTGCGGCACTGGCATCAGAAATCTGGGGGACCGTTTGATCAAAGAGGGGCGGCCCCTCAACTTCAATCTTTTTATGACTCACATTCATTGGGACCACCTGTTGGGGCTGCCTTTCTTTGGTCCATTGTTCAATCCCGAGTGCCATCTTAAGGTCAATGGATGCAGACAATGTTTTGCCGGTCTCAAAAGGATATTCAGCAGCGATTACATAGACGGCGCGTGGCCTGTTCGTTACGAGGATTTAAAAGCCAGGATAGACCATCAGGGTGATGTTCCCCCATCATCATATCAGGTAGGAGATATGACGGTATATTCTCATCCACTTCAGCATCCACAGGGAGGACTGGGTTTCAAGTTTGTTGAAAATGGAAAAACGTTTGTCTTCCTCACGGACAATGAATTGCTGGAAAACGGATGGGTGGGCAGCACATTCAAGGATTTTGTAAAATTCTGCAAGGGAGCCGATATTCTGGTCCATGATGGCCAGTATTTACCGGATGAGATTGAGACGAGAAGAGGTTGGGGGCATTCAGATTACGAGTCGGTGTGTCGTCTGGCATGTCAGGCTGAAGTAAAAAAGCTTTTTCTTTTCCATCACGACCCGTGGCGGACTGACAAAGGTGTATCCGCAATAATTGACAGATCGTGGGAATACCTTGACTCAATGGGGTATCAGTTGGAGGTTGACGCGGCCAGAGAGGGGGCCACCATTTATTTCTGATTTAAGATTTTCCAACTGAAGGCGTCCTTGAAATAAGGGAAGCTCACTTTCAATAGACTCGAAACAGTGGATGACCCAAGCTTCCGGCTGATTCCCTATCCTGAGTCGATATCAACGTTTGCCGCGAAGGAAAGACCCTAGAAACCGTAATTCTGGGCAGCGAAAAATAAAAGCCGCAACAAAAAAGATGACAATGGCCCCCGCCATTAATCCTGCCAGGGTTAGGCCGTTTTTCATGTTCAGTCCGAGACTCCAACTAGCCACATCTCTGAAAACCCACAAGAATATTCCCATAGCTGTTGATGCGGCGAGCGTTTTGGTCAATGAAAAACCGAAATCTCTGAGAGGGAAGAATCCCATCCTGCGTATCAGTATGAAAAAGAGGATCGATACGTTGAATGCGGCTGATATCGCTGTCGCAAAGGCTAGTCCGCCATGCTTCATGGGCCCCATGAGCGCCAGGCCCACGCCTACGTTGGTGATCACAGCCCCTGTGGAGACCCATAAGGGGGTTTTTGTGTCTTTGAGAGAGAAGAACGCCTGAGTCACCACCTTTAGTCCGGAGTAGGCCCAAAGCCCTGAGGTATAGAAAAGAAGCGCATAAGCTGTTTCCTGAGTGTCCAAATACGTGAAGAGTCCCCTCTGAAACAGAATAGCGATTATGGGTTCCCTGAGAATGATCAATCCGACGGAGGCTGGTATGGTTAGAAATGCAATAAGACTCAGGGAAAAAGACAGGGACTTCATCAAAGCCCTGTAGTCTCCCTGACCGGCCAGGCGTGACATGGACGGCAGCACCGCCGTGCCCAGGGCTATGGCGAAGATTCCTAATGGAAGCTCCACCAGACGATCGGCATAATACAGCCAGGAAACTCCGCCAACCGGGAGCATTGAAGCCAGAATGGTGCCGACTAGAACATTGATTTGGTAAACAGCGCCACCCAAGGCTGCAGGAACAAAAAGTACCCCCATCTTTCTCAACGCCGGATTGGAAAAATTAAAATTCAGTCTGAGTCTGATACCCATACCAGGCAAGAAAAGCATTTGCAGGGACAACTGAAGGAAACCGGCCAGAATGACAGCCCAGGATAGAGGATAGTAAGCCGGATACCTATAATGACCGCTAAAAAAAAGCACACTTCCTATCATGGTCATATTAAGCAATAGCGGGGCGGCAGCCGAAGGAGCAAACAAACCCAGGGAGTTCAGCGCTCCGGATAGTAAGGCGACCAATGAAATGAAAAATATGTATGGAAACATGATACGGGTCAGTTCAACGGTCAAGCCAAATTTTTCCGGGTCTGAACCGAATCCCGGGGCAATAATTTCTACTATGTAGGGTGTCAGGGTTACTCCCAGTAGTGTGACCACGGTCAGCAGCATCGCAGAAAAAGTGAACGCCACCTGTGCCAGTTTGGCTGCTTCTGAGAGCCCCTTTTTCTGAAGGACTTCGACATAGGTGGGTATGAAAGCTGCCGTCAATGCCCCTTCGGCAAAAAGCCTTCTGAGAAGGTTGGGTATCCTGAAAGCTACGAAAAAGGCGTCCGCTCCCGGACCTGCCCCAAGGAACAGGGCTATGGCCATGTCCCTGATGAAGCCTGTTACTCTACTCAATGCAGTCCAAAAACCAACGACTCCCGCAGCCTTGGTCATGGCCCGCTTTTCAGTTTCGGCAGCTTGAGTTCTTTTATCTGAAAACTCTTGACTTGAAATAGGTTTTTCTGTCATAAAGTACAATTCCGTCAGTGGCTAGGATTGGCCGCTGTATGGTGGATGCTGTTCAAGAGAACAGGCACGACTATATAACATGTTATTGAACACAATGACTTATAGAAATTAAGGAGCATTTGCATGGCTAATCACCCATCAGCGCTAAAGAGAATCCGACAGAACGAGAAAAAACGACTTCGCAACATGTCCTACAAATCCAAAGTCAAAACAGCTCTGAAGAAATATCTCGCAGCAGTGGAAGCGCAAGGTCAGGAGTGCTCGGAATTGTTGAGATCAACAGTGTCTCTTCTACACAAGGGAGTGTCCAAAGGGATATTCCACGCGAACACGGCATCCCGCACAGTTGCGCGCCTGTCCAAAAAACTGCCGGCATAAATTGGTTCTGGTGTTTTTAACGCTCTGTTGGATGTACTGGAAATCGTCTGACCCAATTCGCTCATAATTCCCAGGTTGAAGCGGGTTGTATTGCCGTCTCATTCCTCAGAGACCAAAGAAATGTTAAATCAATATGGATGAAGAACTCCGGCGGTGTAGCCGGAGTGTTTTGTCCACCTGCCTAGTCTTCTATGGCCGACGCTCTCTATCTTGATCCTCATGTTGCCTATGGCTTTGAAGTCGTCAGCCTGACCAGAAAATAAACAGTCCGTATAAATGCTGCGATCCGTATTTTTAAAGTTGACGTCCCGGGTCTCCATGCAAAATCCAGCCTGCCCAACTGGGCGGTCTGCCTGTGAATGATGAATCAAGGCCCTGGGGTAGTTCTATACTGAAAGAGGCAATTGCCTGCCCAGGTTTCGTTTTTTCTGAAATCTTCTTCAATGCGTTCATCAGAAAAGGTTCGTCCGCTCCCCAATTTGGATCAGAGTAATTTATGAGGCTCATTTTGGCGCCCGAATAAAACAAAGCGAGGCTAAGAAATAAAGGTCCTTCGCCTACCGGCGCGTCCCTGTCCTGAATTTCAAACCAAGCTACTGGATTGACCAAAAGATTTGTATTGACTGAAATGGAGAAAAATTTTCGGGATGGGATTTTTCTGTGTCCCTGTTTGTTGGGAGAGAAAAAGAAAGAGGGTTGAAAATCTCCCTGAACCACATCGGGAACTCCTAAAGGTAACGCAAGAATAATGACGCTTTCTTTGCGGTTCTTTAGATCTGAAAGTCTGTCAGCGGTGGCTGTAGGTCCCACCCAGACTTCAAAGTTTCGAAAAATGCGTTGCACGCCTATGACTATATCTGATGGTTTGGGATAAACCGGATTACTCAAGATGAGTTTCTCGATTTTTTCGCTCTCGGTAAGTTTTTTGGGTGGAGCTTTCTTGGGCTGACTCTGCTGCGCTACCGGCTGTTTGGCTTCATCGTTTGAAATCCAGGGTATTGATTCAAAGACCAGCAGACTGTTTTTGGCGATGAGTTGGTTTTCAGTTTTTGCCATGGATCTTGTGAATTTGAGCATATCCACCGATGGGATCATGGTTATGACTCGATCCTGGCCGAAAGGCCTGTCTTCAGAATCCAGCAGGGCCGGAAATGGGAGATACCAAAGTGAACGATCCGGAATTATGAATATGACCTTTTTTTCCTGAGCCGGGGTTGGCAAACGACCAAGGAGTGATCGGTAAACTCTTCTGCATGGCTCTTTCCATGCGTGACCCATGAAAGATGATTCACTGCTGAGCATGAATTCGCGCAGCCTGTCCTGGAGAGTGAAAACCCCCTTCTCCAGTTCCTGTCGATTTATCGGCGCCTGGTAGTAGATGGCTTCGTCATTTGTCAGCATCCCGACGACCATTCTGTCGGAAAACAGGTTGAAGTCCATTATCAACTCATTTGGCGCAAGATACTCTCTCTTTATCTCAGCCAGCGATATCGGAAGACTCTTTCGAAGAAAAGAATATTTTGGGGATTTTTTGTGGATTGATTGTCTAAGATCGATGAGCCGATTTTTTATATCTTCCTCGGCTTTTCTGACTGCTGTTGTGGAAGTAGTCCTTTGAAGCTCGTTGAGTTCAGTCAGTAATTCGGTTTCCTGAGCCAACAGTTCAGGTGGGACATCAAAAGGCTCTATAGGGCCAGCCTTTTTGATCGTTAGATTGCGTCTGGCGAGTCTGCGTTTTTCCATTAAATGAAAAATCAGACCTGAGTCATCCTCTTTTATTTCTGAATTAACCGGTCCGAGGATTCGAACAAGCATTTCTTCAAAGACCTGAAATCGGGATTCAAGGTCTCGGAGTGTCCGGCTACCTGCCGGCAGGTCATCCAGGATGGATTCAAAAAGATCCAGGGCGTTCCGGTATTCAAGGATGGAGTTATCCTTTTCTCCACCCAGGTACAATTTGCGAGCCTGTTTGACAAGACGATCGAATTTTTCAAACTGACCTGCCGGCTGATCAGCGGCTTGTGTCTGCGGTGCTTCAGGCTCCCGAAACAGCCACTTATATTTCTTTTTTGTTTCATCTTTAGGGAGAGATGTTTCAGTTTTTACAGGAATCTGAGTATGAGACGCTGACTCTTCTTCTCCTGCCCCACGCATCAAGGGGTGAATGTCTGAGTCTCCATCATCAGCGCCCACATCGGCGGCGTCTGCTATTATCGGGAAAACTGCAATCAGCGCCAGAACGATCAAACACGAGGGAATGAGCCTGAATAAGTCTGTGCTGCGCCTGCAATTTTCTGAATTCCGACTGAAATAATTGAAAAAAATCATGGGCTCCTCTGTTTGATAGTTCAAGTTCTGAAATTAAAAGTAACGATGGTTACTTTTCACTGGGGTAGTTCTTACCGGCATGAACCCACCAGTCGTCGTCTTTTTCCTTGAACCACCACGCCGAGAACTCTGTATTAAGTATGCTTCGCGCCAGTCTCTTACCATCTTCGGTTCTAAGTCTTTTGACAGCGGCCAAAATCCATTCGCCAGCGTATTTATTGCCCAAGTCACCCAATTCTTTTAGTTCCAGGATCATTTCAAGCTGGTCAGCGTCGTTGGCGTAAAGAGATTCAACGGTTTGCCTTTCGTTAAATTCTCTCGTTAAATCAACTATTTCATCACCGAATGGTAAGCCGCTGGTCATGTCTTTGACCGCAAGATCCTCATCGGCAGTCACATAACGTTTATTCACGTAGTTCAAATCGCCGGTACGAGCCTCGACCAAATCATGAAACAGGCACATCAACGCAACCCGATCTGTCGAGATTGCTCCGTTCATTTTTGCCAGCGTGTAGCCTATGACGGCGCATCTCAAACTATGCTCGGCTACTGTCTCCCCACCCGATCCCAGGAATTGGAAACCGGAACGGGGAGTTCTCTTGAGCATTCCTACTTCGAAAAGAAAATCCGCTATAGCCTTGAGTTCCAAAAGTGTACCTCAATGAAATTCTCGAGAATTGGCCACATGTAACACGACCAGGCCAAGTTATCAACAAACTCCTAAAACACGGTTTAATATTAGTCAGCTAACATATTTTGATAATGCAGGTTTTGTGTCTCAAATAATCAAACGTTACCAGCTGTTTTGCTTTTATTGCAAAAAGTAGTAATTTTGTAAAGTCGTGCTTCATGATTCAGGATCGCCTCAGAAAGGGGGTCCAGGATTGTGCTGATTGTTTCGTCTTCCAACTGAATTCAGGATCCAGAACTTATGGAATTTGTTCAGACTTCGTGTGACATTTGTGGTTCCGGGAAATCCACGGTTCTTTTTGTCAAAGAAGGTTTTGTTCATGTTCGTTGCGCCGTCTGCGGGTTGGTATACGTCAATCCCAGACTTGTCGATCACCTGGATGGACAGGTTTGCTCGGGCACCGCTGAAATGGGGGATGAGTCACTGAGTTCAGCTCAGATAAACAGACTACTGACTGAACTCAAACGGCTTGAAAAATTCAGAAGCGCAAATAAAATTCTTGAAATCGGTCCCGGAAAAGGCTGGTTCCTGGAGCAGGCACTGAAACTCGGCTGGGAAGTCTGGGCTGTCGAAGTGAACACCAAAGCGCTCATCAGACTCCAAAAAATAGGAGTCCGGCGTGTCCTTTCCGTGTCGGCCGAGTCCTTTCAAGTTCCAGAGGGGCATTTCGATGTAATAAGAATGTGGGATGTCATCGAACATCTTCCATCGCCAATGAGCGCTTTGCGTCTTTCGCACAGGGCATTGAGGAATGGGGGGCTGATCCGCCTGTCTACAACAAATTTCGCATCCCTGTCCAGAATGGTCAATGGTCCGGAGTGGGTATACATCAATGGGGCTGATCACATAACACTTTTTGAACCGGAAACGATTTTCTCCGCGTTGAAGCAATCGGGTTTCTCACAAATAAAGATAAGAACCCGTTCCTTCAATTTGCGAAAAAAACTTTACCATCCAGAAAAGGTATTCAACAACACCTCTGTCCTTCTGAGACCTTTTCGGAAACTGATTGACGAGACCATTCGCTTTACAATGTTTGGTCACCAGATGATAGTTGAGGCCAAAAAGTGATCAGACGCCTCTGGATGTCTCAGGAATTATCGAGCTTAATGCGCCGTCAATCCGCGCATATCTCAAGTTTGAAAGCGTAACCGGAATTTACCCCATTTACAAACAAAACTTGGAATTTTTTACACTTATATGATAGACTGACAATTTTGGCGCGTCTGTGACGTTACGGGTAATCACCTTGGAACATGCGGACATTAGGGCCAAAGACAAAAATCCGTGCAGGTATTTGAGATGATTTCCAACCAAGAAGAATCGGCAACTCCGGCCATGAGGGCAAGAATTCTTGTTGAAGCTCTACCTTATATCAGAAATTTTCGGGGGAAACGAGTTTTGATAAAATATGGTGGTAGCGCCATGCTGAACGAGGATCTCAAGCGTGATTTCGCCGAGGACATAGCCTTGCTTGGTTTCATAGGCGTCAAGCCCATTATCGTTCATGGCGGCGGTCCTCAAATAGGGGAACTCCTGAAAAAAATCGGCAAAGAGAGCCGTTTCATAAAGGGTTTGCGAGTCACGGATCAGGAAACCATGGATGTCGTTGAAATGGTCCTGGTAGCCAAAGTAAACAAGGACGTAGTCTCTCTGATCAATTTCTATGGTGGCAAGGCGGTGGGTTTATCGGGGCGAGACGGAAAATTAATCAGGGCAAAGAAAGCCCAACCTGCCCGTCTGGCTGGAATCGATGAAGACCTGGGTCTAGTTGGTGAGGTTGAAAGAATTGATCCAGGAGTGATAACAGCGCTGGAGGAGAAGGGTTTCATCCCTGTGGTCGCGCCGGTTGGAGCAGGCCCGCAGGAGAAGCCTTACAACATAAACGCCGATACAGCGGCGGGAGCTTTGGCAGCGGCTCTGGACGCCGAAAAATTTGTTTTGCTTACCGATGTGTCCGGAGTTATTGATAAAAAGAATGAACTGGTGTCCAGCCTTACCGAAGAGCAAGCGGAAACCATGATAAAAAATGGGGAAATCTCCGGGGGCATGATTCCTAAGGTAAAATCCTGTCTCAACGCCATCAGGGGAGGAGTTCCCAAGGCCCACATAATTGATGGCCGGGTAGCTCATGCTCTTCTTCTGGAAATACTGACGGATGAGGGTATAGGAACTGAAATAGTTCGAGACAGGGCGCCCGGGCTTTGAGCCTTAGGAGGCTGAGGTTCCATAACTGATGACAAGAGATGTGTTTCCATGGCTAATTGTCGGATACACTCTCCGGTTAGTAATTGCTGTAAGCCCGAAAACAGATCGGGACGCATTTTGTTTTTAATTTGTCCAATTAGAAAATGTCTGTAGCCATGGAACAGTCCTGTTCTGGCGCAACGATTGGGATGAGGTGAGACAGATGTCGGAATCCAAGGAATTTATTTCTCTTAATCAGGAGTGTGTTTTCAACACCTATGGGCGTTTGCCGATCATGCTTGTTGAAGGCTCCGGGGCTAGAGTGACCGATAGTTGTGGAAAAACATACCTGGATTTTATCGCAGGTATAGCTGCCTGTCCCCTTGGACATGGACATGCGGGGTTGGCTGAAGCCATTTATGCTCAGGCCAAAAAGCTTATCCACGTCTCGAACCTGTTCCATATTCAACCACAAATCGAATTGGCGAGAATACTCACGGAACATTCTTTTGCGGACAAGGTTTTCTTCTGCAATTCGGGGGCTGAGGCCAACGAAGGCGCCATCAAACTTGCCCGTAAGTACTTTCATGATCGTGGTGAAACGCTAAGATATCACATCATCACCATGGAGAACTCCTTCCACGGAAGAACTCTGGCTACACTCGCAGCCACCGGACAGACGAAATATCGTAAAGGATTTGAGCCTGCAGTCGAAGGATTTTCCCATATCCCATTCGGGAATCTGAGCGCTCTGTCAGAAGCGATGAATCCGTCTGTCGCTGCGGTTCTTTGTGAGCCGATTCAGGGCGAGGGTGGGGTAAGGATGCCGCCTGAGGGTTACCTGGAGGGAGTGAGGAAAATATGCGATAAGGCGGGCGCCCTGCTGATGTTTGATGAAGTGCAAACAGGAATGGGGCGGACAGGAAAGCTGTTTGCCTACGAGAATTTTGGGATGACTCCGGATGTGATGACTCTTGCCAAGGGAATTGCGGGAGGTTTTCCGATGGGCGCCTTGTTGGCCACTGACAAGGTCGCCGGTTCCTTTGTTCCGGGAAACCACGCGTCTACTTTTGGAGGCAACCCACTGGCTTGCGCAGCGGGATTGACCGTCATACAGGAAATTCTCTCTGACGGTTTTCTGGATCATGTGCTTCGTATGGGGGCATATCTCAAATCAAAGCTGACTGATCTCAAATCCAGACATAGCGTGATTAAAGAAGTCCGAGGGCTGGGTCTGATTCAGGGGATTGATCTTGACATGCCTGGGGGTGACATTGTCGCCACCATGAGGGAACTCGGGGTTTTGATAAATTGCACGGCCGACACAGTCATACGATTCATCCCACCTCTGATTGTAACCGAACCGGAGATTGATGAAATGATCGTGGCTCTGGAAGAGGCGCTAGTGAAGGCGGGAGGTTGCAAAACATGAGAGAAACCAGACATTTTTTAAGTCTTGAAGATTATTCCCGGGAAGAGATACTTCAACTTATCGATCGCGCTTCCGAACTCAAGAAAGGCTTAAAAACCGGCCCCTCGACCAGACCTTTGGCGGGCAAGAGTGTAGGCATAATATTTGAGAAACCGTCAACAAGGACGAGGGTCTCATTTCATGTAGGGATTCTGCAGCTTGGTGGGCACGCTATTCTGATGAATTCGAAAGACATTCAACTTGGTCGCGGAGAGCCTATCAGGGACACAGCCCGAGTGCTTTCACGGTATCTGGACGCGATTGTAATAAGAACTTTTGGGCATGAGAATCTTGAAGAGTTCGCCAAATGGTCTTCTGTCCCTATCATAAACGGTCTTTCCGACCTGTTGCATCCGTGCCAGATACTCAGTGACCTTCTGACTGCCCGTGAGGCCGGCCTGGACATTCTGACAATGAAAGCCGCGTGGATAGGAGACGGCAACAACGTGGCCAACTCATGGATCAACGCCGCCAGGAAGCTGGGTTTCTCTTTAAAACTAGCCTGTCCGAAGGGGTATGATCCTCTAATGCCTTTGGACGGAGATAACCTGATTCTGGTTAGAGACCCGTTTGAGGCTGCTGCCGGCTCGAATCTGATTTCAACCGATGTATGGTCTTCGATGGGCCAGGAGTCGGAAACAGAAATTAGAAGCAGGCACTTCAAAGGCTTTCAGGTCAACAAGGAGATCATGTCTCATGCGGCTGACCCGTGTTATGTTTTACATTGTCTACCAGCGCACAGAGGAGAAGAAATAACGGATGACGTGATGGAATCTGATCAATCACTGGTCTGGGATGAGGCGGAGAACAGATTGCATGTTCAAAAAGCCATTCTCGAGTTTTTAGTAGGTTGATGGTTGATATAATTTTATTTAGGGCCGTATTTTAAGGAAAATGAGAGAAGGAGTTTTTCTCTCTCCATGATGACAACAATTTACAAGGGCTTACGGAATTTGGTTTAGGTGATTACCTGATTGGGTAGCCTGAGGAGGATACGTGGGAAATAAAGGTATTAACAAGATAGTGCTGGCGTATTCGGGTGGTCTGGACACATCAGTCATTCTGAGATGGCTCATGGATACATATGAATGTCCTGTCGTAGCATTTGCCGCGGACCTGGGACAAGGAGAGGAACTTGAGCCTCTTCACGAGAAGGCCAAGGCTACGGGGGCGCAATCCCTGACTATCAAGGATTTGCGAGAGGAATTCGTTGGGGATTTTGTGTTCCCCATGTTCAGGGCCAACGCTGTCTACGAAGGCTCTTATCTGCTCGGGACTTCCATCGCCAGGCCCTGCATCGCAAAGGCTCAAATGGAATTGGCCAAACAGGAAAACGCAGACGCTGTCAGCCATGGCGCCACTGGTAAAGGAAACGATCAGGTGCGTTTTGAGCTTACCTATTTAACCATGAACCCGGATATCAAGATTATAGCTCCATGGCGAATCTGGGACATGAAATCACGTTCCGATCTCATAGCCTACGCAGAAAAGAGGGGCATTCCGGTTACATCTACGGCGGCCAAACCTTACAGCATGGATCGTAACATTCTGCATCTCAGTTTTGAGGGCGGAATCCTTGAGGATCCCTGGTCCGAACCCCCTGAGGACATGTTCATCCTGACTGTGGACCCGGCAAAAGCCCCGGACAAGAAAACTGAAGTGACCCTGTCTTTTGTTAATGGAGATCCGGTAGCGGTAGACGGCGAGAAAATGTCCCCGGCTTCTCTTCTGGCTAACCTCAACATGATTGCCGGCGCAAATGGGATCGGTAGGGTAGATCTGGTAGAGAACAGGTATGTTGGAATGAAGAGCCGAGGTGTTTATGAAACACCAGGAGGAACAGTAATACATGCCGCCAGAAGGGCTTTGGAATCAATCACGCTGGATAGGGAAGTAATCCGTATAAAAGATGAATGGATACCAAGATACGCTTCCCTGGTTTACAACGGCTACTGGTTCTCTCCAGAAAGACTCATGTTGCAAGGGCCGATCGATGAAGCTGCAAAAGCAGTAAACGGTGAAGTAAGGCTTAAACTTTACAAAGGCTCGGTGACTGTGACAGGAAGAAAATCTGACAATTCTCTCTATGATTGCAGATTTGCAACTTTCGAAGAGGATCAGGTGTATTCACAGGCCGACGCGGAAGGATTCATCAAGTTGAATGCTCTGAGACTGAGGATCGGCTCGATGATAAGCACAAACACCTGCTTCCCCAATAAATTCTAAAAAAGGCCTTCCGGAGAGTTCAATGGGCAATGAATCAACATCGGTTTCGTCCAGCGCTGAAGTAGCACCCAAGGGCATTCGAAAAGGACGTTTTGAAACCGGAATGGATCCCTTCTTTGCCAGGTTCAACGCCTCTATTTCTTTTGACAAGCGATTGTTTACCGAAGACATTGAAGGCAGTCTGGCCCACGTCACAATGCTGGGAAAAATGAATATTATTCCTGAACAGGACGCCGCTACGATACGACAGGGGTTGATGGACATACTTGAAGAATTCAATGCCGGGAAATTCAAATTCAAGGAAGAACTGGAAGATGTTCACATAAACATAGAGGACGCTCTAAATCAAAAAATAGGCTCAGTCGCGGGAAAGTTGCACACCGCCAGAAGTCGAAACGATCAAATAGCTCTTGACCTGAGATTATACCTCAAGAAAAGTTCTCTTCAGGTAATGCAACATCTGATTGACCTGATGTCGGCCCTTCTCGGGCAAGCCGAGACGAACATCGGAATTATCATGCCGGGATATACCCATTTACAAAGGGCTCAACCCGTACGCCTGTCTCATCATTTAATGGCTTACTTTCAGATGTTCAAGAGAGACTTTGAACGTTACGGTGGAGCTATAGAGCGAATTGACGAAATGCCGTTAGGGTCTGCGGCCCTGGCAGGAACAACCTACAAGACTGATCCTCTGATGGTGGCGGAACTGTTGGGTTTTTCCAAAGTCAGCGCAAATTCGATGGATGCTGTTTCAGACAGGGACTTTGCAGTGGAATTTGTGTCCAATTCAGCTCTGACTATGACGCATCTGTCTCGATTGGCCGAAGAGCTGATCATTTGGTCATCTTCAGAATTTGGATTCTGCGAGTTGCCAGACGCATATTGCTCCGGGTCCAGCATAATGCCGCAGAAGAAAAATCCCGACGCCTGTGAACTTGTCAGGGGAAAGACAGGAAGGGTTTTTGGTGATCTGACATCACTAATGACTACTTTGAAGGGTCTTCCGTTGACATATAACAAAGATTTGCAGGAGGACAAGGAGCCGGTTTTTGATGCGCTAGACACTGTCCTCGGTTGTCTCAAAATAATGTCCGCCCTAATATCACAGACGGTTTTTGACGGCGCCAGAATGTTTTCCGCAGCCTCTGAGCCTTATCTGGCCGCAACTGATCTGGCGGATGAACTGGTAAGGTCGGGTCTACCCTTTAGAGAGGCTCACTCCAAAGTCGGGGCGCTTATACGAAATGGCGGGCAATCTGAAATGGCTTTGGATGAGATGAAGCTAGCCACGCCTCAACAGATGGTGGAGGCAAGGACTCAGCCAGGCGCCACCTCAAAAGCCTCTGTAATCAATCAGATCGCCACGGGGCGAAAATTTGTAGCTGACGTTGAGCAGTCAGTCGAATTTCAAAAGTTCGAAAAGGCAATCAAGGGGATGCGTTGAAAAACCTGGGGCTCATAATCTGGCCCTTTGTAATGATGGCATTGCTGTCCGGATGCGGATACAAGACTAATCCAAGGCCGGCGACGGCCACTACGCCTGGAGAGATCATTCTGGTCAACGCCTACGCATATCCGGACAGGATAACCCTTAAATGGAGTGTCCCCGCATTCAATAATGACGGAACCCCCTTTCAGGATGTTTCAGGTTTCAAGATTTTCAGGGCGTCCGGTACGGTGTCTGATGATTGTGAAACCTGTGGAGACAAAAAGGATCTCTTAGCAAACGTGGATTTTCAAAAGCCTACTAATGCCGTGATCAGGGATGGCGAGGTCATCTTCAATGATAAAACCGTGAAAACCGGACACGTCTATTATTATTCAGTGAGCCCCTATAACCTTAAAGGGCGTGATGCAAAACCGAGCCCGGATGTAAAGATAATCTTTGACGAAATTCCCACAGCTCCCGAACGCCTTAGAGCCAACATGGAAAGGGACAGCGTAAAATTGGAGTGGTCAGTCCCGGAAAGTCACACGAAAAACCTGGCTTACCGTATTTACAGAGGAGCTTCACCTGACACGGAATCCATGAAACCGGTAGGCGGTTCCGGCACAACCGAAAATACTTATTTAGACAAGGCCATAGACAGATCCAGCAGCTATTTTTATGCGGTAAGGTCGGCCAGAATGAATCAGGGAGTTTCAATAGAATCCCATCCATCAGACGTGATAAATGTTGTCATACCCTCTGTGACGTGGGGCGGTCCGGAGAACATCAACACAGCCTCCACCAAAGACGGGATAAGGATCTACTGGAACCCTGTAAAAATAGACAACGACGAAACCAGATATAACGTTTATAGATCTGATCAGGGTGGAGTCTTCGAAAAGATCAATGCAGAACCGGTACGTAACGCCTGGTATATAGACACCAAAGTAGAACGTGGGCGGTCCTATCGATATGCCGTTACTGCTTACCCCAAGAATAAACCTGATGAAGAATCAAACCGTTCAGGTTCTGAATCAATAAAATTTAATCCGTGAGCGTAAATCCAAATGCATTTTTTTGAGTTTCAAGGTGATGATCTTTATTGCGAAAACGTTGCCGTTAAACAGATATGTGAGGCCGTTGGAACCCCTGTCTTTATCTACAGCCGTAAGACGCTGGAAAGACATTTCAAAGTTTTTCAGGAGCCCTTCCTTAATGTGGACCATTTGGTCTGCTATTCCATGAAGGCTTGTTCCAATTTGGCAATACTCAGAATCTTTGCCAATCTCGGCGGCGGAGTTGATATAGTATCCGGCGGCGAACTTTACAGAGCGCTCAAGGCTGGCGTTGAGCCTCAGAAAATAGTTTATTCCGGTGTCGGCAAAAAGGAATCCGAGATTGATGCGGCTCTAGACGCCGACATTCTTATGTTCAATGTCGAATCCGAGGGTGAGCTTGAAGTCATAAACCAAAGGGCCATCGGCAAGAACCGAAAAGCGCGTATAGCATTACGAGTGAATCCCGATGTAGACCCTAAAACACACCCTTATATTTCGACTGGTCTGAAAACCAACAAATTCGGCATAGACATATCCAGGGCTTTAAAAATCTACAAGCGGGCCCAAACCATGAAAGGCCTGGAACCTGCAGGAATTGACTGTCACATTGGAAGTCAGTTGACGGAGCTTTCACCATTTCAGGAAACCGTTTCCATTCTGAAAGATCTTCTCAGGACTCTTCGACAGGAGGGGATCAACATAAAATATCTTGATGTAGGGGGAGGCCTGGGCATTCCCTACGATCAGGAAACGCCGCCTGCGCCCTCCGTCTACGGAGCGACAATCATAGAAGCGTTGGCAAGGCTGGACGTAAAGATCATCCTTGAGCCTGGCCGGGTGATTGTCGGGAATGCAGGCGTGATGGCGACCAAGGTCTTGTACCTGAAAGAAACGGCAGAAAAAAATTTCGTCATCGTAGACGCGGCCATGAATGATTTGGTCAGACCAAGTCTTTACAAAGCTCATCACACGATAATTCCGGTAAAAAAACCGGCGAATAACCTCAAGGCGCAGGTTCTTGTAGCGGATATTGTCGGACCCATTTGCGAATCTGGGGATTTTCTGGCCAAATCCAGGGAAATTCCCTCACCTGAAGTGGGGGACTATCTGGTTGCTATGAGCGCCGGGGCCTACGGATTCTCCATGTCATCAAATTATAATTCACGTCCCAGAGCATGCGAGATTCTGGTTTCAGGTGACACGTATCATGTGATTCGACAAAGAGAGACTTATGAAGACTTAACTCGCGGAGAGCGCATCCCCGAGGAAATAAATTATTAGAAGGAGCTCACAATGTTTTCAGGAGCGTATACTGCCGTAGTCACGCCTTTCAAAAATGGGTCACTTGATGAAGCGGGATTGAGGAAACTGATAAAATTCGGTGTTGACGGAGGAGTGTCTGGATTTGTGCCCTGTGGAACTACGGGTGAGTCTCCGACTTTGTCGCACGATGAGCACAACAGGGTTGTGGAGGTAACCGTCAAGGAATTGGCTGGTCAACTCAAGGTCATCGCCGGAGCGGGTTCCAACAGCACCGAAGAGGCAATCAACCTGACGCGCCACGCAAAAATGGTGGGGGCGGACTCAGTATTGCTTGTTTCGCCGTATTACAACAAGCCCACCCAGGAAGGCCTGTATCGACATTTTAAAGCCATCGCAGAAGCAGTCGATATTCCTATTATTTTGTACAATATCCAGGGTCGGACGGCGGTCAATATCGAAAATTCCACTGTTGAGAAGCTCTCTAGGCTGCCGAATATAGTGGGAGTTAAAGAGGCGTCGGGCTCGATACTTCAGATGAGTGAAGTCATGCGCCTTTGTGGCTCCAACTTTGATGTTCTGGCGGGTGACGACCAAATGACTTTTCCTCTCATGGCGATGGGTGGCGTAGGAGTAATCTCGGTAATCACGAACATCATTCCCGATAAAATGTCGGCTTTGGTCAACCACATGTTGAAGGGTGAAATAAACCAGGCGAGAGCCATTCACTTTGAAATTTTCGAATTATGCCAGGCCGCTTTCATTGAGACAAACCCAATACCGGTTAAGGCTGCGCTTGGACTAATGGGGAAAATCAATCCTGAATTCAGATTGCCATTATGCGAACCCTCAGCGGCAAATCTCGAAAAATTAAAAGTCATTCTTGAAAAATATGGTCTTATTTAATCGAGGAGTTTTTAAATGAAAATTGCAGTGAGCGGTTCAGCAGGCCGAATGGGCAGGCGCATAATCGCGTTGGCTTCGGATAATCCAGAAATCGAGGTAGCGGCTGCTCTTGAAATGAAGTCAAATCCCTTGTTAGGCCAGGACGCCGGGGCGGTGGCAGGGGTTGGAAACCTTGGCGTATGTATCTCAGATGATGTTGATGAAGCGATAGCCAACTCTGATGTTCTTATTGACTTTTCATCACCTGAAGCCACGCTCGACCATCTGAGGGTTGTATCTAAAGCCGGCAAGGCCATGGTCATAGGCACTACCGGCTTGTCGGACGCTCAGAAACAAGAGGTTGTAGAACTTTCTCAAAAAACAAAATGTTTGATGGCCCCCAACATGAGTCTTGGGGTGAACCTACTGTTCAACCTGGTGGAAAAAGTCGCAGAGGCGTTGGGTGACGCGTATGACGTTGAAATAGTGGAATCGCACCACAACCAGAAAAAGGACGCCCCTAGCGGCACAGCGGTTAAACTTGCCGAAGTCATAGCATCGTCTTTGAAGCGTGACTTGAAAGAAGTCGGCGTTTACGACCGACATGGAATCGTCGGGGCAAGAAAACCGTCTGAAATTGGGGTGATGGCTCTTCGAGGAGGCGACATAGTGGGAGAACACACGGTCATGTTTGTCACAGGCGGTGAAAGACTGGAATTAATTCATCGCGCCCACAGTCGGGACGCCTTTGCCAAAGGAGCGATCCAGGCCGCTATCTGGCTTTACGCTAAACCAAACGGCCTGTATGACATGAGAGATGTGCTTGGATTGAAGGATTGAACATGAAACTGGTCCGATTTGAAGTTGATGGAAAAGTTTATTCCGGAAAACTCGACGGGAACGTTATTGAGCCGTGGGGTTCCAGCAAAGCGCTAAAGGATTACCAACTGGATAAAGTGAGGCTTTTGGCGCCGTGCCGGCCGACCAAAGTGGTGGCGGTGGGGTTGAATTACAGGGATCACATCATAGAAATGGGTCACCAGATGCCAGAGGAGCCGGTGATTTTTCTAAAACCCTCTTCCTCGGTAATAGGACCTGATGACTTCATAATTTTGCCCTCTCAAAGCTTCAGGGTGGACCATGAATCCGAGTTTGCCGTTGTGATCGGAAAAACCGCTTCTCATGTATCCCGTGAAAACGCCAAGGATTTTATTCTGGGATACACATGCCTTAATGACGTCACAGCCCGGGATCTCCAGTCAAAAGACGGTCAGTGGACCAGAGCTAAAGGTTTTGACACATTTTGCCCGATTGGACCGTGGATTGAAACGGACGTGAATCCTGGAGATCTAAGTGTGGAATTGTTTCTAAACGGTGAACGCAGGCAGGCTTCAAGAACCTCAAATCTTATTTTTGATCCCTATTTTCTGGTTGAGTTCATTTCAGGGATAATGCAATTGAATCCCGGTGATGTTATAGCTACCGGGACACCTTCTGGGGTTGGTCCCTTAAGCGAGGGAGACAAGGTTGAAGTCAGGATAGAGGGGATAGGCTCTTTGTTCAACATCGCCAGAAACCGTAGATGATGACTGTGATAGCTTACATAGGATTTGGAGCAAACCTTGGTGATCCATTGCTAAAGTTTGATGAAGCAGTTCATGAACTCAGGTCTCTTGACGGTGTCAGGCTGATAGGAAAATCAAGCCTCTATGAAACCAGACCTGTCGGACTGGTTGATGGCGGTCCCGATTTTGTAAATGCAGTGATAGTTGTGGAAAGCGATATCACTGCTGAAGTCCTGATTAATGAAATGCGGAAAATTGAGAGAAAACTGGGAAAAACCATCAATCATAAAAGTGACTTGTCCAGACTGATAGATTTGGATCTACTATTTTACGGATCTGAAATTATTAATTCGGATGATTTGGTAGTCCCACATCCCCGTCTTTTGCACCGGTTTTTTGTGTTGGGCCCAATGGCTGAGGTTGCCGCAGATTTTGTTCATCCGATAGAGAAAAAATCGATGATGGAATTGTTGGAAATGATTGGGTCTGAAGAGCAGGAGCCGCTTAAACCGGTTGAACGCAATTAGCTCTGGAGGGTGCTTGCCGGCATGCTACGATTGATTTTTTATGTGTTCTTCATTTTTATGGCTTACAAGGTGTTCAAGTGGGCTCTGAGGTTTTTGGGTTCCGGCGCATCTGATCAGCTAATTCGTGGCCACCAGGACAGGCCTGCTGTGGATGACCTGGTCAAAGACCCCGTGTGTGGGGTTTATGTACCTGTTAAAACGGCTATTTCGACAATAGTCGATG
>CAZGVM010000031.1:0-2230 GCA_964528855.1 uncultured Desulfomonile sp. | reverse complement strand
GAGGATTCAACAATACTCAATCACATGTTAAGAGACGTCTTTGAGGAAAATGGCTTCGAAGTATTTCAGGCTTTTAATGGTTCAGATTGTAAAACAACATTTGTCAAAGAGAAACCGGACATATTGCTTATAGATGTTCACATGCCGCGAACTGACGGAATTGATGCTTTGAAATTCGTAAAGGAGCGATCTCCAAGAACGATTGCTATTCTAATGTCGGGGGCTGGAAACCCTGAAATAGCGGTTAGCGCCATGAAGTCCGGAGCTGACGATTTTTTGAACAAGCCTTTTTCTTCGGAAGAAGTTGTCAAATTGGCTCAAAAGCTCCTGGAGAACCGGCGATTCGGCGAGGAGAACGTAAAACTTAAAAAACAGATTCGCGAGAGCGAACGTTACTTGGCTCATCTTACCACAATAATTAATGAGGCCTTGATCACAACCGATCCTAACGGCAAAATCCAGTTTGTGAATCGTGCAGCCTCAAACATGTGGGGATATTCCCCCGAGGAACTCAAAGAGAAAGATTTCCATTTTCTCATAAGGAGTGAGTCCCGCTCTCCACTGTCACGTGATTTGGTCAAGGATACGATTTCGAACGGAAAAGTGGACGGTGAGTTTTATCTGCGTCGAAAAGACAACAGCGCATTTCCAGGATATTTATCCACGTCGGTAATCGAGGAAAATAAAAGGGTTACCGGAATAGTCATAATAGTGGCGGATCTCACTCGCCAGCAAGAGATAGAGCGTCGGCTGAGACAATCCGAGAAACTTGCGTCTCTGGGAACTGTCGTTGAAGGAGTGGCTCACGAAGTCCGCAACAGCCTCACCTCTCTGGGGGGGTTCGCTTCGCGCTTAAAGTCTTTGACGGCTGAGAATCCCACCTATTCAAAATACACTCAAATTATCCTTGATGATGTTTCCAGGCTAGAAAGAATGGTGCGTGACATAGAGGATTACGTCAAGTTTTCAAGGCTTTATTCTTTCGAGTTCCAAAAGATAGACCTCATATCAATTGTTGAGAGAGCCCGGGACAAGGTGCTCAATAACCTCTCCTCTTTGCAACAGCAAACGGTAACATTCAGTATAGAGGCTGAAAGAAAACTTCCACAAATAGAAGCCGATCCTTCAGCTCTTGAACAAGTGTTTCATAACCTTATCATCAATGCTTACGACGCCATGCCTAACGGCGGGCGCCTGAAGGTTAAAATCAGGAACTTGCGCTCGGCGGTATCGGTATCTTTCATTGATACGGGCGTTGGGATTCACAAGGAAGATTTATCAGAAATCTTTAATCCATTTTTTACTTCGAAAACCGTGGGAGCCGGCATGGGGTTGTGCAAGGCTCATCTGTTGATCGAGGAGCACAGAGGAGCAATAAAGGTCAGCTCAACGCCCGGTAAGGGATCTGTTTTTGAAGTCTTTCTGCCGTCTGAGAGGATTTTAACAGGAACTTATCCCTGGGAGAACTGAACAATAAAAAAGCTCTGATTCTTAGATCACTACTCCAATCAATTGATCTGAAACAGAGATTTTCGAAATAAGCCGGATTTTAAAATGAAAAGGCATCTTCCCAATTTTTTGACACTTGGTCGTCTGGTTCTTGTTCCACCGATCATAATATTGCTTTTCTTTCCGGGTAAGGCTCCGTCTGCCCTGGCGGCAGCACTGTTTTTTGTCGCTTCTCTGACAGATTTCTTTGATGGATTCATAGCTAGAAAGTTCAAACTCGAATCATCATTCGGTCAATTCCTGGATCCAATTGCGGATAAAGTTCTGGTCACTTCTGCGCTAATAATGCTGATTGCCCTCGATCGCGTAGACGCATGGATAGTAATGCTCATTATTTCCAGGGAAGTTGCAGTAAGCGCACTTAGAGCCACAACAAAGACCTGGGATACTACATTGAAATCCAGTAAAGTAGGCAAATGGAAAGCTTTTTTTCAGTTTGCATCCATAGTTCCTCTAATTATAAACTATGAGTATACAATCATTGTGCCTATAGATTTCCATGAAATTGGCACAATACTGTTGTATTGCGCGTTGATACTGACATTGTGGTCTGGTATTGATTATTTTGTGAAGTTTTACAGGGAATGTTATCGAAGAACAAAAGCATAGACCGATTGAGGCAGGAAATCTACGAAACGACCGCTGCAACATTTGATTGGTGGCGGAGGGAGAGGGATTCGAACCCCCGGATCTTTCGATCAACGGTTTTCAAGACCGCCGC
>CAZGVM010000030.1:0-22471 GCA_964528855.1 uncultured Desulfomonile sp. | reverse complement strand
CGCTAAATCACTCCTTTTCTATCGGGATAATTTGAAAAATTACATTCCTGGATCATTCCCTTCCACATGAAGTTGCAGTTTTGGCATACATGTAAATTAGCCCGGGCAGGCCTATCAGGACGGTCAGTGAAAAAGTCAGCGTCCTGAAAATTATTGTCGCTGCAATTGACTGCGCAATCGTTAAACCGAAAATTCTCTGAATTTCTATGATGGCTATGTCAAAAACGCCAATTGACCCAGGGGTTAGCGGAACCAGACTTACGATGGAACCGATACTGGATGTTACTATTGTCGCCTCCAGGGTCAAAGGGTATCCCAAAGACCTGTAGATGAAAAACAGACTCAAGACAAGGGTGAGAGATAGCACGGTCAATGACAGGGTCAGGTTAGCCAGCAGACTCCTGTCCGATGATATCGTCCGCCAGGAATCAACTATTTGAACCAGTCTCACCCTCAACCAACCGGCGCCTGACCCAGCCTTGGGAGGGAAAAACGTCAACACAAGACAGCTCGTGAAAAGACTTATGGCAATTGTGGACAGAACCAGATTAAAATAGCCCGTCATGAACCAGAGGCTTATAAGAGCCAAGAGAGCAAGGAGTGAGTTAATGAGGGCCACAAGCAGCGCTGTGCCGCCATATATCACTGCAAACGAAGTGTAATCAAGTTTGTGGACTTTTTTCAGGTATACAGCCAGACCACCCGACCCGCCTCGCATTGGAATCACGAAATTGCCCAACATCATTGCATGCGTAATAGCCACCAATTCCATTTTCCCCAGCTTCAGATTGAAACGCCTCAAAAAAAGATCGAGCTGATAGCATGTGGCTGAAAAACCTGCAAGCGCAAATAAAGCCGCTAACATTAGTTCCGGTCGGGATACCGTCAAAACGAAGTAGAAGTCCTGAGTGTGGGAAACCACATACCAAACACATGCGGCCAGAAATCCCAGGGCGGAAATCGAAAAGACCAGCCTGAGGCATGCTTGACGAAATGTAAACACGGTTTCAGAGGAATCGGGTCTTCGAACAGAAATTATTTTCTGCCTCCAAAAATGATTGCGACCTGCCAACCAGGGTTTCATCAGGTTATCACAATAACCGGCCCCGATTAAGCTTTAATTCAGCGCCTAACTTGCCGGGACAATGATTCCTGCGGGCCGGCGCCACTAATTCTGACCCGGTTTGAGCGTAATTCAGGACGCCAGATTTTCCTGATCATCCTCTGAACGACGCCACGCGGGAGACATTATCAGGTTCATTCTTGCGGTTTTAGACCGTAGCCAGCTCTCCGAAGGAAAATTTCCTCTCAATAGACGGTTCCTCAATTCTTCCAATAGTGGATGTTTGGGGTACTCCTGCTGAAATTTCTCGAAAACACGGGCGAACTCTCTGAAAGGTGAAGTCATGTCTGGCTCCATATAATAATAAACTTTAATTTTTACATTTAACTTACCATTATATGACACTAATATTTCAGGTTTGTTTCAAGGGAGGGTTTTAAAATGTGAGATCATCACGCGAACAAAAAAAGACGGCCTTCCGGCCGCCTTTTTGATCAGAATCAACTGATTGAAATTTATGAAATCTTGAACTTGTAGACTTCGTTTGTCTGCGGATCAATGACATGAACGGCGCAAGCGATACATGGATCAAATGAATGGACCGTACGAAGCACCTCAAGAGGTTTCTTGGGATCCGCGACAGGGGTTCCAATCAGGGCGTTTTCGATTGCGCTCTTCTGATTCTTGCCATCCGTCGGGCCGAAGTTCCACGTTGAGGGCACCACTTGCTGATAGTTTTTAATCTTGCCTTTTTCAATGTTGATCCAGTGCCCCAGAGATCCTCTCGCCACGTCATTGAGACCGAAGCCTTGCCCGTTAACTGATTCATCGAGCTTGTAGCTGGTGAAGGTTCTGGTATCGCCCTTCTTGATATTTTCTATAAGTTCCATGGTCCACTTTTCAGCGGCCTTGGCGTTGACCAGACATTTGATCGCTCTGGCGCCGATTCTTCCAAGAGTCGAGAACAGGGCTTCAGGACCGATCTCAAGTTTCTTGAGAACCATATCCGTGGTGTCCTTGATCTCTTTGTTGCCGCCGACATAAGAAACCAGGCACTGCGCCAGCGGACCGACTTCCATGACCTTTCCTTCATAGCGCGGAGCTTTAATCCAGGAATATTTTCCATCCTTGGAGGTAGTGTCCGGCACTGCTCCTTTAAGCGCTTCTCCTGACAGAGGTTTGGTCTCACCTACTGATGGATGCAGCGGGGCGCTGTTTTCGTACCAGGCTCTGGTGACATCCTCGGTAATTTTCTGCGGATCGACCGGCAGAGACTTGAGCTGAGCGTCAAGTATCATGCCGCGTGGGAAGTAGAAGCTTTCAGGCTCCTTATCGCTCTGCGGGAAATCGCCGTAGCACATGAAATTCTTGTTTCCACCGATCTTGGTCCAATCCTTGTAGAAGGAAGCCACTGCCAAGACATCAGGAATGTAGACTTCCTCCAGGAATGCTATCTGCTCTTTGAGCATGAACAGGTACTGGGAAATCCTGTCTGCGTTCAGCTGTTCGACTACCGTCACACCACCGGGAAGATGCCCCTGCAGGTGCGGGTGCTTCACCCCCCAGAGTGCCGCCACGGGGGGTGCGTGATCCTCCTGGCGCAGGCTGTACAGACAATGACCAACCGCCATGAGGTTTGCCTCCGGCGGGAGCTTGTACGCCGGGTGTCCCCAATAGGCGTTGGCGAAAGGACCAAGCTGACCGGAATCAACAAAGGCTTTTAATTTGCCTTTTAGGCCTTCGTAATACTTTTTGGTCTGTGGCCTGCCGCTGACGGCGGCTGAAAGATCAGCCGTCTTGGCTGGATCGGCCGATAACGCCGATACAACATCTACCCAGTCCAGTGCGCACAGTTGATAGAAATGGACGCTGTGGTCATGCATGTTCTGGGCTGCGTGTGTGAGGTTTCTGACCAACCTGGCGTTAGGCGGAATCTTGATTTTGAGGGCGTCTTCAACGGCCCTGACTGACGCCAATGAATGGACTAGCGTACAAACGCCACATGAACGCTGGGTAAGAAGGTGCGCATCACGGGGATCACGGCCCTGAAGGATTATCTCTAAACCGCGGAAGAGTGTTCCTGAACTCCAGGCGTCCTTCACTTTTCCGTTTTCAACTTCGACTTCTATGCGCAGGTGACCCTCAATTCGTGGAATAGGGTCAACGACGACTCTTGCCATGTTTTCGCTCCTTTTGAAAAGCTTATCTCATCTTCGATTGTTTGGATATCTGACCTATGAGATTGTTACTTCTGAACATAAAATGGGGCAAAGTTATCCCAGAAACCCTTTTCACTGCAACCGATGCAGGGGTGTCCGGCTTCAACCGGCCAGTTGGTCCCCTGATTCCATTTAATTATGGGGCAGTTATTATAGGTTTCCGGACCTGCGCAACCCACTTCATACAGGCACCAGCCTTTGGCTGCGCCGGCGTCACCGAATTCTTTGACGAATTCCTTGTTTTCGAAGTGACCACGTCTCGGGCAGTTGTCATGGATGAGATAACCGTATGCGAACAACGGTCTTCCCTGGTCATCAAGCGCAGGAAGTTTTCCAAGCAACAGGTAATGCACTATGGTGGCTACCATGTTGTCTGCGTTTGGAGGACAACCTGCTATATTGACCGTCTTGACCCCCGTAACCTCCGCTACGCTCTTGACGCCGGTCGGATTCGGTTTCGCGGCGGCTACGCCACCATCAATAGCACATGCGCCCACACATATTGTCGCAGCGGCGTCTTTCACCACGTGCTTGGCTATTTCCAGAAAAGTCTTGCCATGGACCTTGCCATAGACGCCATTGTCCTTGGTCGGAATGCCGCCTTCACAAATACAGATGTATTTGCCCTTTTGATCTTTTATAGTCTTTTCAAGGATTTCTTCAGCCTGATCACCGGCCGCCGCCATGATCGTTTCATGGTAAGCCAAATCGATAATGTCTAATACGATGTCGGCTGTCCATGGATGGGCAGTCCTTATGAAGGACTCAGTGCATCCAGTGCACTCGGCAAAGTGCATCCACACAACGGTGGGACGCTTGGTTGCGACCGCTTCAGCGATCTTGGGAGCAAAAGTCATCGGAAGGCCCAGCACAGTTGCCATCAACCCGCAGAACTTCATGAATTCTCGTCGGGAAACGCCTTTGGCGGCCAACCTTTCATTGAACTCGACGAATTTGTCCATCATTAGCCTCCTTAAGTGGACTATCTAAAACAAAGATATGACGCCCGAATTAAACTAAACTTAAAAACAGACCGCATGAAAAAATGTTTGCAGTTGATTGAACCAGCATGACGGGCTAAAGAATACAGAAATCATTAATACCAATTGTAAGGCAACATAAATACAGTCTAAACTAGTACTATGAAGCAAAATTTAAATCAAGTCAAAAAGAAATGAATAACAATATGTTACGCATTTATCTTTCGTAACACCCGATTAACGCAAGGCCGTGGCGCTCCTTGTCAGAACCTGATCATGGACTACGCCAAAACGGTTTTCGGAACATCATTGCCAGGTTCTGACATAAGTTCTATGCAACGACTAAAGACTGTCCTTTGCGGCTCTCAGCGTAAACTGCAGATCATCCTCAGAGTGGGCAACGCTGATGAACCAGGCTTCAAAAGCGGACGGCGCCAGGTATACCCCGCGTTCAAGCATGTTGGAAAAAAACAGATTAAATGCGCCTTTATCAGAGACTAACGCAGTCTCATAGTTTTCCACCGGCCCATTCTGAAAGAAGACCGACATCATGGAGCCAACCCTGTTGATAGTGTGAGGAACGCCTTTGACAGCGAGGATGGATTTGAGGCCACGTTCGAGAGTCGAGGCTTTGTCTTCAAGGGCATTATAGGGGTCATCCCTACGCAGTATTTTTAGGGTTGTAAGTCCAGCGGCTACGGCCAAAGGGTTTCCGGACAATGTTCCGGCCTGGTAGACTGCTCCGACCGGCGCAAGACATTCCATGATCTTCCTGGATCCGCCAAAAGCCGCTGCCGGTAGCCCACCTCCGATGATTTTACCAAGACAGGTCAAGTCCGGCTTTACGCCGTATAGCCCTTGAGCGCCGCCCATGGAAACCCTGAAACCGGTCATAACCTCATCGAAAATAAGCACCGTGCCAAACTCGTCACACAGATTTCTCAAGCCTTCCAGAAAGCCGTGGTTGGGTGGAACCACTCCCATGTTGCCGGCCACAGGTTCAACTATGATGGCGGCAATCTTGCCTTGGCGCTGTTGAAACTTTTCGCGGGCGGCGTCAAGGTCATTGTAAGGAACGACCAAGGTCTGTTCCACTACACATGCCGGAACTCCCTGAGAGTCGGGGATTGAAAAAGTAGCTGCTCCCGAGCCGGCCCTGGCCAGCAGTCCATCACTATGGCCGTGATAACATCCGGTAAACTTGAGAATCATGTCTCTACCGGTGAAACCCCTGGCCAGCCTGATGGCGCTCATGGTTGCTTCAGTTCCCGAACTTACCAGGCGAACCATTTCAATCGAAGGAAGCATGGAACATATCGTTTCGGCCATTTGAATTTCGCGCCTTGTCGGAGCCCCGAATGACGTGCCGTCTCTCATGGTTTTTTCGAGAGCCTCCAGCACTTCCGGGTGACAGTGCCCCAGGATCAATGGTCCCCATGAACCGACATAATCTATAAATTCAGAGCCATCTTCGTCAGTAATCCTGCACCCTTTTCCGGACTTGATAAAATGGGGTTTAAGACCCACCGACTTGAAAGCTCTAACCGGTGAGTTCACTCCTCCGGGAATGAGTTTACAAGCCTTGTCATACAGACCAACTGAGACGGAGTTATTCATGATGCGGCTTCCTTCGTGTTCTTCAATCGCTTCATTCGGCCTCGTCGAAATAGGTCATGCTGACCTTTTTCAACTCCCGTTCACTGAAAAGTATTTCAAAATCACTGACACCGGAGGTCTCGGACATTTTTTTTATAATATCCATGCACGCAGCCTCGGAGTCACCATGCACCATAGTAAAAAGGTTAGCTTTTTTATCCCCAAATGGAGGCCTTTCATAACAGTGGGTCACTTCCTGGAATGAAGCGAAAGCGCGCCCTACAGAATCAACCCGATCCTGTCCCACCGCCCAGACTACCATTCCATTGAAGCCTATCCCCGCTTCTATGTGCCTGATCATTGTCCCAAGACGTCTTATAACCCCAGAGTCGATCATCGTTTGGACACGATCAAGCACTTCGGATTCATTGACGCCCAATCTTTGGGCTATCTTCAGGTAAGGCTGCAGTGAATCATCCAGATCACCTTGTAAAATAAGTAAAATGCTTTTATCAATTGAGTCAGGTTCGAAATTTGACATGATCCGGTATCTCCGAACTGGATTTCTGGAGACTATATATATATGAACCTCGCTCATAAAGAAAATTATTCGTTGTGCCTTGTCTTCCCAATGGGCATCGAGGCTCATCCTTTTTTGAAAAGGGTTGAGACCAGAAACAGGTCCAAACTTGGGAAAGCGGTTCTCCGGAAGTGTTTTTTCGAAGGTAGAGAGTTCCTGGTTCTGCGTAGTGGCATAGGTCCCGATAAAGCGGCTCGAGCTGTAAAGTCACTGGAGCAGGATGTCGGACTGATTCTCAGTGTCGGAACAACGGGCGCCCTGATTCCTGATCTTTTTCTGGGGCAGATGTTGGTAGTTGGGGAGACTATCAGCGCCGTAGATTCAGAGTCGGTGGTAAAATCGGATCAGGGAGTCGTTCAAAAACTGGTTCAGGCTTGCAATAAGGTGGGACAACCTCATATAGTAGGGCGCTTGGCTACTAGCGCCAAGCCAGTTTTTGCCCGTGACGAGAGGAGCGAGTTGAATTCGAGGTCTTGCGCCCCAGCGGTAGACATGGAGAGCCATGCGATGGCAATCGAGGCAAGGAAGCGGGGGATACCTTTCGCCGGATTGAGGGTAGTGTCAGACACTGTCTTTTCAGGGCCATTACCCCAGAAAATCGACCTCAAATCCCTGGCGCAAAATCCGCTTGGTATCGCCCAGAAACTGGCGCCTTTCATCAGATGGCGAGATTTCATGAGGCAGTTCTTCTTTGCCATCGGTAAACTGGACCCTGTGCTGGTAAATTTCCTGAGATTAACCTGATAACCTTGAGGAGGACCATTGATAGACCGAAATCATTTTTCAATCTCGGCTCAGGCTAACCCTGGAGAAAGGTTGTTTGAGTGTAAAGTTTACTATGAGGACACCGATTGCATGGGGGTCGTCTATCATGCCAACTATTTGAGATTCATGGAAAGAGCCCGAACCGAATTTGTGACGGAGAGACTCAGGAATGTAGCGGAATATCATGATCAGGGGACCTTTTTCATGGTTCACAAGATCGATATTGCCTTTCATTCTCCGGCAAAACTGGGGGATTCACTTGTCATAAGAACCTGGATCGATAAAACTACCAGGTACAGAGTACTGGTAAAACAGATAATAATCAGGAAGGGCCAATCCAGAGATTATCTGACTACGGCTTCCATAACCTTGGTCGCAGTAGGAGCTGATGGGAAACTCCTTGAAATTCCCGATGAATTTCACTCACTGGTAATCGTCTGACACTTCTGCTCAGGGTCATGGAACCACTTCAGGTAAATTCGTGAGCGCTTTCAGAATCATATCTCTACTGATCACGGTCATGCTTGTTATCCAGTCCCCGGACTATTGTTCAGGGGAACAGATCCAGAATGACCTGGTCACAAAATTGATAAAAGTGTCCGGGTTGTCTTCCCAGATTGACCAGATCCACACTGCCATTTGGGCGGCGGCCCCTGCGGACGTCTTTGTCAGTGAGGCGCAGGCAAATGATGCTTTAAGACGTTTCAGGAAGGCTTTCACAACAGAGCAGTTGATGTCTCTAATTCGCGATCGGATGTTGAGTTCATTCGATGAGGATAACATCGAGCGTTTGATAAAATTCCATGAAACCGTATTGGGTCGTAAACTGGCTCGTACACAGAGGGAACTACTTAATAACAGGAATTTGAAGAACATAAGGGAAGGAAGGAAGACGGCGGCCCTGCTGGAAGGAAAGAGACTGGATTTAGTATCCAGAATCATGGAACTTAACAAGGCAGTCGAAATCAACACGCAACTTGCCACCGAGTTTGTGCTGGGCATGCTGAACACAAACACCGGTCCCGATACCCAGGAAACATTCCCAGAGGCGAACCACCATCAACAGAAGACATCGGTGGCCCTTGAGAAGAATCTTGTCGATGAAAACACGATGCTGTCCTATGCCAACAATCTCAAAGCGTTTGATGAAAATGAGCTGACTGCTCTGGTGACTTTTCTTGAAACACCAGAAGCAGAGTGGTTCCGAAAAACCACTGTTTCATTTTTCAGGAGCGCAGCCAGGGAATTTGGTAAAGCCTTGGCGGAAACTCTGGCAAATCCGTCCGGTTAAACTAGTCGGACTTTCCCTCTGGAATGGAACAAAAATGTTTTGCTGCCCTAAAAGGTCTATTGCAGACAGCTACCCGTTCATTTTCGCTCTCGTGATTGCGATAAGTTTCAGTCTGCTCCCATGCAATAACTCCTGGAGCCAGGATGGATTCAAGACCTATGTTGATCCGCATGCCCGTTTCTCGCTTGATTATCCATCTACAATGACCATTGATGCCCCATCACCTGATGAACTCACCTTTTCCCATCCGTCAGCCTCGCTCAGGATGAGTCTGGATGTCATCAGACGCCCCAAAAAGGCGTCTAAAGACGTCAAAGCGTTTGTCAACGCCATCAGACAGAATCTAAGGGAAGAGTTCAAGGATGCCGTAATTATTTCCGACGGATCTTCCAAAACTGATCCGTCACAACTCTACCTGCTTTACTCGTTCACGGACAAACGGGGAATCAAGCTCACTCAAATGACTCAGGTTTATCTGGCCGATGAACGAATTCTGCAACTCATCATTTCTGACAGGTCCGAGGGTTTCAGGAATCTGGATAGCATAATCGATCGGATTCGCAACTCTCTGAGAATTTTAAAGCCTTCTCTGGAATGATTTTCTCAAACAGTGACGCAACATTTATGAGTGAATTCAGATTAACTTCCGACTTTTCCCCTCAAGGTGACCAACCCGGGGCAATTGAGAGCCTGGTTAACGGAGTAAACCAGAATGTCAGGCATCAGGTCTTACTAGGTGTCACAGGATCGGGGAAAACCTATACTATGGCGAATCTCATAGCCAAGGTCGGTAAAACTTCCTTGGTGCTTGCCCCAAACAAGACCCTGGCTGCTCAGTTATTCAATGAACTCAATGCATTGTTCCCTGAGAACGCAGTCGAGTATTTTGTCTCTTACTACGACTATTACCAACCGGAAGCTTACATTCCCACTTCCGACACCTACATCGAAAAAGACTCAAGCATTAACGAAACTATTGATAAAATGAGACATTCCGCCACAAGATCATTGTTCGAGAGGCGAGATGTCATAATAGTCGCCTCCGTCTCCTGCATTTACGGCCTGGGGTCTCCGGAAGCCTACCAGAACATGCTTCTGCATTTGATCAGGCGGGAAGAATCCGACAGGGACGAGGCTTTGCGCAAGCTGGTTGAAATCCAGTATTCCCGAAACGACGTGGATTTTCACCGTGGGACATTCCGGGTTCGAGGAGACACTGTGGAGGTCTTTCCGGCATATGAAGAAGAAAAAGCCATCCGGATCGAATTTTTTGGTGACACAGTGGATGCAATCTTTGAAATAGACCCTTTACGCGGCAAGGTCATTCGTCCTCTGGACAGGGTGGCAATCTACCCCGCAAGTCATTATGTCACTGAAAAGTCCAGACTGGTAAAATCAGCCGACAGTATTCTCGACGAAATGAAGGAGCGCGTTGAACACTTCAGGAACAACGGAAAGTTCATTGAAGCCCAGAGGGTGGAAGAGCGGACCCGATTCGACGTTGAAATGCTTAAGGAAATGGGATACTGCAACGGCATAGAGAACTATTCACGATATTTGACCGGCCGAAATCCCGGAGAACCTCCTCCTACGCTCCTGGAATATTTTCCCAAGGATTCTCTTTTTCTTATCGATGAGTCTCACGTCAGCGTCCCACAGTTAAGGGGTATGTTCCGTGGAGACCGCGCGAGAAAACAAACCTTGGTCGAATACGGCTTCAGGCTACCCAGCGCCCTGGATAACAGACCTCTGACATTCGAGGAATTCGAGAAGCTGGTTAATCAGGTAATCTATGTATCAGCCACTCCCGGGCCCTATGAGCTTGAAAAAGGAAAAGGACATGTGGCTGAACAAATCATTCGTCCTACCGGTCTGACGGATCCGGTAATAGAGATTCGTCCAGCGTCCGATCAGGTGGACGATCTTTTGCACGAGGTGAGGCAGCGGGTTTCAAAGAACCATAGAGTGCTGGTAACCACGCTAACCAAGAAGATGGCGGAGGACCTTACCGAATACTATTCCGGTCTTGGGGTCAGGGTCAAATACCTTCATTCAGAAATTCACACCATCGAGCGCATGGAAATAATCAGAGACCTCAGACTCGGAATATTCGATGTCCTTGTCGGAATAAACCTGCTCAGAGAAGGTCTGGACATTCCGGAGGTGTCATTGGTCGCAATTCTGGACGCAGACAAGGAAGGCTTCCTGCGTTCGGAAAGGTCCTTGATACAGACCGCGGGACGTGCCGCCAGAAATGTTGACGGAACAGTGATACTTTATGCGGACAAAATGACTGATTCCATCAGGAAAACAATAGATGAGACATCAAGAAGAAGGGACATTCAGCTCGAATACAACAAGAGACATAACATCACTCCTGAGACCATACGAAAACAGATCAATGACATATTAAGTTCACTGGCCGAAAAGGATTACGTGACCATTGACACTGAGCCGGCCAAAAGCCTCCCGCAGGTCCCTGTAGAGAAGATCCCTGCGATGATAGACAAAATGACAAAACAAATGTTTGCATTCGCAAGAGACCTGGAATTCGAGAAAGCAGCCGAACTACGGGATCAGATTAAAGAACTGGAAAATGTAAGAATAAAATACTAATGTTATTATGTGTAGAATTCTCGAATTGGTCGGTTCTATTTCTACCTGAACAAATGACAGCAAAATTCGCAACGGGACCTAATTTTATGGTTGAGGTTCTCCAGGCATTTCAGCCTCGTTGAGTTGTTCAACATCAGGCAACGATGGGAGTTCTGAAAAATCCTTTAGCCCAAAGACTTCCAGGAATTTCTTTGAAGGGCCGTAAAGGATGGGTCTACCGGGTATGTCCTGACGCCCGATCGCCAGGATAAGTTCTTTGTCCAGGAGGCTCCTGATTGTCCCCGAACTCTCCACCCCCCGTATCTGCTCTATTTTATGCCGTGTTATGGGATTGTTATAAACAATGATCGACAAGGTCTCCAGGGAAGCCCTGGACAATTTTGCAGGCCTTTCATTTTTGGCTTTCAGTATCCATTGAGCCAATTCCGGTAATGTTCTGAACTGATATCCACCGGCGACCCTGTTCAGCATAAAGCCTCTACGACGTCCTGAATAGTATTCCTCCAGTCTATTCAGCGAACTTTGTATTTTGTCAACAGGCGCCGTCTGGATTGTTTGAAACAGGGTTTGAGTTGAAACCGGTTCGGAACTGGCAAAAATAATTGCTTCCACGATGGAAATGAGAAGATCATCGTCCATAATTCTCAATTACAAAAGATTTTGTTTCATCATTTTTGATCGTTTATTCTAGAGGAAGTTCAGGAATGAGTCAAAGACAAACGACAGGAGTATCCTTGACACTTGAAGCGACCGATTTTTATGTTATCATTGCTTTAAGGTGAAACATAAATAAGGCTGTTGAGGAAGCGTTCATGAAACATATTGAAAAAAATCCGGATGGTGTGACCCAGGCCGACATTGTTGTAGGCATTCCCTCATTCCGGGAAGCCCCGTCCATACCTTTCCCTACGGAACAGGCCGATAGAGGTTTGGCCAAATATTATGGTAATCGCTCGGCGGTAATAATAAATTGTGACAATGATTCTGACGATGGCACCTGTGAAGCGTTCCTCGGGGTTCCCACCAGAACTCCCAAAATATATATTTCCACGCAACCGGGCATCAGAGGCAAAGGCAATAATCTCAGAAACCTCTTTCAAAAAGCGGTCGAGCTTGATGCCAAGGCCGTCATAGTGGCTGACGCCGACCTCAAGAGTATAACCCCGCTATGGATAAGAAACCTGTGCGAACCGATATTCGAAAATTACGACTATGTCGCTCCTTTGTACATTCGGCATAAATACGATGTGACGGTCACGAACAACATAGCTTATCCTCTGACAAGATCGCTGTACGGCAGACGAGTCAGACAGCCCATAGGGGGCGACGTGGGATTTTCGGGCGCTTTGGCAAAACAGTTTATCGATAATGAATCCTGGACTGATAAAGTCGGGGCCTTCGGAATAGATATCTGGATGACCACAATAGCCCTCCGCGAACGAAGTTCCGTAATACAGTCCTTCATGGGAAAACCAAAGATTCACAAGGTCAGAGACCTCGATACGCATCTTGAACTTATGTTCGAAGACGTTATTTCCACGATCTTCGATCTGATGATCCAGTACGAGTCGTTCTGGCGGGAAGTTAAATGGAGTAGACCGACGGCGGTGTTCGGCTTTGGTCTGGGTGATGTGGAAATGCCCCCTCCGGTGAGTTTAAACACAAATCAGTTGTGGGAAAAATTCAAATCCGGAATGTCGGCTGACTGGAATATCTATTCCAGTGTCATAAGCAGGGAGAACATCAACAAACTGGAAGAGGTCGTAGACCTCCCAGCCGCAGGTTTCGAGTTCCCGTCAGGTCTGTGGGCAAATATTATTGACGATTTCGCTATCTCATACAGAAACGGGGTAATTGACAGGCACGAACTGGTGAAGTCCCTCATCCCGCTACATTGTGGAAAGACTCTTTCCTTTGTTACAGAGACACACGCTATGAACAACCAGCAGGTAGAGGAATTTATCGAAGATCAATGTGTTCAGTTCGAAAGGGCAAAATCCTATCTAGTTGAAAAATGGTTTGCGTGAAATCTTCAGGGAGTTCTCATGAAAACCGGTTATGCCGCAGCTTACAAGGAGTAATAAATGCCAAAAATATTGATAGTCGATGACGAAGAAGGAATCAGGATGCTTTATTCGATGGAACTTCAGGATGAGGGTTATAACGTGGTGACTCTACCTGATGGAAAAGGACTCATGGAAGTTATTGAGCAGGAGCAACCTGATTGCATCATTCTTGATATTAAGATGAGGGAGTACAACGGCTTGGATCTTCTTCAACAAATCAGGAAAAAGTTCTATGATTTACCCGTAATTCTCAATTCGGCTTACTCCAGTTTCAAGGTTGACCTTAAAACAGTGGCTGCCGACTATTATGTGGTGAAAAGCTCTGACCTGACAGAATTGAAAGAAAAACTGAAACTGGCGCTGGAATGCAGTATTCCCAGATAATTCAAAGGTAATTTACCCCTTCGGGCAACAAAATTGATAGCTGATTAAATGACTGAATTAATTAAAATGCAGAATCTGACCAAAGTGTATAGAACAGGTCAGTTTTTTGTGAATGCCTTGAAAGATATCAATTTAGTGATTAACCCGGGAGAATTCCTCGCCGTAATGGGGCCATCCGGATCTGGTAAATCGACACTTATGAACGTGCTGGGATGTCTGGATGTTCCGACGTCCGGCAAGTATTATCTGGATGGGGAAGATGTATCCACGCTGAACCGCGATCAGCAGGCCGACGTCCGTAACAGGAAGATCGGCTTTGTTTTTCAGGGTTTCAACCTGTTACCAAGAATGAATGCCATACAGAACATTGAACTTCCCTTGATTTACGCTAAGGTAAAAACAGCAGTCAGGACCAGAAATGTGACGGAGGCCTTGCATTTGGTGGGCCTGGAAGAAAGAGGCGGACATCTTCCATCTCAACTTTCAGGAGGCCAGCAACAAAGGGTAGCCATAGCAAGAGCTTTGGTGAATGATCCCGAGATACTGCTTGCCGATGAGCCGACAGGCAACCTGGACACCAAAACCAGCGCCGAAATTATGGATGTATTCAGAAAATTGAACGAGGAGAAGAGAGTAACATTCATTCTGGTCACCCACGATCGTGATTTGGGGATGTTGACCGACCGTATTATTTTAATTAGAGATGGTTGTATAGAGAGCGATAAATTGATCAATTGATTACAATGGAGTCAGTATCCGTGAAGAGAATTCTTGTTTTTTCCATTGTTGCCATTATCGTGGCCGGAACTCTGTTTTATTTTACCAGAAATGAATCTGAGACCACCAATTACACACTTGTGACCACACCGTTGGAGAGAGGGGACCTCACGGTAGAAATCAACTCCACCGGATCGGTCAAACCGGTCGTGGAAGTGTTGGTGGGCAGCCAGGTTTCCGGATATATCAAGAGTCTTTACGCCGACTTTGAGTCTCAGGTAACCAAGGGGCAATTAATTGCCCTCATCGACCCAGACACATTCAAGGCAAAGGTCGAACAGGCTAAAGCAGATTTACTGGCGGCCCGCGCCAATCTTGCCAAGGCGGAAGTGACGCTTGTGGATGAGGTGAGGACTCTGAGAAGGAAAGAAGGTCTCATAGGAAGGGATTCCATCAGTCAAAGCGATTTTGACACTCAGAAGACAAAAACCGAGGCTGCCGAAGCGCAGGTTGAGGTTGAGAAAGCGCGCATAGTTCAGGCTGAGGCTCGGTTACATGAGGCGGAACTCCAACTCAAATACGCTCACATTGAGGCCCCGGTAACCGGCACAGTAACATCTAGGAGCATGGATGTCGGACAAACGGTTACCGCTGGGTTCCAGACTCCGGTCTTATTCAAGATCGCTGAAGACCTTACTCGTATGCAGGTTTACACCAACGTGGACGAAGCGGACATTGGTAGAATAAAGGTAGGGCAGTCAGCCAGCTTTACCGTGCCGGCGTTTCCGGATAAACACTTCTCGGCGTCTGTGACACAGATTCGAAATGAGCCTAAAATTGAACAAAACGTGGTAACATATAACGTGATTCTGGATGTAAATAACGATGAGTTACTGCTGCGTCCGGGCATGACGACAAATGTTCAGATACTGGTCTCTGAAGTTAAAAACACCTTGATGCTACCCGACGCGGCTCTAATGTTTTCTCCGCCTGATGGCGCATTTCCACAGGGAAAGCCCACAATCCGGTTACCCAAGGAAGGTCACCGCATTGTATGGCGTCTTGATGGGAAAAATGATCTAAAACCTTTTACTGTCAAGATTGGCGTTGCCGGCCCCCAGAAAACACAAATTTTTACTGATGAACTCAAGGAGGGAACTCCAATTGTGGTTGAGGCGGTAAGCAAGAAAAAGAAGTTTGTGCCTCCGGGTGGCGGAATCAGATTCTAGTCCTGATTGACCTCCGCCGGAAATCTATAATTTGCAGTCGGAAATCGCAACAGTCTTCAGATGAAATTTCATTTCTCTTAGCCGAGGTGCTTTATGACAGACGCCGGTCCAATGGACTACGGGTTTCGCCCGGATCATCATCGTGGCGCCCCGAGAGTAATCTACTCCACGGATGCCGCCGATTTTGACTATATGAAAATCAATGTTCCCTGCCAGAACGCATGCCCGGCGTACACAAATGTGCCGGCGTACATAAGGAGCATTTACGAAAAACGTTATGGCCATTCGTATGAACTTAACAGAATGGTCAACCTGTTTCCAGGAACCTTGGGCCGTATATGCTCGCGGCCTTGTGAGAAAAAATGTCGCCATGGCGAACCCGAACTCGGAAAAGCGGTCAACATTTGTCATTTAAAGAGAGCCGCTTCGGACTTCAAGGAGATGGGCGCCCCCTTTCTCTCACCCATGTTCTCATCACACGCAAAACGGGTTTGCATAGTTGGCTCAGGCCCGGCCGGACTCGCTGCAGCTCACGATTTGAACGCAATAGGTTTCGATGTGACAATTCTGGAAGCACTGGATGAACCAGGTGGAATGCTGCGCTATGGAATACCGGAATTCCGACTGCCTCGAAATGTTCTCGACCATGAGATCTCAAGCATACTCAGACTTGGAGTGTCTCTCAGGACCGGAGTCCGGGTGGGTGTCGATATTGGTTTTGAGGATGTTATAGCCGATTATGACTCCACTCTGTTGGCCTCGGGCTGTTATGTGTCCAGCCGGCTCCAGACGCCTGGGGAGAACCTCGGCGGTGTATATTCGGGACTTGAATTTGTAATGAACATCGCTTCTGGAAAAGCCTCCAAAATCGGAAAAAAAGTTGCCGTAATCGGAGCTGGATTCACGGCTTTTGACTGCGCCAGATCAGCCCTGAGGATGGGAGCGGACGATGTGACAATTTTCATCAGGGGTCTGGAAGAAGAGCTTCGGGTCACTGAAGATGAGGTGTATGACGCCAAGAAAGAGGGTGTAAAGATCCGGGGGCTCTGTCTCACTCAAAGAATTCTGGGAAATCACAAGGTTCAAGGCGTAGAATTTCTGAGGGCGGGCGCTGGTGAAACAGGCCCCAACGGCAGGCGCAAGGTCCGCCCGATAGAGGGCAGCAACTTTGTGTTCGAAGCCGATTCCGTTATTGTTGCAATCGGACAAAGCGCCGAGCCCAGTTCCGCTCCGGGACTAAAGGATGAACGGGGCGTGCTTATCGGAGACGGACAAACTTTCAAGACTTCCACATCCAGTCTTTATATGGCGGGAGATTTCCTGACCGGACCTTCAACCGTGATTGAGTCTGTTGCTTCAGGTCGCAGGGCGTCAGAGCGAATTGCCCATGATTTAACCGGTAAAAAATTCAGGGAATGGGTGGTGAGGATGGAAGAAGCCGCCATTACCGACAGGCCTAGGTCGTGGGACTTCCTTCCTCGACAGGAAATGCCTTCCGTCATGCCGGTGTCGGAGCGATTCAAGGATGGGAAAAAAGAGGTAGAACTAGGCTTCGATGAAGAGGCCGCCCTTGAAGAATCAAGGAGATGTTACCTTTGCTATTTGCATTACGAAATTGACATTTCAAAATGTATTTTCTGTCGTTACTGCATAGACAACGCCCCTCGCGACTGCATTAAACTGGTTGATGAAATAAGGCTTAGTGAAACCGGCGCAGTGGACGGCTTTGTCGAGACCACAAACTGGCAGAAAGTCAGCGCCGTCGTTATAGACAATTCAAGATGCGTCAGATGCGGAGAATGTGTGCGGGTTTGCCCGGTGGATTGCATATCCGTAACAAAAGTTGAACTTGTTGAGAGAAATATTCAAGCCGGGAGGCAATAATGTCAGCCGAGCGATTTGTAATCATAGGAAATGGTCCAGCGGCAAACGAAGCGGCTAAAGTCCTGAGAGAGAATTCTCAGGACTCAAGGATTACCATGTTTGGAAAAGAGCCTTCCAGACCTTACAAGCCTCACCTGTTACCTGATGTAATTGCCGGCAAGATTGACATGGACAAAATCTATTTGCGACCCGATTCATATTTCCAGGAAAATAATATTCAACTCAGGCCGGGTCAGAGTGTGGTCAAGGTCGATTTTGCCAAACATCATGTCATTCTTGATCACAAGGAAGTAGTTCCGTTTGACGGGCTGATCATAGCCACAGGCGGGCGTCCAAGAATTCCTGAGCCCCTGGAAGTATTTGAAGACGCCATGTTGACCCTTAAAACCGCATCTGACGCCCGACTCTGGATTAATAAACTGGCAAAGGTTGACACGGTTCTTTTAATCGGAGGGGACCTGACTTCCCTGGGGTTGACCAGAGCCTTGCTCGCACTGGGCAAAAGAGTTCATTTCATGTTGAATGAAGACTCTTTCTGGCCACTGCCCTTCAACAAGCCTCTTCATGATGAAATCAGCTCCTGCCTGTGCGCCAAAGGAGTTAACGTCCTGACATCCCGTCATGTCAAGAGACTGTCGTTGTTGTCCGAGACTTCGATAGAAGTTGAGACTGAATGTGAAAAGCTGTCGGTTGGAGCAGTGGGGGCCTTCTTCGGATTGGTTCCTGATGTAAAGTTTCTCGTCAGATCCGGTCTGGATGTAGACAGAGGAATTCTTGTGGATGAAAAACTTAAGACCAGATTCCCCAATGTCTATGCGGCCGGTGACTGCGCTCAGGTATATAACCCTTCAATCCGGGATTACTGGGTTTCAATCGGTTACGAAAATGCTCGGACTCTGGGCAGGATTGCGGCCCTGAACTTGCTCGGCCAAATGATAGAAGCAGAGACCGGGGCCGAGAGCATTTTCAGTTTAAATGGTGTGAAGGTTAACACTTCGTGGTGGATGGAGTTTTGACATGCCCAAGGTAGATATAACGGTAGAAGTCTGTGGAATGGCCGGTGACGGCACAATAGCCGCCGGCGGCATGATAAACGAGGCAATGTCGCTCGGAGGCTATTATATCCTTGGTTTCGACTCCTATCCCGCCGAAATCCGGGGCTTTGGAAGATGCGTCACACACTCAAGGATTGGCTCTCAGGACATCAGCGCGTTGCAGGAGAAGGCTCACATACTGATCTCTCTCAATGATGAACAGTCTCGATCACGAGCGCAGTTTCTGAACGATGACGGTATTGTCTTTTTTGATTCGAACCCTTCATCGTATGTATCCGAGGACCAATCCCTGGCCGCCGTGCTCAAGCCCGGAGTCAGACTTTACGGCATGCCTTTCTCGGACCTAGCTACCCAGGCCGCCGGATCAGCAAGGGGGCGAAACCTGACTGCCCTGGGGGGCTTTGCTGCGGTTTGCGGGATTGACCCGGAACTCTTCAGAAGAGTCATCGCCACCAAATTCGAGTCCAAGGGGCCTAAAGTCCTCGACATGAATCTGAAAAGTTTTGACGCCGGAATAAAATATGCTGTCGCTCACTTTTCCGAACGGTTTACACGATCATTTGATCGTCCGGACATGGACCAAACAATCGATAAGGTGATGTTGTCCGGAAATTACGCAATTGGGAAAGGCGCTGTAGACGCGGGCTTGCAACTATATTTCGGCTATCCTATAACGCCTGCCACACCGATCATGGAATATCTGGCAAAGGCCCTACCTCCAAAAGGCGGAAGAGTTGTGCAGATGGAGGATGAGATAGCATCCATCGGCGCCGTGCTGGGAGCATCCTATGCGGGCGCCCGTTCGATGACCGCCACATCCGGCCCAGGGTTTGCCCTCATGACCGAATTGATCACACATGGTGTCATGGCGGAAATTCCCGCTGTTGTCCTGGACGCCCAACGTGGAGGACCTTCCACCGGGCTTCCCACAAAAACGGAACAGTCTGATCTTCAGGCTGCAGTATTTGGAGGCCCTGGAGATTCTGCAAGAATCGTCATCGCTCCCACCAATGTTTCAGAATGCTATTCATTCACCCTCAAAAGTTTTCAGCTAGCGGAGAAATACCAGACACCGGTCATTGTGCTGACAGACTTTTTCCTGGACAACCGCGTGGAAAATGTTCCCCGCCCTAAAGCGACTCCTGAAGAAACAGCAAGGCTCAACGTCTTCCCTGATGATTCGCAGAAAGGCGCTTACAGACGTTATGAGGATACTCCCAGCGGCATATCCCCGAGAGCGATCCCCGGAATGAAAGGTCTCAACCATCCTGCTACCGGCCTGGAGCACACGGAGAAGGGAACACCCGATTACTCTCCCGAGATACATCAGAAAATGTCCGACAAGAGACATCGAAAAATTCAGTTGGCGCTCCGGGATCTTGCAAAACCCGAAGAGTTCTTCACAGATTCCGAAGTGGATGTTGGAGTGATCGGATGGGGCTCCACTTTCGGCTCGGTCATGGAGGCCGCGAGAGAGGCACGTCAAAAAGGTCTGAAGACCGCTGCCCTCAAAATAACGTCTATTTACCCCTACCACGCCGATGAAATAAGGGCATTCATGCGCAGGTGCAAAGTCATACTCATTCCAGAGTTGAACTACGAAGGACAACTGGCAAATCTTATCGGACACTTAAATGGCAAAGACGTTCAGAGGCTCAATTTTGTTACCGGATCTCCGATTCCGCCATCCAGGATTTTGTCCGAAATTGAGAGACTCGCGTATGGAGGTATCCTATGAGAACATCTGCCGGAACTCTCGCTGAAAAAATAAATTCAATAAAGCTGTCAGGTGATCTGAATGTACGATCTTCGGCCCTGCCGACATGGTGTCCCGGTTGTGGTTATTTTGGAATTCACCAGGGTATCAACAATGCCATCGTGGAACTAGGCCTGGAGCTGCACAATACCGTGACCGTATCCGGAATTGGATGCGCCGGACGTTATTCATTTTTCACCAGCACTTACGGTCTGCACACCGTTCACGGCAGGGCATTGCCCACGGCTACCGGAGTAAAGCTTGCCAACCCGAACCTGACTGTTTTCGCCGTCGGTGGTGATGGAGATGGCCTTGCAATTGGTGGAGGACATTTTGCCCACGTGGCTAGGCGAGACGTAAACATCAACTATATCCTTTTCGACAATTCGATATATGGACTAACCAAAGGTCAACCGTCTCCGAGTTCTCCTCTAGGAACAAAGACTAAGGCCAGTCCGTCGGGAACAATGGACAAACCCCTTAATGCAACCCTTATGGCCCTGACATACGGAGCGTCATTCGTCGCAAGGTTGTTCGCCGGCGATCCCGCAATGATCACCAAGGCTGTAGTTGAAGGCGTTCAAAACCCGGGATTTTCCTTCTTCCACGTTTATTCGAGTTGCGTTACCTTCGACAAATCGTTCAAGACCTGGGCTAACCTGAAGAAATGGGTTCATCCGCTTGCCAACAATTATGATCCGACCAATTACAGGCAAGCGGTAAATGAGGTTCTGGATGATGATTTCAGCCTGGGAGTAATATACAGGAAACCATCGGACACCGAGCAGGGTTAGACGGGCAAGTTTAAAACCGGTCTGTTTGAAGGCCTTTTTGCTCTCCAGCCTTCAAACAGAATTTTATCAATCGTCTACACGGCGCACTCAGCTGAAGTCGCAGAAGGAAACAACGGCAGGATTGGCTGCCCTTTCGCGGGATAAACGCAGCAGAACTGCGAATCATCGCCCAGGGCAATCTTTATGGCTTGAAAAGCATCTGACACGTAGTGAATTTCAATTCCACACGTAACGTATTCCGGAAATTCCATTACGGTTGATTTATTTTTTAACGGCAGGATGACCTTCTTGACGCCGGCCCTTTTAGCCGCCAGCAACTTCTCCTTTACACCGCCTATTGGGAGAACTCGTCCCATCAGGGTCAGTTCACCTGTCATGGCAACATCTTTGAGAACCGGTTTCCCTGTAAAAAATGAAGCAATCGCAACTGCCATGGCCACACCCGCTGATGGACCATCCTTGGGAATGGATCCGGCCGGAACATGTATGTGGAGATCAGAATGGCTCATCAGTTTTTCATCAACACCCAGAAAGGCGCACATGTTACGTAGATAGGTTATTGCCGCCTTGGCCGACTCCTGCATTACCTCGCCCAAAGAGCCTGTCAGGGTCAGAGCCCGACGACCCCTGAATCCGGTTACTTCGATAAAGATTATGTCTCCGCCGGCTTCTGTCCACGCCAGGCCCGTCGCCACACCAACCCTATCGACTTCATCCGCTATTTCAGAAAAATATTTCGGGGCTCCCAGAAGTTTCTCAATCGTGCTGACAGTAATTACTGTTCTAATCTGTTTTCCCTGGGTTATCTCCCTGGCGATCTTGCGAAACACCGAGTTTATCTCGCGCTCCAGATTTCGAACCCCAGCCTCTTTTGTGTATGAGGATATCAGGTATCTGATGGCTGAACCTTGAAAATTGATGGAATAGTCCTGAAGACCGTTTTCCTTTAAGGCCTTTGGAACAAGATATAATTCCGATATTTTTTCCTTTTCTTCTTCAGTATATCCTGCAATCCTTATTACTTCCATCCTGTCGCGCAACGCTGAAGGGATAGTATCTACCTGATTTGCAGTGGCAATGAACATTATCTTGCTCAGATCAAATGGTAGATCGAGATAATGATCAAAGAACGCAGAGTTTTGTTCCGGATCAAGAACTTCAAGCAATGCGCCCGCCGGGTCTCCTCTGAAATCCCGACCAAGCTTGTCTATTTCATCCAGCATGAATACAGGGTTTCTACTGCCCGCTCGCCGTAATTCCTGAATGATCCGTCCCGGCATCGCTCCTATGTAGGTCCGACGGTGTCCTCTGATTTCAGCCTCATCACGCACGCCGCCAAGAGACATCCTTACGAATTTTCTCCCCATGGCCTTGGCTACTGACCTGCCGAGAGACGTCTTACCAACCCCTGGAGGACCTACCAGGCACAGTATTGGACCTTTGTTGTCCGATTTCAGCTTTCTGACGGCCAAAAAT
>CAZGVM010000029.1:8308-22679 GCA_964528855.1 uncultured Desulfomonile sp. | reverse complement strand
GACATGCCTGATAATCTTCTGACTGACCTTATCCGCCTTTCGATGGCTTTCCACGATCTGTACAGAGATTTTACCGTTGGGTTTTTCTTTGGTACGTTCAAACATGGCAAAGAGATAACATGAGTAGAGAAGCTTGTCAGGCACAAAACATAACGGGGCACTACGTATCAAGCCCTCACCACCCCCCCTAACCATTCCAACATCTTAAACCGATCACACAAAAAAAGTGTCAAAGTCAGGAGAATAATCACAGGATGGGAGCAGAAATTGACTCCTGATCTTGTTCAGGCAGGGGTAGATGAGATACTGACAAAACCGGTAAAGGTAGGAATGCTGTTGGCAAGTCTTGAAAAAAGCTTCATCTATAACTGATGCATGGATCGGCTGATCGCCTCCGCCATGTTCATTTGACTTTAGGTGAATTTGTCAGTTCATTGACGGCCGAGAACAGTTCTTCCAGTCGAAACGGTTTCTCCAGTATTTTTTCCGCCCCGAATTTCAAGGCCAAATCCAGGTGAGTCATGGCTCCGAGTTTCCCTCCACCGGAAATTGCTATAATTTTCTGGTCAGGACACTTTTTCTTCAGCTCTATGATCGTCTCAATACCTTCTATTTCATCCATTATGATGTCCGTTATTACCAGACTGAAATCGTTTTGGGAGAAAATCTCGAGCCCTTCCATTCCATTGCGCGCCTGCGCCACATCATGGCCTGCCGCAATCAAGGCCGCGGAAACCGCTGCCCGCACCATCGGTTCATCGTCAATTAACAGTATCTTAGCCATTGTATTTTAATGACCCAATTTACAGTTTTTTACAACTTGATAAACTCCCGGCCCCATACCTGGCTTTAATTAATTCGATTCAGCAGATAGTTCAACATCCTTCAGGTTAACTTCCAGGATTCCGCCCTTCTCTTTCACTCTCAGCCTCACGGCTGAAGGTTAGGATATGCCGTATCAATTCGGCAAATCCCGTTATGGCAAATAGTATCTTATTGAATTCATGAGCTATTACACCTGCCAAGGAGCCCAGCGTGTTCTTAATGTGGAGAAACGACTTTCCCGATCACCTTCTGTCTCTTCTCTGACGAACATTTTGCCTGTTCTGCTGATCCTGAGGAGGAGGACGCCTTGGCCGGGGAGGTCTCTTGATATCCTCGAGAGCCACACCTAACTGTCCCCCGGGAACTGATATGGTTGTAATATTCTGATCGTTCATGACACTCAGAGTGATTTTGTCCATACCCTGAAAATCGTCTACGAGTTTCTTGAAAGCGGCCACCCGGAATCCTGTTTCTCCACCATATTCTACTATAACATCACCGGTCACAATTCCTGCGCGGTCGGCAATGCCGCCCTTCTGGATTTCGACGACTTTTACCCCGGGTGAGGTCTCAAGTTCCTGAAGCCTTGCCAGAATTATCGAAGCACTGGAAATGTCTCCATTTTTACGGAATTCCGACAACGCCTCGGTGTACAGTTCCTTGCTTTTGTAGACCCGGTTGCGCTCGGCGTAAATACCTGCAAGTGTTGCCTTGACACGGGCAGTCCATTTTGGATCTTCCCTTTTTTCATAAATCTTCAGCGCTTTTTCCAGATCATCTATTGCATTGTCCCACTGTTGCTGCTGGGCGGCAAACATAGCCTGTCTGAATAGCCTTACTCCGTCCTCATCGGAAGGTGGAAACTGTGAGGCTCTTGATTTTTCTGCTTCGCGCCTTTTGTCCTGTCTGGTTGATCCTCCGGCCGTCTTTACATCCACTTCGTCTCCCAGAGCCTCCAGAACAACTCGAAATCCCATGTTCCAGAAACTCATTGTCTCACCTGAAAAACCGCGAAAGGCGCAACGGCAGTCAGCAGGACTCGCAAACCAGTTGCCACCTTTGTTCACACGAGAACTTCCCACTGATGGCCCCTGAGGGTCTTCAATAGGGGAACTATCGTAATAGTTGCGGTCATAATAGTCCTGAACCCATTCCATTACATTGCCGCCCATGTCGTAAAGCCCCAGACCGTTGGGTGGATAACTGCCGACAGGAGATACAAACTCATACCCGTCGTTTATAGTGGTCATACTTTCGGGAAGTTTAGAATTGCCATCGCCGAAATTGTCATCAGAATCCCCCGGAAGATGGTTACCCCATGGATACCTTACCCAGGCGGCCCCTCCACGGCATCCCATCTCCCACTCAGCCTCAGTCGGCAAACGATAAGTGCGTTTCTCTTTTCTTTCAAGCCACTTACAGAAAGCCTGAGCGTCGTTCCAGGAGATAAAGACCACCGGCTGATCATCGGCAATTTTCCACGGAACCGAATCCCATTTCATTCCTTTGGTCGGGACCCAACGATCCTCTTTCTTGCTGAAGATCATCCCACCATCGCCCTTCTCCGCGTCAGTCCTGTATTTCGTGTCCGCCACGAATTGCCTGAACTGACCCACCGTAATTTCCGTCGCCCCCATATAAATGGACTTGGTCATCCTCACCGGATGCAAAGGCATCTCGTCCTGAAACCATTGTTTGTGGCCATCCCTCCATGTCTTCCTGAATGTCAGACGCAGCCAGTCCATCTCCTGCTTCATGCTGCCCATCATGTAATCGGTGGCCGGCAGACGGACCAGGTTCATACCGATTGAGTTAGTGTAAACCGTTTTCTTCCTGGGTTCTCCCAGTACGTCGTTGAGTCCCCTCAGTGAATTAAACCAGGCGGAACAGTCCCTTGTGTCAATCGTACTCGAGTCACAATCCCGGATCGCCTGTTTGATAATTTCAGAGGCCCGCGCTGTGTCACCATCCAGCGCCAACTCCCCTGCCCTGCGTATCCTGTCGGATATGGAGTTAACAACTACCGGGGAGTCTGCTGCTGGCTTCTGATGCGGAGTGTTGTCCTGAAGCGCCTGATCAAGTGCTTTTATAGGGAGAGGGAAAGCAATGAATACAGATAGAAGGAGTCCAAATAAGACTTTATGCTTCATATTTTAAACCCAATAACTTGAAAAAGTTGCGTCAGAATCCGGAAACTTCCACAAGCTAGATCAGCTATGCTTGTTAACAATCTGATTTTAAAATGTGTTCTTTGTGATTTCTTAATGAACCATCCCGAAATGGAAATAAAATTTTCTTGACAAAGGAATCATTTAAGGGAATTGTATCAGATGTGAGAGGCTAGTCAAGTAGCGAAAGTGTTGCGCTCAGCCCCTAGCCTTTAAATATCAGAAAAAGATTGACATCTGAGTTTATTTCTGATAGCGATGTGTAAACACAATTTTGGTTTTTTTATTTAGGGTATACCTGTTTTCAGTTAGAGAACAGTTCCGTCGTATTCTCATTCTATTAGGAGGTAACTATTTAAATGAGAAGATTTGCAGTGACGCTCGCGGTTGTCGGTATGGTTACGTTGTTGGCTTCATCAGGATTCGCATTCTATGCGTGGGCTCCCTATTCAAGCTGGGGCTCAGCATCATCCAGCAGCAGCAGCAGCGGAAACTATAACGCCAGTTCGTCAAGCAGCGGCTATTGGCCTGCCAGCTCCTCTTCAAGCTCAGGCACCGTGGCTTATTGCTGCGTGCCCGCTTCCAGCAGCAGCAGCGGCTATAACTACAATGCCAGTTCATCAAGCAGCGGCTACTCCTGGCCAGCCAGCTCCTCTTCAAGCTCAGGCACCGTGGCTTATTGCTGCGTGCCCGCTTCCAGCAGCAGCAGCGGCTACTCCTGGCCAGCCAGCTCCTCAAGCAGCGGTTTCTCACCTGCTAGCAGCTCATCAAGCGGCTGGTTCTAAAAATCGTAGGCGATTCTGCGAATCGCTGCCTCTTTTTAACAGTTTAGGCGATCGAGCATCATGTTTGGTCGCCTTTTCTGTTATCACCATCCGGGATTTCAATTATTGCCATGAATTATTCAAAATCTTGTCGGCTCATCATCATAGCTGCGTTGCTGCTAGGGTCCCTGGCGTTTGTGTCCTGTCAGTCGCCGTCCAAGGATAGCGGATCGACGGACAACAAAGCTCGAATTGCGGGAACATGGATCATGACTGCAAGAGTAGTCGATGGAGCCGAGGTTCCGGCTACAGAGCGAGTGATGAAGCTGGTATTAAACAACGATGCCACCTTTCTGGCTTATTATCGAGGAATAATGAACCAGGACTGGATTCTGGCCGGGCAAGGGGCATTTTCCTATGACGCTCCCATGCTCAACCTGTATTGGGATTCGGGTAGGGTAATCAATCTGCTGGTCGATGAATCCCAACCCGACAGAATAATCCTGCATCATGGCAGAAATGTAGCGCCGTTGGCGGATCAGGAACCGGATGAAGTTTTTGTTCGCCATAAAGGCGAGAAGGGACCAACGCGTTAGTCATTTACTTGTTGGATGCACGGGACAACCACTGGGCTTGCTTCATGCCGCGCTTTTATCAATAAAAACGGCAGGTGTTTCACCATTTACCTTGGTTCATCAGCCCTGCCGTAATTCAAGTTTCTCTCGACGTTCAGTAAACGTGGATCGACTTACCCCTCTTTGGCCAGGTTGATCAATCCCCCGGCCACCAGAATTTTTCGTTCCCTGTCAGTCACGTCCAGAAGCAGAGGTATCTTTTGGCCTGAACTCTTGAGTTCCGCTGTCAGTTCTGTAGCCCCCTCAGCTATTTGACGTTTAACGGATCTGACTACAATTTCGTCGCCCTGAGATATGGTGTCGTAGTCCGAAGCGTTCCTGAAAGTGAAAGGAATGATCCCGAAATTGATGAGATTGGCCTTATGAATTCGGGCAAAGCTCTTGGCGATCTTGGCCCTAACACCGAGGAAACGCGGCGCAATCGCCGCATGTTCACGTGACGAGCCCTGACCATAGTTTTCGGCGGCCACTATAAAGCCGGCGTGAAGACTTTTCGATCTTTCAGGAAATTCAGGATCGACCTGGCTGAACACGTGTTCGCTTATGGCTTCAATGTTGCTCCTTAACGGCAAGACCTTGCTGCCTGCCGGCATAATGTGATCGGTTGTGATGTTATCTCCGACCTTGAGAGCCACGACGCCTTCCAGATCATCCTCCAATGGACCAAAATGCGGGAAAGGCCTGATGTTGGGTCCCAAGAATATTTCCACGGTGGAGGGGTCCTCAGCAGGAGGAACCAGGTTCTCATCATTGATAACGTATTTTTGCGGATTGGAAACTTTCGGATAATCACCAAGCTTTCTGGGGTCCGTGATTTTTCCAAAAATGGCCGAGGCTACCGCCGTTTCGGGTGAACACAGGAATACGTTGTCCGGAAAGGTCCCGCTTCGTCCGGGAAAATTCCTCGGGAAAGTTCTCAACGATACTGCTCCTGTGGCCGGCGCCTGACCCATACCGATGCAACCCAGGCATCCCGACTGATGAATTCTGGCTCCAGCCATTATTAGATTCATCACGCCACCGGCCGACGTTACGTTAAGCAACGCCTGACTACTTCCAGGATTGATCTCCAGACTTACATCCGGATGGCAATGTTTTCCTTCTAACGCCCTGGCGGTAATCATCAAATCCCTGAATGATGAATTTGCCGATGAGCCGACAATCACCTGGTTTACCCCAAGCCCTTCTATTTCCGATACTGTCTTTATGTTGTCCGGTGAGCTCGGGCAGGCTATTAAAGGTTCAATCCGGCTCAAATCGATCTCTATGACTTCAGCGTACTGAGCATCCGTATCAGCCTTTATTTCCGTCCATGCTGAGCCTCTTCCCTGGCTTTCGAGGAATTCCCTGGTCCTGGCGTCAGACGGGAATATGCTCGTGGTGGCCCCCAGTTCGGCTCCCATGTTACCGATTACGGCACGATCGGTTGCAGAAAGGGTTTCAACGCCTGGACCAAAATATTCGAAAATCTTGCCTACGCCACCCTTGACAGTGAGCCTTCTAAGCATTTCAAGGATGATATCCTTGGCAGAAACCCAGGGACCGAGAGTCCCGATCAATTTTACCCCGGCTATCTTCGGCATCGTCAGATAAAAAGGCTTGCCCGCCATCGCCATGGCGACGTCCAGACCGCCTGCGCCAATGGCCAGCATAGTCAGGCCGCCATTCGTGGGGGTGTGGCTATCGGATCCAAGCAGGGTTTTACCTGGGACACTGAACCTTTCAAGATGGACTTGATGCGATATTCCATTACCTGGGCGACTGAACGTGACACCGAATTTTGAAGCCACGGTTCGTAAAAAGCGGTGGTCATCAGCATTCTTGAAATCTGTCTGTAAAAGGTTATGATCCACATAACTGACTGAGACCTCAGTCTTGACCCGAGGCAAGCCCATTGCCATGAATTCAAGAAAAACCATCGTTCCGGTAGCGTCCTGAGTCAGAGTGTGGTCGATCTTTATTGCTATTTCACTGCCTGGCTTTGCCTCGCCCTTGACCAAATGAGACTCTATCAATTTTTCTGCGACTGTTTTTCCCATCAATCACCTCTAACTCTTTATATGGTTGCATCGTTTCATGCTGTTGCTTTTATCAGGTCAGGAGGGGCGCCCAGTTCGTCACCGTCTTGCGTATCATCAGTTCCGCCGAGGACTTGACAACCCTGTTATGGCAAGGCAAAAGACAGTCTATTCCCAGATTCGCAATTAGTTCAAGACTGCTCTTCATTTGCGCTGCGTCTGCGGTAAACAGGTCATAACGTCCGATGGCGCCATCAGCATATATTGTGTCTCCGGATATGAAGAGCTTGTGGTCTTCATTCAAGAGACCTATGCTTCCAATGGAGTGACCGGGAATGTGTATTACCTTGAAAGATAGGCCCCCGAGATTCAACACCTCCCCTCCTTTGAGCTTTCTGTTCGGCTTTATGTCGAAAAGGTCCTGGGAAATGGAAATCTGAGACCGAATCATCGATTCAAACATCTTGTTGCCCCAAATAACCCTGTCATCACCACGTTCCATATAATTGCCTTCTTCCTCATGAACCCAAACCTCCAGCCCTGGAATGGCCTCCATGATTTCCGGCAAACAGCCTATGTGATCCATATGAGTATGTGTCAGGATAACTCTCTTGATATATTCCGGCTTCACACCTACGCTCTCTATTTCAGACAGCTTGTACGAGCCCATGTCCATGAGTCCGCAGTCAACCATGGTAAAGTCCCTGGATTCCGGAAGACCGATCAGATAAACGTGGGAATCCGGCAGAAACTTGTCTTTTCCCGCAATCCAGTAAACACCTTCTACTATTTTTTCTATCACTGAAACACCTCTATATTTAAACAAGAAATAGGTCTGTAACGTCTATCTATGCAAAAATCCATTCCACCTCAGTCTTTGGAATCAGATTATGTTTAATTTGCTCAGTGTACTGGCTTAAGACAATCCATTCGCCCCAGCCGTGAGCTACAATTTCGGGATTTTTGGGGTCCGTCAGGGATAGTATTTCACCACGGGCATGAAAAAAGCGTGGAGCAGACGGCGCCCCCCGGATTCCCGCCGGCCGACCTATGTAGAGCAACTGCTCATCAGGTAGAATCGGACGTTTTATGAAAAAATCCAGTTTTACCGACAGCCCACCCAGCTTGTTCTCCATGAAACCGCCCCAGGCAGTGTTCTCGTCAAATATTGCTATAAGAACAAACGGGTGAAGTTCATTTTTGTGGATGAGGAAAAATTTTGCCCTGTCAAAATCTTCGTCCTTGTTTCCCCATAACACGGTCACCATTTTGTGACCATGGACCTCGTGAAATCTGAATGATCTCTCCAGACCCACTATATCCCTGGCATAACCGCACACCAGGCAGTTTTTGTAGTACGGCAAACCCCTGAATTCTTCAGAAGGCATCGGCTGTGACGGGTGAGAGAAATCGTCGGCAGCTTTTGAGAAAATCGCTCTAAGATATGGTTTTCTGTCACCGAGCTTGGTGATTCTTATGACTGTGGTATTCGGATCGTTATCAACTTCCGGCTCCACCTCAAGCACGGCCTTGTCTCCTATTGATATCCCGGAGCCCGCAAACCTGAAACTGATCTTAACGGGATACTGCGCTCCATCCATGTTTCGCCAAACATCCAGACACAGCCCCATGGCCACTCCCCCGTGGGGGATGCCGATGTATCCTTCATGATGTTTTTCGAAAGTGATTTCCGAGCCTGGAGCGCCGCTTTGGCCTTCCACTGGACGCAGACGGACAAATGGATCGGTTCCTGTCATGAATGAATTCGGATTCCTGAACAATACTGTCATATTTACGGTCCGGTTACTTTCTCGTTTGACCCACCAAAAAAATGTCCAGACTCAAAAAACGTTTTTTCAGGTGGGTCAATTTTATTAGCGATCGACAAAAAGTGACACGGCCTCACCACCACCAAGACATAGTGAAGCCATCCCCGTTTTTGCGTTTCTCGCTTTCATTGCGTAAATCAATGTGGTCAAAACCCTGGCCCCGCTGGCGCCGATCGGATGGCCCAAAGACACTGCCCCACCCAGCACGTTGCATTTCGAAGCATCCAGGCCGAGTTCTCTCATCACACCTATAGTGGATCCTGCGAAGGCCTCGTTTATCTCCATCAAATCGATCGAGTGATAGTCTACGACTTCCTTTCCGGCCACTTTAGGAATCGAAATCATCGGGGCCATGAGAACATACTTCATGTCCATCCCTGCGCTGCCCTGCGATCCGACGCGGGCAAGAATCTCAAGCCCCATGGACTTGGCTCTCTCTTCAGACATCAACAGCAGCGCAGACGCTCCATCCGATATTATGGAAGCGTTGCCGGCGGTAGCGACCCCATCTTTCTTAAAGGCCGGTCTCATTTTTGAGAGAGCCTCGTAAGATGTTTCCCTTGCGCATTCATCAGTATCAAAGATTTTGGGATCACCTTTTTTCTGAGGAATGACCACCGGTAGTATTTCATCTTTGAAACTACCGTTTTTTATTGAATTGGCTGACCTTTCATAACTCATGGCAGCGTAATGGTCCTGGTCTTCACGAGAAATATTCCACTTCTCACTGATGAGGTCATTGCTAATTCCCATGTGGAAATCATTGACGATGTCCCATAGACCATCGTGAACCATGTGGTCCTTGATGACGCCATTATTCATGCGATAGCCGAATCGCGCCTTGTCCAGGAAATATGGGGCCATGGACATGTTTTCCATACCACCCGCCACAACAACGTCGGCGTCTCCGAGTTGGATTGCCTGAGCCCCGAGCATGACGGCCTTTAAACCCGAACCGCAGACTTTGTTGATGGTGAAGCACTGTGTCTCAAAAGGGAGACCGGCCTTTAGACAAGCCTGTCTTGCAGGATTCTGTCCGTAGCCGCAGGGCAGGACTTGGCCCATTATGACTTCATCAACTTCCGATTTGTCTACTCCAGCACGCCTCACCGCCTCGGCTATAACCAAACCTCCAAGTTGAGTCGCGCCGATGCTACCCAGAGTTCCGTTAAAAGATCCCAAAGGTGTACGGTTTGCGCTTACTATTACGGCCTCACGCTTTTTGCCCATCCTATTTCCTTTCTGAAGGACCTTAATGGCTCTGAGGATTCGGATCCTCAGAGCGGTTTTCGACTAAAACTTCGGTAGCAGCTCCCGATGACTTTTCCCAAATGTCAGATATATTTCTCAATCAGTATTTCAGCAATTTGAACCGCATTGAGAGCAGCGCCTTTAAGAATATTATCCGACACGACCCACATGTTGAGCCCGTTTTCAACCGATGCGTCTTCCCTGATTCTTCCGACCATTGTAAAATCTTCACCGGCTGCAAGCGCTGTTAGTGGATACTGGTTTTTGACCGGGTCATCCCAAAGTCTGATTCCCGGAGCTTTCGAGAGAAGATCTTTGGCCTGCTGAGCCGTGAGCTTTGTTTCCGTCTCGATGTTTACGGACTCGGAATGACCAAAGAAGGTCGGTACCCTCACTGTCGTGGCCGACACCTTGATGCCCGGATCCAGAATTTTGCCGGTTTCCCAAACCATCTTCATCTCTTCCTTGGTGTAACCGTTATCAAGGAAGACGTCGATGTGTGGCAAACATTCGTAGGCTATCCTATGGGGGTAAACATTCGTCTTCATGGTCTTGAAATTGCGCAAAGAACTCCACAAACCATCCAGTCCGTCATCCTTGGACCACTGTATGGCCTGGGCTATCTCACGGGACTGGTTCAGCATCTCTTCGATAGCGTCCTTCCCGGTTCCGGAGACGGACTGGTAGGTCGATACCACTATACGTCTGATTATTGCAGCGTCGTGTATTGGTTTCAGGGCCACCAACATCTGTATCGTTGAGCAGTTAGGGTTGGCGATTATGTTCCTGACCGGATACAGGGCTATGGCCTCCGGGTTGACCTCCGGCACGACCAACGGGACCTCGGGGTCCATTCTGAAATGCGCAGTATTATCGACCACCACGCACCCCGCCTGAGCAGCGCAAGGAGCAAACTTGGCGCTAATTGAACCTCCCGCTGAAAACAGGCCGATGTCCACTCCGGCAAAAGAGTTCTCTGTCAGCTCCTGAACAGGATGGTCCTCGCCCTTGAACTTCAACTTGCGTCCACTTGATCTTCCTGAAGCCAGAAGCAATATTTCACTGACAGGAAAAGACCTTCGTTCAAGAACTTTGATCATCATGTTGCCGACCGCTCCTGTTGCGCCGACAACCGCTACTTTGTATCCATCTTTTTTCATGACCCGACAAATCTCCTCTTTAGTTAGATTCATGCAAAAAACCCAGAAAGCTCAAATGATGCGCTCCCTCGGCATTCTCACCTTCCATATCCAGTTGGGTCCAGCCTGAACATAACGACGGACTAACCCTTTACTCCTCTGACAAACGGCCTGATCAGACGCCTTCTGCTACTTCTTGTCCCTGTTCATACTCTGGACCGTTTCCTGTTCCACCGGCACCCTTTGCAAAGAAAAATCCCCGCTTGTGTTGTCCTTCCTGAACATCCATATCTTGCCTGTATCCGTGTCTATCATGAAGGTGTGTCCCTTTACGTTCGGACTGACAAATATCTGATGCCTGCCCGAGCCAGTAACGCCCACTGAGGTCTCCGCTGCTCTGGTTTGCGGCTGAGCCGCCTCTTTTCCAAGTGGCCACTGGCCTTGACAATCAACTGCGCCACCGAAAAAAAGCAACGATAGAATCGCTCTGCTTACAATTTTTTCCATCACAAGCGCCTCTAACATTTAGTAAAAGATATTTATATCAATATAAGCGCAATGCGTCAAAGAGGAATTGAATTTCACCACCCCGCACACAGATTCGCAGGGGAATCCTACTTGACCTATCCAATATTTTTATGGTATTAAAGGACAGATATATCCTAACACTTGAACATTTGTATTTTGTTTTTACGTGTGTCTAAGAGCTGTTAACTTTAATAGACCACAATTTTATTTGGTATGGTGTAAAACTATATGAAAAAATTGGGTGTTTTAATTGCAACATTTATAATGGGTTTAATCGTAGTTTTTACTGTTGATTACGCCAACGCGGAACCGACTGTTCAGGAGATTCTCCAGAAAGTAGCCGATCAGGGATTCAAGGACAGCTTCAGGGCTGTGCTTAACATAAAGACGTCTAAAGGCAAGAAAACCCTTTCAGATCAGACGATTTGGGTTATAGGCAGGGTAAAGGGCGAGAAAGCCGATTTTTTCTTTGATTTCGATGAACCTGAACAATCCCGGGGTCTCAGATTTCTTTTACAGATCAGGGATAAACAGGATCCGAAGGCTTTTATGTTCTTACCTTCGACGGGGAAAATCCTTCCTTTGGCAACCGAAGATCCTTCTGCGGACATTGGTGGCACGGGTCTGAACATGGACGACCTGATGGGTTTCATTCCGAAAGCCGGAGAAACCCTGAAACTTCTCAAGGATGAAGCTGTAGACAGCCAGGATTGCTTCGTGGTTCAGATAACAAGACCGGACCACAGAGTCAAAAGTCTTTGGGTGAGGAAAAAAGACCATACGATAATCAAGTCCCAGGAATTCGACCCATCCGGCAAGGTCAAACGCACTTTCAAAGTTACAGAGTTCTTCAAAACCGCCGATGGGAAGGACTATCCACGTGAGGAAGAGATTACCGTGCCCGACAAGAACCTTCGTATATCGGTTCGTCAGGAAAATGCGGTGTTCGGGATTGACATTCCGGATGAACTCATGGACCAGAACTCTTTCGGTCAGTTTAAGTGGAGAAATTAAAGCGCATCTGTCTCGAACGTGTCCATCAAATAAAATTTGTTCATTTCTTCGAGGAAGAGTGTTTTGTCGATTAAATACATGAAAACGGTTGGAATAGCGCTGTGCGCGATAGCGCTTGGCGGATGTGGAGGACAGTTGAGCCGCTTGCAGAACAGCATGGATCAGATGACTCACTACATGGGGATGATGGCCGCGAACATGCCCCAGATAGGCCATCACACAGGCAGGCTGGCTAACGCCACTGAGAGAATGGAAGGGAAAGCTGATCGCATGGTGACGGACTTTCAGAAGAAGGGGGCCACTGCAGAGAGGGCCGTCCAGAACTATACCCAAACATTCATAGACAACGACAAAGCCATCGCCAAAAACCTCCAAGGCATAAAGCAGGAAATATCGGAATTGAGACAGGGGCAACTTACAGCCGGAACTCGGGAGGAAGGTCCTGATCAGGCAAAAATAAACGCGTCAATTAATGATAGAATAAGTCGTCTTGAAGCACAAATAGCTGCGTTGAACTCAAAGCTGAAATAACACGCACTTGAGAACAAGACTTTTAGACAGCCTCCCAATCTAGTGTATCTCCAGGTTAACCTCTTTGCCGCGGTCTCTCAACAGGGCGGCAATTTCCTGAACACTTCTGCTTTTGAACCCCATTTCCTGAGGTAGGTTTGGGTTCAGATGAGCCGGGTTTATTGCCTGTCCCAGGAAAATGTTCACACTATCTGCGTACAGGAATTCTCTTGCCAGAAGACTGGCCCCGTCTCTCATGCCTGTAAGAGAGTCCACATCAATAGATTTCTGCAATATATCCAGTGTGGCGTTGACTGTATGAACACCTTCCGTGACGAGGTCCACACCCTCGAGTTTTCCGGTCGGCGGAATCCTGTTGGTCATTGTCGATAGATCGACAATGACGTCTTTCTCGAGAAATTTTGCCAATATCCCCGCAGTTGTGCCGCCGCTGACGATTTTTCTCCCGGATAACTTCATGAATCTGTCAACTACAGCATTGTCATCGTCTCTTTTTACGGGCGGTCCTATCATGAAAGAGGCGAAACGCTTGGGTCTTATTTTCAGCACCCCCACTGTCGTGTCATCACCCGGTTTGCCCTCATAAAGCTGTTTTGCCTGGTCAACCAGAATTTGGGCCACTTTCTGGGCTGAAACGTCTTCATAGACCTGAGTTTCCAGGAACTTGGCTATTTTTTCCCAGTCCCAGCCTAAATTGAGCAAACCTCCGATTCCTGCGTGAATTTCTCCATCACTGACAGTCACAAGCCAGTCCCCGGCTTCCGCATGGACATGCGCTTCTCTGATCTTGCGACTGCCAATCATCCTGTCACGATACTTCAACTCGCTTATGTATCCTCTCTTGAGAAAAAAAGTTGGAGGATTGTCAAATTCCGCCAAATATACCCTACCGTCCTCTTTAACCTTGAGCAGTGTGAACGTGCTGTACGCTATCTTTCTGACCTTACACTCGGGCAGAGTGTCGGTTAAGGTTTCGACCACCTCTTCAAGGGGCAGTCCTCTCTCCATGAGCCTTGTGGCGATGCGGGTCGTTAATGTAGCCAGAATGTTGGCTTTCACACCACTTCCAAGGCCATCGGACAGGACCATTAATTTCCCGCCTCCTATGGGGGCTACTGAAAGCGAATCGCCACACAGGATCTCGCCATGCTTGCAGATGTTGGCGCCCCCTGATTCTATGAATAGTGGCTGGCTCATCTGGCTGTTCCCCCTTCACCGGCCAACTTGATCAGTTCAAAAAGAGCAGCCTTCGTTTCAGCGGTCGTCTCTCCCAATAATCCCGCTATCTCCTGAGCTACCCTCATCTGCTGGTGAATTACCTGGTGAGCCTTATTTATTGTTTCCGTCTTGAACACCTCAGCCTGCTGGTCTTTCATCAGCGTTTCAGTGACGTCCAGTAACATTAGCACACGCAGGTCTTCTTCGGGCAACTTGAAGTTATATAGTTTGGCCGTTCTTCCGACTTCAGGTAACTGAAGCCATTTGGATCCACCTGAGTCCTGAGCCCCTTCCAGAGGATCAACCCCAAAAAGTTCATTGAATGTCTTTCCCTGAACCTCTTCCTGGTCCTCGCGTCGCGCCAACTCCAGGAAGGACTTGTTGCTGTAGACCACCCTATGGGCGCTATCGGCCAATGATATGGCCACCGGCAATCTCTGGAATATTGTTT
>CAZGVM010000029.1:2131-8298 GCA_964528855.1 uncultured Desulfomonile sp. | reverse complement strand
CTGAGAAGCATGTTGCCGACGTGTTTTTGCGAGCATCTGCCGCGTCTGAAGGGCGGTATAGACCATTAAAAGGATCTGATGCGGCCCAAAAGGCTTTGGAAGATAATCGTAAGCGCCTGCCTTGACTGTTTCAACGGCCTCTTCGGTATTCTTGAATGATGCAGTCAGGATAACCAGTATCTCAGGCTGGCGGATCTTGATCTCCTTGAGAAGCTGCATGCCTCCCATGGATGGCATGTCTATGTCTGTAATTATGACATCAAAAAAGTCGCGCTCCAACTCAGCCAAGGCTTCTTCCACCGAGCCTGTCAGTTTTACTTCGAATCCCTCGGATTCAAGTATCCTCTGACAAACATCCAGGACATTGTTGTCGATATCCAGCACGAGAATCCTGCTGGTCGCTCCGGTAGCTCCGTCGTCGTCGGGGAGAGTCATTAGCGGATCAGATATGTGAGCCATGATATGCGCCATCCCGTCCGCCATTTTTTCTAGGGAAGCCAGTTTCTTTACCCTCTCGACCTGTTCTCTGGCCTGGTTCAACTGGCCAGTCTGTTCGGCGACCTTGGATGCCAACTGCTTTCCCCATTCCTCGAGTTTGCCTCTGGATTCAGCAAGGTTCCTGATCATGAGATTGAAGGTAGCCGCCAGTTCCCCCACCTCGTCACGCGCTACCACCGGAACTTCATGAGTCAGGTCTCCCTCTGCCGCCCTCTTGGTCGCCAGAAGCATCTGTTCCAAGGGACGGTTTATCCAGCTCACCAGGACGTAAGAAATTCCGCCCATGAGGATTACACCGAATAACGCAATTATCAGAAAAGCTCCTACAAGCCTATCTATGACGGACAATATCGGACGTTCCATGGTGGAAACCTGAAGAGCGCCGACTATGGTTCCAGTAACGTCACGAATAGGCTCGGTCGCAGAGATGTAGTCCGTGCCGAAAAGTGTTTGATGCGAGACTTCCGTCTGCCCATTGTTGAGGATCAATCTCTGGAGGGATTTTTCGAGTTCGAACCCCGCCATGGGCAAATGGTCCGTGCCTCGCAAAGTTGAACTGATTGCCGACGCCCCCTGATATATCGCGATAAATCCGACATCCTTTCCCTCGTACGCCTGCCCTCTGAAGACCCTCTTGGCTATGCGATCGACCAGGACATTATTATTGTTTAAAAGTATTCCGCCGTAAACAGCGCCGATGACCCTGGACTCGCTCATTATCGAAGTTTCATGCACTACAGGATAGGCGGATTCCAGAATCATGGCCGTTTTGATGCCAGACTGAACCAGTCGCTGGTACAGATTGGGATTGTCCTCGCACAACGCTTCTACCTGGATAACCCTGAACCCAGCGGCGGCTTTGCCCCCCAGAGCGCTGTTGACAACGGAATTATTCAGGATGCCACCCTTGCATTCAATCTGGAAAGCCCTTGCGACAAATTTTGCCGAGCTATCAACAACTGACAGGAAATCCAGGTCATTTTCTATGTTCAGCATTGCCAGCCTGTTGCGAATTGATGATACGTCGTTGCCTATCATCAGTTCCGGAATTTTTTCAGATCCGGCAATGAGCCTCACTTTGAGTTCAAGGTTTTCCTGAAAATTTGACAATATATAGCCGGCGGTAGCGAGGTCACCACTGAGATTGTTTCTGGCCTCCTCCATGATGGTATGTCTTGCCAGGCGCATCCCAAGAATCACCGTCACAAGACCGACCAGGATGGCTACACCCAGAAAGCCGCCCAATACTTTTTTCTTGAGAGAGAAGTCCTGAGCCCAACTTGAAAAGTCTGCCCAACTCCTCCACGGCGCACGATTACCCTTGCCTGGCTCCATGACGCGCTACCCCTGTTTTTATCTTTTCTTGATGATTTCTTTCTCGAAGATTGCTTGGGCGTCTTCGACTGAACCCGCATGGAACAGCACATCATCTATGAGCAGATTAGCCCCGTCTGTGCAATGATCCATGCAAAAGGTGCCTTTAAGTTCAACCTGCTTCTCGAGTCCAGACTTCTGTATTGCTTCCTTGAAGTAATTAATAATCTCGTGAGAGCCCTTTAAATGGCACGCGCTCCCAACGCACACGGTTATCACTCGCATGAAAGTTATCTCCTTTCGTGGACAAACCGATATGTCTAAACGCTGAAGAATTTGGATTATTCGAGAAAATCAACAGGTTATCCCCTTCAATATTGGCGGGGGTGGTTCCAAAAGTCTAAAAGGTTGCCTTGAATTATCCGTCTGAGTGTCGTTCCGAGTTGTGCTGGCAAGAGTAAGACCTAACAATTTAAAAAATCTTCAGGCCATCAATTTTGCATTAGCTTAGACGTCCGGTCAAAAGTAGTCAAGAACCAATTTCTCTGATGGTCACAGTAAATTGTTAGCTGATTTCAATCGGCGCTCCGGCTTGAGGCTATTTCCCCGGGCTTACACAGAACACGTCCCCTCAACAGCTTATTAATCAATGGTTCCAGATAATAGATGGAGATCCATTCAATCACGGGCGCTGCGACTGCGTCACCGAACCCGTAGAGCGCCTGAGATTCACGAACCTTGATGTTAAAATCTGGGACTCCCATTAGTCGTGCGCATTCGCGAGCTGTCAGAAGCCTGACCCGAAAATTGCCCTTGCCACCACGGAAGAGTATCTGTCTAGCGCTTCCGCCACGCGGGGTCCGAATACATCCAGCCATGCCGTCATTACGGATTTCCGCCCTGGTCACTCCTTTCCTGACCCTTCTAAAGACCGTGCCATACTTATATTGATCACTGTCAATCATCGTCTGGGCCTTCATGCGGTGCCCGGGACCCATTTGCCCCAACAGGTATTGTGCTCGCTGCACACTCCACCAGAGCGGGCTATCATCAGGTATGTCATCGACACAGTCTTTCAGCGTGCTTTTCGTCTCTGGCAGACACGGAAGCCTGCGGATTAACCATTTGACGCTACTGTTACTGCAAATGAATTCAGCCAGCCTTCTCGGTCTTGCTGAACTGACAAGCTCGTGTGGAACACGCCGGCAGGATTCCTCGGACCCCAAAGCTTGCAAAGTCCCGATGATAAATAGCCTCTTGCGACTTTGGGGGACAAAGTTGGCGGCATCAAGCTGAAAAGTGTCCACCACGTAGCCCAGTTCATTCAGTGCTTTCAAAGCGGATTCAAAGTCTTTTCCTGAACCCGATGTAAGAAACCCGGCTACGTTCTCTATCATCACAATAGGCGGACGCCTATCCGCCATCTCCGAGAGGATGCGGATGAATCCCCAGAAAGTAGATGATTTCTCTCCGTTCAAACCCTTACGCGCCCCGGCAAGCGAGGTGTCGTTACATGGAAATGACGCAGTAGCAAGCGTCACATCCGGTATGTCACAGCCACGAACGTCGTTGACGTCTCTCAGATCGAACGCTTCATCGTCATTACCGAAATGGTCCGAATACATCTGGTACTTGTTCAGATTAATGTCATTAGCGTAAACGACCCTTCAGTTGTGTGATTCAAGTCCCACACGAACCAGACCTATTCCGGCAAAGAATTCAGCTACCTTTTTTTCAGGAAGAGTCCAGGCGGTAAAGACATGGCCGGTTTTTACCTCACAGGCTCCTTTAACCAAGGATACGCACCCATCCGGGTTATCCCTGATGGAGGATTCCCATAAACGAAGGACCTTCCACCCGTCTGCCAGCAATCTTGACGTGGAATTGACTTCCCGATGCATGTTGTTCCTGATTTTCCTGAGCCAATATCCGGAATTTTCGGTCTTGAGAAATTGTTCCTCCAGACATGTCAGCCCCCTTTTGGCCCATTGCCCCCCATGCCAGTAATCACCGTCAATGAAGACAGCCAGTTTGGGTTTGGGTAATATGAGATCGGGCTTGCCTGGAAGATCATCCGTCCTGAGTCGATAGAATATTCCAGCCTTTCGCAGAGCCTTCCTCAGATTTATTTCCGGAGTGGTATTTCGGCTATGAACCTTGCGCATGATGGATGAAATGTCACGGGTTTGTGTCATTTCACCCGCCTCATCGGGAAACCGGGTTCGTAACAAGTCTTGATGTTCTCACAAAAACGAACCGGTTTCACAAAGCCCTTAGGAATTCAGGTCGTAACATTCCCTGATCCTTGGCTTTGAGCACATGGTCGATCGCATTTAGTATTTCTTCCTTGTCACGCGGCAATGTGGCTTTGACCGGCAAATAATTGGAAGCGTGGTTCGATCGGAAAACGCAGTCACTGAAACTGGAGTCGGCGATCATGGTTCGCAATTCCTTTATGAGATCGAATGGATCAGGAACCTCGAATTTGCCGGCTGTGTATTCATCATGAAGTGGAGTCCCCGGAACGGTTATGACACTCAAGGCGCCTACGTAATCAGGATCCATGTCAGTCAGGATTTTTGCCGTAGCCCTGGCATGCCGCTGACCTCGCTCAAGACCGCCTATACCAAGCAGTACCGTCACTGAGAGCATGATGCCGGAGTCTTTCACCCTGTTGGCTGCCTCGACCAACTGATCGTAAGTGGCCCCCTTGCAAATCTTCTCCAATAACTCAGGATCGCCTGTTTCGACACCAAGGTAGATGATTTTCAGATTAAGCGCTCGAAGCTCCCTGAGTTCATCGACTGACTTTCTCAGTACATCTCTGGCATTGGCGTAAACGCCAACCCTCTTGACCGATGGAAGAATTTCCTTGATGGATTTGAGTATTTCAACCAGGCGTTTCCGGGGAATGCACAAGGCGTCTCCATCCGCCAGGAAAACTCGCTCAACAGGTCCCATGTGCCGGCAGTCCTTTAAATCTGCCCTTATGTGCTCAAGCGATCTTATTTTGAACTTTTTGCCCTGGTAACTGCCGCAAAATGAACACTTGTTGTGGCTGCAACCGAGGGTCGCCTGTATTATCAGGCTATCCGCCTCACTGGGTGGTCTGTATACAGCGCCTATGTATCTCAATTTAGGTCTCCTGGAGCATCGATTTATCTTCCCGACGATGTTAAACCTTTGCACAATCGGATTCAATGCAAAAAAGTTACGCATTCATTTCCTGAACAGCCTCACTTCGAATGAATCCTGAAACAAGGTGACGGATTTGATCGTTTGAACATAACGGTCAGGATAATCAATGATCCTTCCATAGCTGTGGTGGATACAGTTGAAAAGATCAGAAGGCGGCGGTATCTTTCGGAGTCCTTGTGGCGCAAAAGCCGGGACCCAGGATGCCACATTTTATTGAAACACGAAAAGGGGGGATACTTTGAAACTGTAATGAAAGCGATTTAATCATCATGAAAGCAAGCGAACTGTCGAGACGGGCGTCCACAACATTTCTTCTGCTCTTCTTTCTTGTTTCCATTCCGCATGCCGATGCGTTTGAAGCCCGCGTCATAGGGGTGATGGACGGCGACACCATAGAAGTGCTCAAGGATCGCAAACCTCTTAGGATAAGGCTTTACGGAATAGACGCCCCGGAGCGTGACCAGGATTTCGGTTCCAAAGCCAGAAAATTCACTTCTGAAAAGGTTTTCAAAAAGACTGTCGAGGTAAAACCTGTGGAGACCGACCAATACGGCCGAACGGTAGCCAAGGTTTACATCGATGGGAAATATCTCAACTACATGATTGTGGCCGAGGGCCTAGCGTGGTGGTATAAATCCTATGCTGAGAAGGATCATGACCTGGAGCAGGCTGAAAAAGAAGCGAGGGCTTCTAAAACAGGCTTGTGGTCACACCCGAATCCGGTGGCCCCATGGAAATTCAGGCGTCAGAAGGCAACCTCCCGCAATGTTTTCTGATTGAAATGATCCGGTAATGCCTAACGGAATCGCAATTCAACTTTCACAGGAAAATCCTCGGCGAAATAATGGGCGGCCTCCGAGATTCGGGAGTATTGGCCGGCGCTACGGACGACCCCTCTGACAATGAGTTCGGACCCGGAGATCACCACCTCAAGAGTAGGGACGTAAAGTTTTGTGTCGATCATAAGGCCTGCCCTGACTCGGGCGGCGGCGGCGCGAAGCCTGACCAGATTTTGGGCCTCCTCGGTTTTGAGCCTGTCTCTGGCAAGCAGCGCTTCCGTTAAAACGTTGATTATCCTATCCGCAGGCGCGGCCGGTACCACCTCGGCGTGGCAGGCGAGGCACTGCGGCGCCTTCTCGGCAGGACCGATTCGGAGG
>CAZGVM010000029.1:0-2121 GCA_964528855.1 uncultured Desulfomonile sp. | reverse complement strand
CGCAGGCAACAAGGCGGTATTAAAAATGGCGTCGTAAAACTGAGGACTGTTAAGGTCTTTTCCATACAGAGCCTGTACAAAGCCGGAGCGTTCTCGATCCTTCTTCTTTGCAATGTTTTCAGCAATTTTTCTGTTTACTGATTCCCACGCCGAGATACGCTCCACCCTTTCCTCCATTGGCGCCACAAATCTTACGCGATAAGCGTGGGGAACTCCTTCAAGCAGAAAACAGGATCCTCTACCGGCCAGGATCACGTTGTCATTGATGCAGTGACTGAGCATGACGCTCTGAAGAAGCGCGCCGAATACCTTAAATGACCAGTCATGCTTTTCCCACGTTGTCGGAGCGCTTTCGTCAAACTCTCGAGCCCATTTTTCCCATCTCGGGCCTCTCTCTCCTATCTCAGCCATCAGAGAACGTTTATCGATGTAACTGTAATTTAGAGACCGGGCTATCTCGAGCCTGATTTCTCTGATTCCGCTTCCGTACTGCCTGGAAATAGTCAGTATGGCCATGGCCCCTCACTCATTCAAAACTTGTGTCGGGAAAACGGTTAAAAGTCACAAATTCAGGACTACCTCGTAATGTACTTCTAATCCCTGGTTTCTTACAACCATTTTCGCGTGTTAGACCGTATGGGTGTCGGCCCTGTTTACAAAACCTTCCCGTCCGCGAAACGTGTTCATTATAGTGAACCTATTCGAAACAAAACAAATTCTTCGCCGTGTCTTTTTCCTTCTTGCCGTTCGCTACACGGATGTGAACAAATATGGTCCAACCCCGAAAAAAGACTTGATATATTCGTTACAAAATATACACTATGCTGGACTCAACAATCAATTAGTTTGTTGAGCAGAATGTTTCTTTTTCCAAGAAATAACGGACATGGTTCTCAATCGTATTTTTCACCATACTGAATAGGTTCTGGCTTTTACAAACGGGATTCCGCAGCTTGGAATCAGTCGATGCGTATATAAAGCGTCGAGAGCTTCTGTGGTCTCCCGGTAAAACATGATCAATGGGACATACAGGCCTGGTGGATGTTGATTCGAGTCAACTGTCCGGATAAGAGAGAGGCTATCTGGTCATGGATCTTGGAATGCTCGGGACGATCAACCTGGACTGGGAATTCTTTTCCAGTCTTTTCAGCATAATTCTCATCAATGTGGTCCTGTCCGGAGATAATGCGGTTGTCATTGCGATGGCGGTCCGGTCCCTTCCGCGAGCGCAGAGACAGAGGGGTATCCTGCTAGGAGCCGCCGGGGCCGTAATTCTAAGAATAATTATGACCTTTTTTGTCGCTCAATTCCTTCAGACCCCCTACCTCAAACTCGTGGGCGGCGCGCTAATACTCTATCTCGCTGTAAAGCTGTTCGTGGATGTCAACCCTGAAGACGACGACGAGCGTGAGGCGAACAGTGTCTGGCAGGCGCTGAAAATTATTGTTGTGGCAGACGTCACTATGTCTCTGGACAATATGCTCGGAGTGGGCGCAGCGTCCAAAGGTAACCTGTTTCTGCTGATCTTTGGTCTGACCACCAGTATTCCAATCATGATATTCACGAGCAACCTTCTCTCAATGCTCATGGACAAGTATCCCATAATAGTGACCATAGGCGCAGCGCTACTTGGAAAGGTCGGGGCTGAGATGATGATAACAGACCCGGTGACCGCGCCGTTCCTGCCGCACTCCGACCTGTTCGAATACGCCGCCATGGCCGTCGGGGCTGTCGGAGTCATCATCTTGGGAAAACTTTTGGGATGGATAAATCGGCGTAAGGCTGGAATAGAGACCTGATGATCGGCGTGCCGGGACAGTAGTGATGGACACACGTCCCGTTCTGTGAGTCAAAAAACACTTATATGAAGAACCTGCGGATTGGCATGGCGTTTCAGGCTTCCCGCCCGGTCTCCCCGCGAGCACGTGTCCTGTTTCAATCCCACAGACACACCAGAGCCACTCTATCCATCACTTTCCCACATTTGGGGCAAAGCCCGGGATCGCTCCATCTCTTTACATTCGTCCCCTTGCACTTCTTGCATTTCAGGTCAAATTTGAAATCTGGTCGCAGACCGCGACCATCAGGACTCAGAGCTTTATGCAGATCGGTTGAAATGCA
>CAZGVM010000028.1:0-23052 GCA_964528855.1 uncultured Desulfomonile sp. | reverse complement strand
ACTCGATTGCCTGATGATCGCCGGGGGCGATGGCCTCATTAATGATGTGATCAACGGCGCCAACCTCAACGTATTACCTCCCGTCATGCTCATAGCCACGGGCACCGCCAACATGCTGGCCCGGGAATTATCCCTGCCGAAAACTGCGCCGGAAATCATCACGCTGGTGGAACGGGGCAGAACCATGACAATAAACCTGGGACTAGCCAATGAAAAACGTTTTCTGATGCTGGTATCCGCCGGTTTCGACGCCCTTGTGACCAAGCAGATAAAAGAGAATCGTCCGAAGCGTCTGGGATTCAGGGGTTACCTGAAACCGGCCCTGAAAGCCCTCAGGCATTACAAACCGTCCAGGATAACCGTCACCCTGGACTCAGAGACAACTGTTGAGTGCCAAATGGTCATAGTGGGGAGGATTAACAGATATGGGGGGATCTTCCGTTTTTCCCGAAGCTCTTCACTTACATCCGAAACATTTGAGGTGTGCGTTTTCCGGAAAGCAACATTGACAAGTGTCGTGAAATACGGCCTGATGGGCTTGATCGGGTTCCCGGAATTATCATCTGAAATACGGCGTTTTAGCGCCAGACACATCATCATCGATTCAAGGACCGCCAGTCCAGTGGAGGTCGATGGCGATTATTTTTGCGAAACCCCCGTCAGCATAAAACTGACAGGACAGGCCATACAAGTCATCACTCCCTGAGCGGCGCTCACATTGCGACGGCTGAATTTCATGGTGGATTCGCCTGATGACACAATGCTAAAGCTCATCAGTTCCGGGTTAATTGAGAACGAAAAGGGAATTCTTCAGGAATTCAAACGACCCTCAAGCTGGGAGAGACTTCAGGGCCGTCATTACACCATGGTAGATATAACCACGCAGGTCTTACTGAAACGCTAAATCCATTCACTACTACTGCCCTGAAGCTAATGGCTCTACATGGCTTTCGGCGGAACCTTGATTCTTTTCTTGGGCTTGTCTGAAGTCTTCTTGTCCTTGGTGTCTTTTTTGTCCTTCTTGACTTCAGCTTTCTTTATTTTCTTGGCAGGTTTTTCTTCCACCACTTCTTTGGGCTTGTCCTTGACCTTGTCGATGGGCGCAACAATGTCTTCCTTGGTCACGCTGGCGGTCTCGGCAACGCTGGCGGCAGGCGGAGCGCCGAACTGGCTGAACACTGTTTTCATTTCAACCGCCAACTTGTCCAGGGCCCATGATATTTGCGGAACCAGCAAAGCCTCGGTGAGCTTGTTCCACGTATCCGGCACGATGCCTCGGGCTACTAATGGAGAGCAACTGATCTGTTCTTTACCCACCGCATACAGGCCGACTGCTCCGGCTTGTGATGCATAAAAGACATTAAACGCAACTGTCATTACTAGCGCCATGACAAGTGATTTCATGATATTACTCCGATAAGGATAGCTTTGATTCTAGTATACTTAAAATCAGAAAAAAATCAAGAAGTTCTAGCTTTTGGCTCTATTTACTCAAAACCAGTAAGTATTTTTCAATGACAATTTTGGAATCATGGAATTTATGCATGCTTCCGCTATGCTCCCTGCTTTCATCCGGCAGTTTTTGTTCCCGATTACCGCATGTAAGACTTATCACTGAGACAAGGATCTGTTGCGCCAGTCTTTGACAATCAAATCAGTTGCCAATTAGCATTTGTAATGTTATTGATAAATGTTCCGATTCATTATTCTAATTTCAAGATCAGGAGCTTTTCATGATCACAGAGTTGCTTCCCAAGACCTACAACCCATTGGAAATAGAATCTAAATGGTATGAGATATGGCAGGATAAAGGACTGTTCAAGGCATGTGATCGGCAGACCGGCGCCGAATATTCCATAGTCATTCCTCCACCAAACGTCACAGGATCACTACACATGGGACACGCCCTGAACAATACTCTTCAGGACATTTTGATAAGGTACCACAGGATGAAGGGTTACAACACGTTGTGGATGCCGGGCATGGACCATGCGGGAATAGCCACGCAGAACGTCGTGGAGCGTCAACTGGCCGCTGAGGGTTTGACTCGTCAGGATTTGGGAAGGGAAAAGTTCATCGAGAGAGTCTGGACATGGAAAGAGCACTCCGGAGGGGTAATCATCAACCAGCTCAAGAGGCTTGGCTGCTCCTGTGATTGGGACAGGGAACGCTTCACCATGGATGAGGGGTTATCCAAAGCTGTTCGTGAAGTCTTCGTGCGTCTTTATGAGCAGGGCCTGATTTACAAGGGTGACTACATTGTGAACTGGTGTCCCCGATGCCATACGGCCTTGTCGGACCTTGAAGTTGAACACAATGAGGCGCCTGGAAATCTGTGGCTCATAAAATACCCGGTGGAGGATTCCGACGAGTCTCTCGTTGTTGCTACCACCAGGCCGGAGACCATGCTGGGAGACACTGCGGTAGCCGTAAATCCCGCTGACCCACGTTATGCCCATCTGGTCGGAAAAACAGCAATACTGCCTTTGGTAGGACGCAGATTAAAAATAATCGGAGATCCGATAGTGGCGATGGATTTTGGCACCGGAGCCTTGAAAGTCACACCTTCGCACGACCTGACGGACTTTGAGTTGTCCATGAGGCACGGTTTGGAACACGTCACCATAATGGATTCCAACGGGGTAATCAATTCTAACGGAATCCACTTTGCCGGACTCGAACGCTACGAATGCAGAAAACAGATAGTGGAAGAACTAAGGGACAAGGGCTATCTCGTCGATATAAAGCCATATAATGTGGGACTTGGACACTGCTACAGATGTAAGGACGTCATTGAACCACTGATTTCAAAGCAATGGTTCGTAAAGGTTGAGCCACTGGCCCGAGAGGCTTTAAAGGCTGTAGAAGACGGAAGGACCCGGATCATTCCGGAAAACTGGACCAAAACATATTATGAATGGATGACAAATATAAAGGATTGGTGTGTTTCCCGGCAGATATGGTGGGGGCACAGAATACCGGCATGGACCTGTGATGACTGCGGAAAGATCATCGTGGACAGGCAAACACCCGAATTTTGCCCCGCCTGTTTCAGCTCCAGGCTCTCCCAGGAAACTGACGTGCTCGACACTTGGTTCTCGTCGGCCCTGTGGCCTTTCTCCACAATGGGTTGGCCCGATTCCACCGAGTTGCTAAAGGCGTTCTACCCGACTTCATGTCTTGTGACCGGTTTTGACATATTGTTTTTCTGGGTCGCCAGAATGATGATGATGGGCCTTAAATTCATGGACGATGTGCCATTCAGGGATGTCTACATCCATGCTCTGGTTCGGGACGAACACGGTAAGAAAATGAGCAAGTCCCTTGGGAATGTCATCGATCCGCTTATGGTCATGGACAGGTTTGGAACAGATTCTTTCAGATTTACCCTGGCGGCGCTCGCAGCCCAAGGCAGGGACATCCGCCTTTCTGAGAGTCGAATTGAGGGCTACAGGAATTTCATGAACAAGATATGGAATTCAGCCAGATTTGCCCTACCTCACATCAAATCCATCGACGAGTCCATCGACATTAACAGTTTTGATGATTACAGCGTTCAGGAAAGGTGGCTGTTGTCCCGCCTGAACAAAACGGTCAGAGAGGTTGGCGCTTCAATAGAGTCCTATTCATTTAATGAAGCTGCCCAATCGTTGTACCAGTTCACGTGGCATGAATTCTGTGACTGGGGCATTGAACAGGCAAAAATTCCTTTGTCCGGAACGGATGACCACGCCAGGAAAAGATCGGCTGTAGTGTTGAGACATACTCTGGACACTGTAATACGTTTGCTTCACCCGTTTGTGCCTTTTATCACGGAAGAAATAGCCTCATATACGTTATCCGGTCAGGCTCCCATCATTTCCGGTCCTTTTCCCGTCTGTGACGAAAAATATGTTGATGATCGGGCCGAGGACAGCATGAAACTGTTGATGGGTATAATAGGTTCAATCAGGAATATCCGCTCTGAAATGAACATAGCCCCTGGTAAGGCTCTGCCAGTCACACTTTACCCTGATTCAGACAATGATGTTGTTCTGATCAAAGATAACCGCCCCGTGCTGCAGTCTCTGGCAAAAATTTCCGAACTGACTATAGAAGCAGTTGATTGCACGTCAGAGCCTCCAAAATTTTCGGCTGCGGCTGTTGCTGGAAACGTCAGGATATTCGCTCCACTTGAAGGTTTGTTGGACCCGATGGCCGAAATTGGACGATTGGAAAAGGAATTGGCCAAAATAGAAAAAGAAGCGGTCTCGATTCGCAAGAAGCTTTCGAATACTGATTTTCTGGAAAAGGCCAGCCCTGATGCTGTTCAGAAACAAAAAGACAAACTGGCTGAGATTGACGCCAAAGAAACGGGAATCAGAGAGGCGTTGGAGAGAATGAAGAAGTTCTGCAATTAGCCTGATGATCAGCAGGGGAAAGAATCAAGTTGTTGTCGAGAGAAGAGCTAATAATTCTGAAAGAGGCTGGATCTACCCAGGATATCGCCCACGACATGGCTAAAGGAGGCGCCTCGCACGGCGTCGCAGTCATGGCGCTGAACCAGACTTCAGGTCGTGGGAGGATGGGAAGAAGCTGGTCGTCTCCACCCGGAAAGAATCTGGCGCTGTCCACCATACTTCGTCCACTCTGCAAACCTGCAGAGGCGCCGCTTTACGGGCTCATGGCCTCAATTGCAGCGGCCAAGACAGTGGAATCTCTCTGTCCCGGAACTTTTGTTCAGGTAAAATGGCCTAATGACGTCATCGTTGACGGCAAAAAGATTGCGGGAATTTTACCTCAGGCCCTTGTCAACGGCTCCAGGATTGAGTTTGTCATAATCGGCCTGGGACTCAATGTAAATTGCGTGATATCGGACTTTCCGAAGGAAATTGAAGACAAGACGACATCAATGCTCGTCCTTTCCTCCAAAAGTTTTGATCTTGAGGAAGTGGCTGTTTCCTTTTTGTGTTTCATGAACGAATTATACGATAACTCTAAAAACCTCGGGTTCCAGAATGTATTGGACCTGTGGACGTTCAGGTGGGCGCACCGGGGTCGTTTCGTAAACAGACCGGAAGTCCAGGGCATAGCCGAAGGTATTGATGAGGTGGGCGCCCTTATGGTCAGGACCAGTCATGACGGATTGGTCACGATCTCAGGAGGGGAAGTCAATTTTCATGTCCTTTAGGAAAGTCAGAATAACTTGATGAAAAAAAATTGTCGTTAAACAGAAGCGTGTCGGATCGCCATACTTTCGGGGCAATATAATGTCAATATCCAGAACCTTATTGGGTTTGTCATACAAACAGCTGTTAGCAATAATAGCGTTGTCGTCTTTGTTGAGCGCCTGGGCCATGATCCTGGAACTTAGACCTCAAGTCGATTATTTTATGGAAAGAATCCAGAGCAGTTATGATTCCATGGTGCCAGAGATTTCCATCAAGGACGGAAAAGCTTCCATCAGCGAACGCCAGCCACATTATCTCTCCCCATCCTCTGACAAGGATGTCACAATAGTGATAGACACTCGGGACAACAAGCAAAGGGAAGCTTACGAGTACATAAGACAGACGCCCTATGGAATAGCCATATCCCGAGACTTCCTTGTGCTGAAAAATCACGACCAGTTAAGTGAGTTATCTTTCAAGACACTGCCCGACATGGTCATCAATTCAACCAGTCTGTTGAGCGCCCTCAATGATTATTCATCGAAGATATGGTTGATCGCCTGGATCTTTTTCATATTCTACTGCCTGCTCAACAAGATCGCGCAGGTATGCCTTTTTGCATTCATTCCCATTATCATAACCAGACGCCTGTCCTGTCCTGTGAACTATTCCGAGGCTGTAAGATTTACAGCAGGGGCCATGATCATTCCTGTCATCACTGATTTCATCATGAAATGGCTTTCAATATTTAGCTCTATGGAGGCTGTCGTCTATTTCGGAATTTATGCCCTGGCGCTGTTCAGAATCATCAAGGATCATGTGAGAATGAGTTCTAATGATCCTTCTGTCTTAAAAAGTATTGACCCTGGAGTTTGATACATGGAGCTTTTCCTGTGCGTGATGGGAATGGTCATGATAGTAGAAGGACTGCCATATTTTGCTTTCCCGGAAAAGATGAAATCCGTCATGGCAGTTGTCCAGAATCAGCCTGATATAGCTTTGAGAGTTTTTGGAGCCATTCTGACGTTGGTCGGAATGACCATAGTATATGTCGCCAGAAGCGCACTAAACTCCTAGAAGCCCGAATTTTAAACGATGTCTGACAACATGGCCGATCAGAAACAGTCCACCGAACAAACGGCGCCTAAAACTGATATTCCCCTCGAATTCAGACTATCTACCTATGAATATGAGCTGCCGACCGATTTAATCGCTCAAGAGCCCGCCAAAGTCCGTGATGAATCCAGATTGATGCTAATAAACCGAAAAAGCTCCTCAATCAGCCATCACTACTTCAGGGAATTACCGTCTCTTTTGAACGAGTCCGATGTTCTTGTGCTGAATCAGACAGCGGTCATACCGGTTCAGATCAGAGGACGCAAATCCACCGGAGGGTCTGTTGAGCTGCTGGTGCTCAACCCGGCAAGCAGCGCCGATTCCGGTTCGGATGCTTTCTGTGCCCTGCGGGAATGCGTTGTCAAAACCAGTAAGCCGCTGAGAAACGGTCAGGAAGTTTTCATAGATGATCACACTGCTCTTAAAGTGGCGCACTCCCCGAGACCCGGTAGAGCCATCATACAATTTCCTTGCGACAATAATGGCCTGCTGGATTTTCTGAAAATTTTCGGAAGAACGCCGCTTCCCCCCTATATTAAGCCTGGAGATCACTCTGACCTGGAACACAGATCCAGGTACCAGACCGTCTACTCGAAACAACCGGGCTCAGTCGCAGCGCCCACTGCAGGGCTGCACTTTACAGATGAACTGCTCGAACAGATCGAGGAACGCGGCATTACTGTCTTGAAAATAACTCTGCATGTCGGAATAGGCACGTTCATGCCCATTCGAGATCAGGACATACGACTTCACAAAATGGAAACCGAGTCTTTTGACATTCCTGAAGAGGTTGCCGGCTTGATCAATGCCGCCGTCAAATCCGGTCGCCGGATCGTGGCAGTAGGCAGCACATCCACGAGAACCCTTGAATCAGCAGTAAAAGATAATAATTCAGTCATGTTCGGGCCTCAGCATACCGATTTATTTATTAAACCAGGATATAACTTCAGGATGGTCGGAGCCATGATCACCAATTTTCACCTTCCTCATTCGACTCTACTGGCCCTCGTGGCTTCCTTCTATGGTATCCCAATGATTAGAGAGGCTTATGCGGAAGCGGTAAAGCATCGATACCGGTTCTTCAGTTACGGCGACGCAAGTCTAATTATTTAATATTATTAAATATTTTTGTGCACAAAAAAGGCGGGACCCCCTATGGGGCACCGGGTAGGACGCTTAGTGGGAGTCTAAGGAAGGTTCTATATGGTAGGACTGATGCAGGTGCGCAACTTCTAGTAGGATAGAATATATTTGTCAAGCACTTTTTATATAAAAAACTCATCTATGCGTGATAACAGTGTAATATTTTATTGACCATAAACATGTCATGATCTTATATGACTATAATTGTTTACGAATCTTGAATATAGAAAATATCATATTCCCATCATAATGAATTCGCGTCTTTATATATTAATCAATATATATTTAATGCTCATATCAACCTGAATATTAAAGGTTAAAGCACATGATAAAAAGTTAAGATACTTAGATTAACCTAAACTGATGAAATGACCTTTTTAATGGTTATATAAAGTAGATTATTAGGCTATGGGCGGGCTCATCAACCGTATGTGCGCCTGCGACAAAAAGACCGCCCGAGTAAGGAAACAGGGCGGCCAAAATGAGGTATATGCGGATCCTTGGTGTTTCAGGCCTGCGACATGGGGCGGGCGCGAATGAAACAAGAAAAGAGTCTATTTGGATTGAAACTGGATGAGTCTTTTATTGGGTGATCACCAAGGCATCAACCGCAACTGGATTTCCGTTTTTGATGATGATCGGATTGAGGTCTATTTCCTGGACGTCGTTTCTTTGAACACCTAGTTCTCCGAGTGCCACAAGGATGTCAGCCAATGCGTCAAGATTCACTGGTTCCATCCCACGCACAGGTCCCAACAGTTTTTTCCCCCTGATGTCATCAAACATTTCAAAAGCTTGAGCTTTGGTTATGGGGGCCATCCTGAAACAGACATCTTCCAATGCCTCAGTCAGGACGCCACCCAATCCGAACATCACACACGGCCCGAACTGCGCGTCGCGCGTCAGGCCGGCCATGAATTCTCGCTTTCCCTTTATCATTTCCTGTACAAGCACTCCATCGCCTTGATCGGCCATTATTGCGGAGATGCGGTCGAATTCCTCGCAGGCTTCTTCTGGGGTTCTTACATCCAGGCTTACCAGGTTCATTTCGGTCTTATGCGCAAAAAAGCTGGAGCAACCTTTCAGGGCGACGGGAAAGCCCATCTCGTTGATGGCGCTGTCTAGTTCATCTTTAGAGGTTGCGAGAATCTCTCTGGAGACAGGAACACCGTATTTAGTGAGGAGATTTTTGGAATCGTATTCGGACAACGCCTTTTCCCCAAAAATTGATGATTTTTTTTCCATTTCCGTGTTATCCTCCTTCAAAATTTATAACTCGATACGCCTGTTGATGCAACCTGATTGCCTTCTGAATAAAGATTTCTCTTGATTAGTTTGCTCTAAATGTTTAGAGGTAAAACTAAGCAAGTCGAAGGGCTTTTTCTGGCGATCCGTAAAACAGCCTGAAAACGGGGTAGCCTTCGAATACCACTAGCGTATACACGATAAACACATCATATCTATTGCGCGTAAACGGGGTATGTCTGTAAAAAGGGCGCCAGGTTTTTTGTTCGATTCAGGAATCTTTGAAAAAAACAGTCTGTCTAAATTCCAGGAATACTCTATTCATGCATGAGCGATTTGGACCTTGGCGGCGATTGCTCTGAGGTCACAAAGCCGTTAAAGATGTTTCCTGAAAAAGTGATCAAAGATTGGCGCACGCATCAGGGCCAAGGAGAAAAAAATGCCTAAAAAACCTCCCCGACGGGACCCTATAATTGTTTACAAAAGAGAGGACAAAGGGCTCAAACCTTTTCTGCCCAATCCCAGGGGCATGAGATTCGGACCGACACCGCCTCGCCCCAGGAAACCGAAGGAAACCAAGGCGGTCATGCCGGAGAAGGTTAAATTTCACCTGGCCAATCTTGCTGAAATTGATTCTATGCCCTCTCCGGAAAAAGAAATTGCAAAGGCATGTTATTACCTTTGTTTCCTGGTGCATGAAACCAAGACCAGCGCTGATCTGTTTCCGATCAAGCATAACGTGCTGGAAAAAGTGTTCAAGAGCGGTCATAGCTGCTTGACCGTCAATTATGTCCGTAGAGGAGACAGGGAAATATACAACCTCTCGCCTGAAGCCAAAAAGCAGTGGGAGACGGAAACCAACTCGAACAAACACCATCTTCGGATGTATCTGACAACCAAGTGTAAAGTGGAATTCGAGGAAGGGTATTTTGATTTATATCATTTTCACATTGTTCTGGAGCCTTTACGTTTTTCATTTTATTTGCCGATACACCAGGCTCAGTGGATTGATAAAAGGAGAATATCGAAGAGACGCTTTCACTATCCACAAACGGTCGAATATGGATTGATCGGGGGTAAAATGATTACAACTTCCAGAAAGGCCACAATGACCCCTATTGAAGAGATGAAAGTCGAGTTTCAAAAGCTTCAGGACTTGGAAATAGCCAGGAAAAAATGAATATCACGAACTAATGTCACAGACCGGTCTCTCGAAGGATTGAGAGAGGCACGGTCGATAGATGGTCGTGTTTCAGTTGGCATAAACTTTTCATACCGGTTTTTCGGGTTATTGGTTTTTCCCGAATACACTTGAACATGTCTTGTTTTCAGGCCCTCCAAAGGCATTTTGCCATACCGCCATTTGACATTGAGCAGACATTCACCCAGATATTGACACAATAAATAGCATTCACAATGGATTTGTTGCAGGTGGAAGGAGGGTCGAGACCCCGAAGCGCGCTGCAGGGTCTCTGAGGGGGGTTTAGGATGGATATATTAATGTTGACACAAATAACGACATAAAGTTCCAGACACCTCCGTCGAAAAATGCATAAAACATAACTTTCATTTTTAGTTGTTACACTTTGTTTTATCAGGTTTAATGGCTATGACACAACGGAGAATAGACAGCATGGCCATTCCTATTTGTCTTTCATTGATCTATACTCAAAACTGATGTAGTTTACATAACCTCAGGCGGTACTACCCTAAACCATGAGTTCTTCGGAATCTGTCAAAGATATTTGGACCGTGAGGCGCATTTTGGGATGGACTACCAGCTACCTGGAGTCCAAGGGGTGTGAAACCCCGCGGCTTGATGCGGAAGTGTTGCTGGGACAATGTTTGAAGATGTCACGTGTTGAGCTTTATCTCAATTTTGAAAGGCCTTTGACAAATTTTGAGCGAGATTCATATCGTAGTCTTGTTTCCAGACGCGCTCAAAGAGAGCCAGTTTCATTGATAATCGGGAAAAAAGAATTCTGGTCGATACCTTTCTGTGTGGTTCCTGGTGTTCTGGTTCCTCGACCGGACACTGAAACCCTCCTCGAAACGGTGTTAAACGAACTTCGAGGATCTGAAAATACTCGTATCCTGGAGTTGGGAATCGGCAGCGGCGCAGTTTCCATTGCCATCCTGAAAGAAAAACAATCAGTTGAAATTGTCGGCGTAGATATAAACGGACTGGCCATCGAGTTGTCGAGGGAAAACGCCTTGGCCAATGATTGTTGGGACAGGCTCACACTTGTGATGGCCGACCTTACGGGCGCTTTCAGGAAAGGACCTCTGTTTGAAATAATATTTTCCAATCCGCCGTACATTCCGACAGATTCTATAACCGGGTTAGCCCCTGAAATCTCCAATTTTGAACCGCTCGCAGCTTTAGATGGCGGGAAGGATGGTTTGGACTGCATTCGTAAAATTGTCCATGAAGCTCCGAACCTTTTGGCGTCAGGAGGTCGCCTCATTTTTGAGATTGGAGACGGCCAATCAGAAGCCGTTTTGTCGATCGTAGACGCTGAAGACAAGTATATCGACGCGACCTTACGACGCGACCTTACAGGAAGCGTCAGAGTGGTCAAGGCTTGCGTCCCATGAAATTTATAGTGGTGGTTTTTGGCAGTTTTGGCCGCATCCCGTCTCCTTTCGGTTTCCTGCACGTTGGAAAGCCCTTGCATCCATGAGGACATCATCAGGAGCCTTCCAAATGTTTACAGAGTGAATGGTTTGAATGTATGCTGTAGTAACGCAGACTTCCTGTGTCCGGGCAATTGTCCTGAAAATGAAGAATGCGCTGGATTCTAGAGTCGGACGAGATTTCGTCCAACAAACCTAACCACAGAAAGCGAAATATTCTCATAAACTACCAGGAGGCCAGATGACAGATTCTCAACCAGAAAACAAAAATGTTGCGCCGGAGAACGAAACTCTGGAAAGTTTGACCCTTACCGTACAGGAAAAACCTGATTCTGCTCCTGCCCATTATAATCTGGGCCTCGCTCTTTCCAGGAACGGGCAGTTGGAGGAAAGTATAGCCGAATTCAGAAAGGCGTTAAAGCTGAAACCGGGAATGCTTGAGGCCAGAATTAATATTGCCGCGGTTTTGCTCCAACAGGGCGCTTACGACGCATGCATACAGGAAAGTTTGAAGGCTTTGGAATTCAGACCTGATCTGGTGGAGGGCTGTGTTAACATCGGTATAGCCTTCCTGGCCAAGGGAAATCTGGACCAGGCAGTACACAGTTTCAACAAGGCGTTAAGTCTGGAACCCGATAATGTGATTGCCCACCTTAATCTGGGCAACGCCTATCTCACTCTTGGAGATTTCGATAAAAGTATTGAGCATAACCTGAAATCGACATCTCTCAAACCGGGTTTTGGAATGGCCCACAACAATCTTGCAGTGTCTTTCTTCCACAAGGGAGATATGGAAAAAGCCAGATTACACGCGAATGAAGCTATCAAGTGCGGTTACAAGGTTCATCCAGACTTTCTCAAAAAGCTTGATTGACGGTCTCGATACCAATCAATAAGGAACCGTGTTTCAGTAACCCTTTTATATACAACGCAGTAAATGGTCAAATGTGTTCCATTACAACCATCTATGTTTTTTACTCAACACTTGACAGATGAAACGCGCAATCATGAACCGGAGTGGTTGGCCCGTTTCGTTTTCAAATTCATGGTCGATAAAAACCACATGGTTCAAAAAGATGGGTGGAAAACACCCATCTTCCTCATTCTTTTTCACCCACACCTAACACTCGATCCCGAACGCCCAATTATTATATATTATTAACTGGTTACAATCCAAACACAGCGCCATCGCCGGGCGCCTTTCTTGCAAAAAAGTTTTTCACTGAAGTCCTTCTCCGAGGGGGGACTTTAGCTCCTTGCGTGGACGGGGCGTCTCAATTTAGCGAGCCGCCCATCCAAAACCAATGACATGGTAATTCAGCGGGTTTGTTGCAAATAGGCAATACCGCAGACTCATGACTAACATAAGGCTGCACTACGGCGATTTGCTAACTACCAGGGGCATCGGGAACACCACGCTCTTGTAAGTGGGGAATATTTTTCAAATTGAACATCAGCAAGGCATTATTAACATGTTGTGAAGCAGCCTGTTGAGGTTGATTTTTGAGGGCGCTTATCCGTTTGCTTGGCGCCATGAGGACTCAACCTCCCAAGTTTCTTTGACACCCCCCCTCCTTAATCCTCTCTTCGCACTAGAAGCTTGGAGTGATTTAAAAGCGTAACATTTGGCGCTCTCCAAGCTTCATTTTTTTGAGTCGAGCTTTCAACGTTTGAAGAATTTGATAGCCGCTTTTTTCTTGGACGCAGGAAGGCTATTGAAAAACGAGGACAACTGTTTTGATGCGAATTTGATCGCTTCTTCGCCCTTGGCTGAAAGCATGATCTCCGGCACGCTGCCGCCGGCTGCCGAAAGCAGGAAATTACCAATCTCGTTTGGGGGTATTGAGCGTGATTCTTTTTTTATGAATTCAGGATTTGTGGCCCACGCCTCTTCAAAAAGATCCCGAAAAATGTCAGAGTTTATACAGCAGTTGAATAAAGCTCTTTTTATCTTCAATTCCCCGTCCTTAAATTCGGACAGTATCTTGTTTTTATCCAGGTCCACTGGTGGGTTACAGAACCGGAACAACCCGTCGATTTTTTCATGATGCAAAGAGGCCAGCATCTCTATCTCTTCCAATCGCATATCCAGCGATGACAGTCGTTTGCTGATCTGCTCGAAGAGTAGCTCAAGAGCTTCGGCGTCCAGGCTTTCGATCAAGTCGATGATCTCCTCCGAAGAGAAAGAATCCAGTGCCGGTTTACGGGCAAGCAATTGCTGATAATTGCGGGCATCGTGAAAAAGCCTGACAATCTGGTCCGGCCTCAGGTGGCTCCACGGCAATTTTTCTATCATGATTTCAGCTTCGTTGGGCTGAGTTCTGAGAAGCCGATCCAAAATCGATTCAAACTCAAATTCGTCCAGAGACCGTTCGGCTGACAGAATTCTGTCGATATGTCCTTGCGAGTCGGCTACCAGAGCCATGCGAACCCATCTTTTGAAAAAGACCATTTCATCGGCGGAGTTCACGGTATCCCACTCTCTAACTATTGTTTCGACAAGTCTTTGGATCGAGCGTATCACTTCCTTTGCGAGAAGCGAAGCCCGACGTTCCGTGAGCCCTTGGCCAAGTTCATGAATAACTTCGATCACTGAACTTTCAAGTTCATCTGGAAACACATCTATCTCTGAGTCCCAATCCAGAGCCCCCAGAAAGGCTCTTATTTCATCCGTGGCGACACTGGTGGGTGGCTCAGTGTCATTAAAATGGGAAATTACCAGTGTATTGATCATCGCCTCACGGATAGAGTCAACCTCAGAGATGTTTTCCGCCCTCAAGGATTCGTTTTTGTTCAGAAGATTGAAAGGCAAAATTCCCTTGAGTGTAAGAATGAATTCGTACCTATCAGTTTCGGACTCGTAATATTCCAGGATGCCAAGACCATTAAAAAGCTCATCTTCCAGGGTTGTGGATTTAATATTGTATATCTCTCGTTCGCTAAAGATGCTCATTTTTGAGAGCAGGTGACAGGTCAGATCGCTGAGACAGTCGAATTCCTCAGAACTCACCATAATTTGAATGTTATGGTTCAAAAGTAGCTTTTTCCATCTCATCCTCAGGTTGTCTATCCTAGTATGGGCAAGTCGGAATAGTTCTACCGGAGAAGTCTCCATCAGGATTCTTACTGCTTCGTCAATTGCCCCCCTGGACTTGATCTCCAACCCTATGCCGACAAGCTTCAATATGGCTGCCTGAACTCTTGAAAGTTCTTCCTCCGAACGGAAATCAATCTCCTTCTGAAGCACGTATTTGTTGGCCATAGCTACAGAGATTCTCAATATCTCGTCGCCTCTGTCCCTGGTAAGTATGCCGTCCTCAGTACCACGACGAACGACTTTGGATAGGTACGACTGTTCGTCATGAACGATTAAGCCCAATGAATTCATGTTTTTTTATCGCACTCTCTCGATGTACTTTCCCGTCCTGGTGTCAATCTTGAGTACGTCTCCTTCATTAACGAACAACGGCACCAACACAGTCATACCGGTCGAGAGGGTAGCCGGTTTTGTAGCGCCAGCAGCGGTATCGCCCTTTATGCCAGGTTCAGTGAAGGTGACAGCAAGTTCAACAAAGATCGGAACTTCAACACCAATTGATTTGCCGTTGTGAAGTAACACCGTCACGGAGACATTCTCCTGAAGGTAGTTCCGCGCGTCTCCCAACTGATCAGCCGTAAGGAAAAGCTGTTCGTAAGTCTCTACATCCATAAAATGGAATTCGCCGTCACTCTCGTACAGGAACTGCATCTCTTTTTCTTCGAGATCAGGCTTGCCCACCTTCTCACCTGAACGGAAAGTCCTGTCAATGACGTTCCCTGTAACTAGGCTTTTGAGCGTTGTTCGTACAAAGGCGCCGCCTTTCCCAGGTTTGACATGTTGAAACTCGACCATTATGAAAGGCTCGCCATTTATTTCAATCTTGAGGCCCTTCCTGAAGTCCGGTGTAGAATACATCAATACCCTCCCAACAAATGCAAGAAATTAGCGGTAGTCTCCGCCTCAGCGGCTTTACCTAAACTTGTTATGATTAACCACGTTTGACCAGTCTGTCAAGTCGCTCTGATGAGAGTTTTGGGGGCAGTGTTAAGAATGACCGGTCCTGTGTCGCCAAGATGTATCAGACTCTCCAGGCGAACCCCTCCTACGCCCTCAACATATATGCCCGGTTCAATTGTGTAGACCATCCCGCTTTCAAGTCTGTCGTTTGACCTGGGGGACAAATAGGGCGCCTCATGAACCTCCAAACCAACGCCATGGCCAAGGCTGTGAAGAAAGTTAGGCCCAAAGCCAGCCTCCGTAATAGAGTCTCTCGCAATTCTATCGATAGAACTGGCTTTTATTCCGATCCCAAGGGCCTCAATCGCCCTGTCGTGGGCGTTTTTGACGGCTTGATAAATCGTCTTTTGATTCCTATCCGGCTCCGAATTCACAATACACGTCACCGTTTCATCACTACAGTAACCAGACAGTTTACATCCGTAATCGATAATGACCAGATCGCCGGTTTCGATTATTTTTGATGTTGCAGTCCCATGCGGAAGCGCGCTTCTAACACCGGAGGCCACAATTGTGTTAAAAGAAGCTCCTGAGGCCCCTTTGCGTCTGAAAAGGGTTTCCAGGTCCGCCGCCACTTCGGATTCGGCCTTTCCGGACAGGCCACGAGCAATTATTTCCATGCAAGCGTCTGACGCAAGAGCTGCGGCTCTACTGATCGCCTGGACTTCCGATGCGTTCTTTAGAATTCGAATTTCATTCCAAAGGGAACGTTTCAGATTTATAAATTCCGTTTCCGGAGTTTTTTCACGAAGTCTTGTCAGAAATTCATACGAGATTCGGGCGCCCTCCAGACCTGTAGCCCGGATTCCCCTGGACTTGATCAGGCTTGCTATCGACTTGATCTTGTCTTTTGTGACATGAATCCTGAGTCCGGAACACTCCATTCTTGACTGTGATTTGTACCGCCCGTCCGTGAAGAGATGAGCTTCATTATGTGTTATCACCAAACTGGCGTCCGATCCCGAAAAACCCGACAATCTCCTCAAATTTACAGACCTGGTAATTTCCGAGGTGTTCAATAACACAGCGTCCAGGCTGAGTTTTACCAACAAATTCTGAAAGTTGACAATCGATTGTAGCTGCATGCTTTTACGCCTCATTAACCCATTCCAAAAGCAAAAGCCCCGAAATGAACTGCGTTAATACAGTCTATTCAGGGCTTAAGTCATAAAAACAAAACGATTATTTTCAGCTAACGATTGAAATCTTGGCCCTAGCTACCTTGATGCTATCGGACAAACGCTCATATTCTGACGGATTTTCAGTGGCGCTGACCTCCAGGATCTCTCTTTCGAGTCGGACCAGGTCCTCGTTGGCTGCGTTCTTATCAACCTGATCAGCGGCATGCGCCTCGACTACCAGTACATTGACGGCGTCCTTAAGGACTTCGCAAAAACCAGAGCCAACAGCGTATTTCACAAACCGATCGTTTTCAAGATATGATAGCACCCCTGGCTTTATGAATGTGAGCATTGGAGTATGTCCTATCAGGACTCCGAACTCACCCATGACGCCAGGAGCGATGACCTCTTCCACTTCTTTATTCAGCACGACTCCACTGGGAGTCACTAACTCAACTTTGAACTTTTGAGCCATTGGTCTCTCCTGATCAGGCGCTCGCCAGTTTCTGAGCCTTCTCTCTAACTTCGTTCAAGTCCCCAACCATGTAGAAGGCCTGTTCAGGCAGATCGTCCAGTTTACCTTGGACGATTTCCTTGAATCCGGAAACTGTATCAGCGATCTTGACATATTTTCCAGGAGTGCCTGTAAATTCCTGTGCGACAAAGAACGGCTGCGAAAGGAATCTCTGAATCTTACGGGCCCTGGATACGACAAGCTTGTCATCTTCGGAGAGCTCATCCATACCGAGAATGGCAATGATGTCCTGGAGATCCTTATATCTCTGAAGGACCAACTGAACCGAGCGAGCTACGTTGTAGTGATCCTCACCGATAACTCGAGGATCGAGAATTCTCGAAGTTGAATCCAACGGATCCACCGCCGGGTAGATGCCTAACTCAGCAACCTGACGGGAAAGGACGACGGTTCCATCCAAGTGAGCAAATGTCGTAGCAGGCGCCGGGTCTGTAAGGTCATCTGCGGGCACGTAAATACATTCAACGGCAGTAATTGATCCGTTCTTTGTGGAACAGATACGCTCCTGCAATTCGCCCATATCGGTGCCCAGTGTCGGCTGATAACCGACCGCGGACGGCATACGTCCGAGGAGAGCGGACACCTCGGAGCCAGCCTGGGTGAATCGGAAAATGTTATCAACAAAGAGCATAACGTCCAGACCCTGTTCATCGCGGAAGTATTCGGCGACGGTAAGGGCGGTAAGGGCGACACGGGCTCGTGCTCCAGGGGGTTCATTCATCTGTCCGTAAATAAGGGCGGCTCGATCGATGACTCGCTCGCCCTCGTGTTTCTTTTCCATTCCGGGAAGGACGCCACCCATTTCGAGAAAAAGGTCGTTTCCTTCACGAGAACGCTCACCTACTCCGGCGAACACCGATGTGCCACCGAACTGCTTGGCGATGTTGTTGATAATTTCCATCATGAAGACGGTCTTACCAACGCCGGCTCCGCCGAAGAACCCGATCTTGCCGCCACGCATGAACGGAGCGATGAGGTCAACGACTTTGATGCCGGTTTCCTGAATGGAAATCTGTGTTACCTGCTCGTCAAAAGACGGAGCGGACCTGTGGATCGGTCTCATAGCATCTGACACGATGGGACCGGCTTCATCGACGGGTCGGCCTACAACATTCATAATGCGACCGAGAACCGCTTTTCCGACAGGCACCTGCATGGGGGCTCCGCTGTCCTTGACAGGCATACCGCGAACCAGACCGTCTGTGGTGTCCATGGCGATAGTTCGAACCGTATTGTCACCAAGATGCTGCGCTACTTCGACAACCAGGTTGTCTGGTTCGTCGTTGATTGCGGGGTTCGATATGAACAGAGCATTAAAGATAGACGGAAGCTGGTGCTCCGGAAACTCGACGTCGACGACGGGGCCAATAACTTGGACAATTTTTCCCACACTCATCTTAGGATTTCCTCCTGAAAAGGTCTTCGATTAAATGTCTTATCAACATGGAGAGAGTCGGTTTATCCCTTCAGCGCCTCCGCCCCGCCGACGATCTCCATCAGTTCTGTGGTAATAGATTCCTGACGCAACCTGTTAAACTTGAGGGTCAGTTTATGGATCATCTCTTTTGAGTTTGATGTGGCCGCTTCCATTGCCGTCATTCTGGCTCCATGTTCGCTGGCTACAGAATCGAGCAGGCCGGCAAAGACCTGAACCTGGATATATCTTGGGACGATGGCCGTCAAAAGCTCTTCCTCTGACGGCTCATACAAATATGCCCTTCGCTGCTTCCAGCTCTCCTCTTCAGGGGCCACCGGAAGAATTTTGCGTAACGTCAGAACCTGAGTCACGGCGCTTCTGAAACTGTTATACAAAATGTAAACTTCCTGGTGTTCTCCGGCGACGAACTTTTCTGTAAAAGCATTACAGATCTCGCCGGCCAGTTCGTAATTCACGGCGCCCATGACGTTGGAGAACTTGTGTGCAATAGTGACTGAACGTCTGCGGAAGTAATCGTTGCCCTTTCTACCGACCGTAAGCAACTCCACCTCGACGCCCTTGGCTTTCATCTCTTTTATAAACGCTTCAGCGCGACGGTTCAAACTGGTGTTGAAAGCGCCGCAGAGCCCGCGATCAGCAGTCACCAAAACCAGCAACGCCTTATTGACCGGCTTGACAGTTAACATCGGATGAGCGCCAGGATTCGTTCTGGCCGCCAAAGACATGAGAACCTCTCTCATCTTTTCAGCGAAAGGTCTCCCAGCCTTAATGGCCTCCTCTGCTCGCCTCAGTTTTGCAGCCGCCACCATTTTCATGGCGTTGGTTATTTTTTGTGTATTCTTGACGCTGGCTATGCGTTTACGAATGTCTCGTAGGCTTGCCATTTCGACCTCGTTGCTATCTGCTATGACCCAATGTCATAAGATCTGGAAACGACTTTGTTCCTATACTAACGACAAAGACGGCGGATTGAATATGCCCTTGAACTCTTCCAGTATGCCCTTCATCTTGCCTTCGAGTTCAGCAGAGATAATCTTTTTCTCCTTGATCTCTTTGAGGACATCAGGGTGGCTACTTTCCAAATAACTTAGATACTGCTTCTCATAATCTCCAAGGGCCCGCAGATCATAGCTGTCAACAAAACCCGCAGTGGCTGCGAATATGACAGCCACCTGTTTCTCGACAGGCATTGGCTCGTACTGCGCCTGCTTGAGCATCTCGACCAGACGGGTTCCTCGAGCCAACTGGGCTTGGGTAACTTTGTCCAGATCAGATCCAAACTGGGCGAAAGCCTCGAGTTCACGGAACTGAGCCAAATCAAGCCTCAAGGACCCTGCCACCTGTTTCATGGCCTTGACCTGAGCGTTACCGCCGACTCGAGACACGCTCAAACCAACGTTAACAGCCGGACGCACGCCGGAATAGAAGAGGTCTGTCGAGAGGAATATCTGCCCGTCCGTAATGGAAATAACGTTGGTGGGGATGTAGGCTGAAACGTCACCGGCCTGGGTTTCTATAACAGGCAGGGCTGTCAGGCTACCGCCTCCATGGGTTACGCCCATCTTGGCCGCCCGCTCCAACAGACGGGAATGGAGGTAGAAAACGTCACCCGGGAACGCTTCACGTCCTGGCGGTCTTCTGAGAAGCAGGGATAGCTGACGATAAGCAGTCGCCTGCTTGCTGAGATCATCGTAAATTATTAGAGCGTGCTCGCCATTATCTCTGTAATATTCGCCCATTGTGACGCCGGAATAAGGCGCGATGTACTGCATGGGGGCAGGGTCGGACGCTGTGGCTGAGACGACTGTGGTATACGCCATGGCGCCAAAACGCTCCAGTGTGGCAACAACCTGCGCAACAGTAGATCGTTTCTGTCCGATGGCCACATAGATACATTTTACATTACTGTCTTTCTGATTGATGATGGTGTCGATGGCGATGGCTGTTTTGCCTGTCTGTCTGTCACCAATGATAAGCTCTCTCTGCCCTCTCCCAATCGGAATCATGGAGTCGATGGCCTTGATGCCAGTCTGGAGAGGTTCTTTCACCGGCTCACGCTTGATGATACCAGGGGCCACCACTTCCACCATCCTGAAGTCCTTGGTCTCAATTGGCCCTTTACCATCGATAGGTTGTCCCAGAGAATCCACAACTCGACCAAGCATAGCCTGACCGACGGGAACCTGAACGATTCGGTTGGTTCTCTTGACGGTGTCGCCCTCTTTGATGTGGACGTCTTCGCCGAGAATAGCGGCTCCGACGTTATCTGCTTCGAGGTTGAGAACCATCCCCATGATGCCGCCGGGGAACTGGAGAAGCTCACCGGCCATGGCGTTCTCGAGACCGTGCAGACGGGCAATACCGTCGCCAACACTTATGACGGTGCCGGTCTCGCTCACTTCTACTTTTTTGTCATAATCCTGAATTTGCTGCTTGATAATTTCGCTGATTTCTTCGGCTCTGATCTGCATTGTCCCTATCCCTTCAGGCTTTCCTTAAGCTGGTTTAGCTGAGTGCGAATCGTACCGTCAAAAACCATATCACCCACCTTGGCGTACAAACCTCCTATGAGGTAGTCGTCCACCTTGGTTTTAAGCTCTACCTTCTTGCCACTCAAATTAGAGAGCGCCTCGGTGACCTGGTTCAGTTCTTCATCGCTAAGTGGTTCGGCGCTAATAACTTCCCCGCGGGTAATACCCCTGATCTCGTCAACCTTGGTTGCAAACGCTCCATTGATGCCTACCAGTTGATCAATACGCTTTCGATCGATCAGGACATTAATGAAGTTGACAACCATTAGATCGGCGGACATTTTTGACAGAACGTCGGCGGCGATCTTCTTCTTGTCCTCTTTAGTAAAAACAGGACTGATAAGGACTTCTCTCAAATCACGGGATGACTCAATAAGTTGGGTAAATTCGGATAGGTCAGCGCCATACTTGTCCAATGTATTGTTTTCAAGACCGATGTCCACTAGCGCTTTTGCGTAGCGTTTAGCTAAAGTTGTGTCTATCACTTCATACCCCCAACCTTAACCAGATAGTCTTCAACGATACGCTTACGGTCCTGATCGTTGATTTTCTCTTTGATTAAAGCCTCAGCCATTGTCATGGCCAATTCGACGGCTTCATTTTTCAAGAGTATGCGTGCCTTTCGCACTTCCTGTTCAGCCGTCATCTTGGCTGATTCAATCATGGCTGCGGAGAGGTTCTCAGCAGCGACTACCAGTTTCTGACTATCAGACTCTGCGGCCTTCTTGAGTTCGGCGCTCATCTTGGCCAACTCCTGTTCCATTCCGGCCATTTTGTTCTTGTAGTCTTCAATCAGACTGATAGCTTCGTCCCTTTTGAGTTTGGCCTCTTCGAGTTCCCTGATGATGGAACTCTTTCTCTCCTGAAAAAAGCTTACCAACGGTTTCTTGACAAAGTAAACGAGAAGTCCGATGAGCGCCAGGGTGTTAATAACCCTCCACATAAGCAACCAAGGGGTCCATGTGGAGCCACCGCCTTCTGAAGCCGCCATGGCGACCGAGGCGGTCAGTAGTGTCACCGGAACAACCACAAAAAAAGAAAGGGCTCGTTTGTTCCTGTTCATTACACGGCCCTCCCGAGGACTTTCTCCGTGACCGATTGAGCCAACGGAGACATATCTTGTTTGAGTTTCTTTCGAGCTTCCTCTGATTCCGCCTGGATTGACTTTCGCATTTCTTCCACAATCCTTGCGGCTTCCAGCCTCGCTTTTTCAAGAATCTCGGCTTCTTTTAGCTTTGACTCAGCCAACAAGGACCCCTTTTCGTCAGCGGCGGTCTTCCTTGCCTGAACCAAGGCTTCACGATGCTTTTCTTCCTGGTTTGCCACTTCGGTTTCAAGCTCGAGGGCTTTTTCACGATCCTTTTTGATCGCGGCCTCCCTCTCCCTAATTTTTGCCATGATGGGCTTATAGAGCAGAGCGTTCAAGAGGAGTAGCAGGACCAGGAAATTCACAACCTGAATCAACACAGTAAAATTTAGATTGATCACTGGCTTGATCTCCCGATGCGAGAAGTTATACAGCCTCTAGCGTGACAGTTCTAACGCACGCCTCCACGTGACTTCCAAATACCTAATTTTGTTTAATAGGAAAATAAGGCCTAGACTATGATTGGCTTATTTTAGTAACACCACGACACATGGGTGTCAAGATATTTTTCCTGAAAAAAGCCAATTCAAGACAAGAATTAGCGATCGTGCTTGTGGAGTGTTTCGTTTTCCGAGTCTTCCCCCGTGAGATTGTCATTTTGGTCGTATGCGACAGGCCATGCCTGGACTGATATACCCTCTTCCGGTTCGTCTTCTTCACTTACCATCTCGGATTCTTTACGCTCCAGTTCGGGCATCTCGGGCTGGAACGAACTCATGCTGCAGATTCCCTCGAAGATGACGCCTTCTTCAATTATGAGACTCGGGGTCCTGATATTTCCATAAACCTTGGCAGGCGGGAACAATTCAATTTTCTCGGTAGCGGTAATATCTCCGCGAACTTCCCCTGAAATTTTTAGCGAATTCGAATGTATTTCGGCTTCAACTATCGATTCGGAACCTATGACAAGTGTCCCTCTGCTAATTATCTCG
>CAZGVM010000027.1:0-23212 GCA_964528855.1 uncultured Desulfomonile sp. | reverse complement strand
CCTTGACAGGAGAAGGCGCCAAATACAGCCTGGTCTGTGAGCCGATAGACTGACCGGAGAACGACTTTGGGATCAAAAAATTTACTCAAATAATAACTATTTTCAGAGCCGACGAGGCACAGAAAATCTCTGAGCGCATCAAAATCAAAAAAATAACTCCCGCAGCATTTATTGCTTTCAATCAAATGGCGTCGCAGCCGAAGGTAAAGTGCGACTCTTTGCTATTTGGGGCCGATCTTTACACTCGCTTTGCCTTTGGATAGCTTAACGGTCATGAGCGTAGCCTCTCCCGACTTGATTTTTACATTTGGAACTGACCTTTTGAACTCCGCCAATCCCTTTAACGAGGGCAAAACCACGGTGTAAGTTCCGGGGGCCAAGGTAATGTCTTCATCGAAATTCACGCTAAAAACCACCTTGTCTCCGCGAATCTCTATTTTATCCATAGATGTCACATGTAGGTTTTTCGAATATTTTTTCAGCGTGTTTTCCTGATCGGCAGGACTATCTATTTGCAGGAACACCCCGCCTGTTTTCTTGGCCAAATTGGAATAGGCCGCCTTTTTCTTGGAACTCATTCCCACTGCCAGAATATCCACAGGTGTCTTTGCGCTTGGCCCTATCGCTCCGGCGGCTTTCAGAACTTCCCTAGCGTCACATTTCGCAGCTCCGGCCGTAATTAGCAACAGGCGCGGATTGAGCGCATCACTGACGAGGAAGTCTTTTTTCATGGAATATGCCGCAGCAGCGCACGGATTCACTTCTCCTCCAGGCCTCGATTCAGCCAGCCTGTCTCGCAGACCGTTGAACGGCGCTTCAGACCAGTCAAAAAGCATGCGACTAAGGCAAGGGGAACGTTTATTCTTTTCATCTTTAGAGACACATGCAAAATCCCTTACAGCCAATTTTGACCCAGGAGTGCTTTGGGAGGACAACCTTGAAATGAAACTGGTAGCGGAAGCAAGTCTATTGGGATCCCACGGCTTGGAGTCCTTTGCCATTATTTGGGAATCGTCAAGAATGACCATCAATCGCCACTTTGTGAGTGATCCTGAATAATTTTCTATCCTGACCGTCAACGATCCCGGCACCTGGAACTGTTCGGATGAGGGCTGGGTTTTAGTGTCTGAATTTTCATTTTTAGTATTTTTTGGTTCCGACTGAATAGCCTTTGCTGACTCAGCGCTTTTCTCAGGTTTTGTTCCTGCTGGGGCGTTATTTGATTCCGGCAGTTTCTTTGGCGACGCAGCCAGATTGGGGGATTCTGCGAGCTTGGAAACCTCTAGGAGCGGTTTTGAATCCTGACTGGCGCTAGACTCGGACTTAGTGGCAGATGGGGTCTCAGTCGCCTGTGGAACTTCAGGTTTTGTTACATCCTGGACTGATTTGGCCACTTCAGCGGCTAATGACAAAGTAGGAGACGCAGAAGCCCGCAGCTTGAGTTTATCCACATCATCCGTTTCAGTGCGACCATTAGAGATGACATCCGTCGATGGCGCCTGATCCGACGGAACCCGGGTATTGACTTGCGTTTTGTTACCGGACTCGGTCCTAGCGCTCAGCAGGTTGGTGGCAGTCCTGACAACACCAACGTAAATTTCCTGTCGATAGACGGAGGCCACAGCCGTAACAGCCATCAGAATTACTATGAAAATGGTAAGGGTAAGCCTTTTTCTTACAGTGTTGCCCGGCTGCGCATCCGAATGCGAGTGGCTATCTTCCGACTTGGTTTCCTTCACATTTTCTTCGTTCATGTTGAGACTCCTGTGTTCTGGAGTAATCCGGGGTGAGCGATAAGCCGAATTCTGTTCCCACCAGGTGGGCGGCGATCATTCATCTAGGGTGACGGTCTCCCGCCACCTCCAGCGACCAACCCGGAAGCGTCGGACGGGCCGTCCTCAAATGCTTCCCTATTTGGTCTTGCTCCGGATGGGGCTTGCCTGGCTTCCCATGTTGCCATGAGAACCGGTGAGCTCTTACCTCACCGTTTCACCCTTACCGCTCCAATAGAAGCGGCGGTTTGCTTTCTGTGGCACTTTCCTTGGGGTTACCCCCACCGGGAGTTACCCGGCATCCTGCCCTTTGGAGTTCGGACTTTCCTCCCGCGCTTTTCGCGCCGGCGATCGCCTTGTCACCCCGGATTCTTTGCCCTATATGACAACCTCTTAAAAAAAGCAAGAGATTACATTACTATAAAACGCTTGAAATACTTGCCATTATATTATATAATTTATTTAAATTGTTATATTCGCGCCGGAGACGCCACAAATGTTTCTATTTCATAAACTAATCTCTGGTTTCTTTCTGTTTTGCCTGGCAGCCTGGAGCTGTCAACCGGCGTATGCCCAGACAATTCATGACGGCCTAAGGTCATGTAACTTTAATCCTTTCAAGATCGCGCCTCCAGCCAACAATTTCGAACTCGATGGCATTAACAACTCAGTTGTTAACCCTGCGCTAATGAAAGACAAGGTAATCATACTCAATTTCTGGAAAATTGACTGCGCCGCATGTTCCATGGAAAAGCCTCTTCTGGAGAAACTTGCCAGGAAATATTCCGACCGGGGACTGGAGATCATTGCCGTAAATCTCTTCGACAGAGCGTCCGACATTATAGATTACATCAAGAAAAACGATTTCCCTTTCACTTATGCTTTCGACACTCATCAGCGTTACACGGTGAATCAAAAAAGACTACCTTCTGGTATCCCAACAACTTTCGTTGTCAATTCTGATTCAGAGGCGATCTATGAAATTCCTGGCCTTCCTACAACTTACGTAATTGACCGAACCGGAAGAGTAGTCGGTTATTCGGTAGGTTTAGTCAACTGGGACAACAAAGCGCTGACAAGTTACATCGAATCCCTGCTCGCCCCGCTCTCAACCACAATTGCCCATGCCTCGGACATACCCTTTTCTGCTGACGCAAGGCAGGGAACATCATTGCTTTCCGGACCAACCCGCACAGGCCCAAAAAAGAAAAACTCTGGTGAACCCTCAGTTTTGTCGGCCCCGGAAACTCCGGACATTCCTAACAATCAGGCAGATTCCGGCGTTGCGCCGTCTTTACCTTTTCAATCTACTAATCAAACCGGGACTGATGCGGGTTCTGGCGCCAGGCCTGACACTCAGGCGGATGAATTTATTACCGTGAAAACCGAGAAGCCACCGAAAGAAAAAAACAAATCTAAAACCAAACAGGAAAAAAGCGCTACTAACAAGTCGAGCGTCGAGTACGCAAAACCAAAGCCTTTCTCTCAATCCAAGAGTAAAATTGAAGGTTCTTCAGATTACCCTGTTTATCAGTCCACTCCGGGTTCGCCCAAGCCCTCGCTTGGAACCCCGTCTGCAAGTGATTCCGGTTACAAAGATAAAAATCTGCCGCCGCTACCAGCCGCTATGCCGTATAGTCCTCCGAATCGATCATCCCGATCGATTGCTGTGAAACCAGATGAGACCGGGTCAGTTGTGGCAAGGTTTCCCGGAGCTTCCCCCTCCTCGCCGATAGGAAGGGGAACAGGCAATCTTCCCGACGCTCAGCCTCTTGGTCCAGGGAACACTATTGGAGTCTCCATCATGGATTCATTCGGAAAACATGGAGACATGCGAACCACAGAAAAATCGAGTGACACGGCGCAAACTGACGCAACGCCACCATCTTCTGTTTTGGGCCAGTTTACCCAGGACATTCAGAATCTGGGGGCCGGAATAAGAGACACATTCGGTTACCTTATTCCCAAGGGACGCTAACCCTGCCTTTTTTGAAATGTCTGCTACCAGATTGAAAACTTCTTCCGAGGGTTGTCAAGGAAAATCCGCCATAAGCCAGCCTATTGCTCAATCATCTGCAATTTGGTAATGAATGGATTCCTTCTGTCTATCTTTTTGATTAGTTGGGAAAATGAACGCTCAGCATTTTCGTTTTCATATAGCGCTCTTTTTTTCACTGGCGCTGTCATTCATACTCCAGGGTTGCGCCTCGAGAGGCGCCGTCAATGACGATCTGGAAGTTTTACTCAGGGACCTTGAGAAAAAATCGTATATGGTTGGTCAGTTTAGAGCAGATTTTCATAAAGTGAGAAAGTCACCGCTTTTTGAAAAAGATGTGCTGGTCAGGGGAGCTCTTATATTTCAGAAAGAGAAAAAATATCAACTGAAGCTAAGTGGAGACATAAACGTTGAAATTTTGTCTGACGGCCAGTTCCTGACAATAATTCATAACGGAACCGACGAGGAATTTTATCACGTCAGGGGGGAAAGAGACCGTTCCAAGTTCTCTGACCCATTGATGTCCATGATCAATGCGATTACCAGTGGTGATATGAGTAAGTTCGCTAACGTCAACCAAACCAGAACGGACAACCTCATGAGCCTTCAAATTCAACCCGGCGCTGCCCCCGAATTTGAGAGAATGCAAAACGTGTCGGTAGATTTCTCCGAATCAGGAATAATCAAGAAAGTAGTGATCAACTTCAAAAACGGCTCCCAGGATACCACCGTGTTTGACTCATGGTCCATGCTAACTCAGGACGATCCTTCAATAGTCAAAATGAACGCCAGGCTTGAGTATTTGGCCGAGCGCATCCCGTCCGGGATACTCCCGGGATCGACCAGGTTGGAAAGCCACAAAAACGTGGAGGATATGGACTATATCGATGGAGTGTATAGAAAGCCTATCCACCAGGATTCCCGAAATGGGGCGGGGAACGCTCCAGAGAAAACCATGGAATAATCAGGTCATATTTTTTGGTGCGACTTGGCCCAAGGCGACTTCAAGTGACTTTTGGTCACGAACGCGTAGGCAGTCAAGGGGGCCGCAAGAACAATTATCGTGGCGCAGACCATTGCGGAGACCATCATTAGTGGAATCAGGGCAAAGAGGAACCATACGGTCCTTAACTTTGGAGCAAATTCTTTCCAGCTGGACATAGAGATGTTCGGCCCCCGCCTATCTTCCGGAACCTTTGACATCTATGGGAATCTTGTGCCCGTTGCTGGTCTTGAGTACGCCGACCAGCCTGCCATCTGGAGTTACATCTCCATTGAAGACGTGACCATCGTTGTGAGACGCTATAACCTTGTTCCCGTTTACCAGTCCCTTGAAATGATAAGTCGAACGGTTGCCAAACAAATCGTAAAGATAAGCCACTCCTGAAAGATTTGACCCCTGTTGCAAAGCCTGAGCTTTGATGCGATGACCAAATACGGAAGCCTCCCATTTGCCTGTCAATTCCGCCGCCTGTGCCTGAAGCGATGACAATAGTGTCAAATAGATGAAACATACCACCGTCGGAATGAATCTCTTTTGAAACATCAATTTCCTCCCTTGGACCATCTTGAGCCACTCACTGTCCTAAGGCACGTCAAGCCTTATGGTCCCGGTCAAAGCCCTGACTGCCGTACGCGCAAGACGCCGACCTTCCGAAGGGTCGCACAGCGCCAACGCCGCAATAGCGCCCTCTTCAGCCGTCCTGACAAGTATCAGGCTGCTGGATAGCCTCTTGATAACGCCATCCATTTCCAAATCGACCTCAGCGTCCTTGGCGAAGACCACGGTGTCCGGATCTTTTTCCTCTATCTGGACAGCCATTGCCTGAGCTATACCTAACAAAAGATGCCTGTCAGGTTTTAGGCCGGACTTGGAAGTGTAGACTTCAAAATGTCCCTCAGGTTCCAGTGTAACTACCAGGTGAAGGGGTTTTTCAAGCAACAAATTATTGGCTTCAGGCTTGACTATCAGTTTCATAATATGATTATACACCAATTTTAGAAATAAGTTAAGACTATAGGCTAATAATGTGGTTTAAGTAGTGGCAAAAGCTGTCCGGCGGTAGACTTCGGCGAGCAGGACGGATGTTGCGCTAGTAACATTTAGTGACTGAATTTTCCCGCATGTTGGTATGTTCACCAACACATCACACTTTTCCCTGGTGAGACGCCTAACCCCCTTTCCTTCCGAACCGACGGCAAAAGCTACTTTCCCCTTGATTTCCACTTCGTAGAGGTTGGCTCCGTCTTCGCAATGCGCACCATAGACCCAGAAACCTATATTTTTTAGTTGATCAATTGCCCTGGCCAAGTTTCCTACCTGACATACGGGAATGTGAGCTGTTGCGCCGGCGGACGCTTTTTCAACCGCTGGAGTGATTAACGCCGATCTGTCTTTTGAGAGCAAAACAGCCTTTACTCCGAAACATTCGGCGCTTCTCAGTATTCCCCCCAGATTCTGAGGATCCTGTATTTCATCCAGTATCAGCGTTACTCCGTCTCCGGTCGAGAGATATTCTTCGATATCTGTCGGATTAACGTATGGAAAGGCGCCAACACGAGCGACAATTCCCTGATGCAGAACAGGGCCACAGATCGAATTCATGTCGGAGAGCGTAACTGATCGACACTGAATGTTTTCATTTAAAATAAAATCCTTGTGAGTTTTCTCCACGGAAGACCCTTGGACTACAAGGATTTCGAATATTTTTCTTCTACGGGCCTTCACCGTCTCTGCCACGGGATGAACACCATAGACGATTTGGATTCTAGATGCGCTGTGAGTCTTCCTGTTCAATCTTTTTTAGTTTCAACCACCAAGTCCTGTTTGTTTTTATGCTCGTCGGGTCCGGGCAATCGCGACGCTATCTTGCCTTTGGCGATTTCTCTAAGAGACATTACAACTTCACGATTGTCCCTGTCTCTGACCATGAGAGGGGCTCCCCTCTTAAGCTCCTTGGTTCTCTTCGATGCAAGAATCACCAGGGCAAACCGGTTCTCTACCTGTTCCAAACAATCTTCTACTGTTACTCGAGCCATGATTTCCGCCTATTCTATGTTTTGTGTTTGTTCTCTAATCTTTTCAACTTCAGTTTTCATGTTGACCACATGACCGGATATATCCGTGGAGGCCGACTTGGATCCAAGGGTATTAACCTCTCTGTGCAATTCCTGCAAGAGAAAATCCAGTTTACGTCCCAACGGAGAGCCTTCTTTGCCAAAAGAAAGGAATTGCTCAACGTGACTTTGGAGCCTGGTGAGCTCTTCGGTTATGTCTGATCGTTCAGCTATCAAGGCCAGTTCCTGCATCATTCTGTCGTCGTCCAGTTCGATGCCGCCCGCAATATCCCTGACCCGGCGCTCCAATCGGGATTTAGCATCAGAGCCAATCTGTTCGACCAAAGGTGAAATAGCGTCAATGCTATCCTTGATGTTAACCAACCTCGATTCAATGTCACGCCAAAGCGTAACTCCCTCTGTTCGGCGCATGTCCTCTAATGAAGACATCGCCTGACGCAAACATTTCTCAACAATTGGCCACTCATAATCAAAACTCTCCAGACGATCAACCGGCGCGACTATTTCTTTGAGGTTCAGTAGATCGGAAACCGCGATCTCGCCCCTCAGATTGAGCCTGCGTTTGAGTTCCAGAAGCATGTTGTGGAATTTTTCGGCCAACTCGTAATCCAGCATGACGTCGGTCAGTCCCACGCGTCCGCCCGATCTGAGAATCATGATCTCAAATTTGCCTCTGTTAGCTGTTTCAGATATTATTTTTCTGATTTGGGGCTCAAAAGAATTGTAGCTTTTGGGGACTCTGATAAAGATGTCAAGAAACCTGTGGTTTACGGCCCGGATTTCGGCCACGATCTCCACCTCTCCGAAACTGCCCGAAGAACGACCAAACCCTGTCATACTCTTGACATATCCGTTCACTGACTCAACCTCATTAGTTTGCATTTATATTTCTCTCTCAATAAGTTAAGCGTTTCTATCATTGTTTGATCAGAATAGTCAGGATATGTCCATTCCAGCGCTCTGAAGGATCCTCTACGAAAAATCAGGGTCAGATCGGAGAAAATTCCTTGATCCAAGTATATCCTGTGAGCGTTATTCTTGCCAGTCGCCAAAACAAAATTTCCGAGAGTCAAAAAACCCGGGTCAAGATTGAAGACCCTGGATTGGTCATTCATGTAAACATTTTCCAGGTCATTGGTCAGTAGTTTGACCCTGCAAAGACTACTTCTATCAATTAGCTCACTGAATGCCAGCAAATAGCGACAGATTCCGGCGCCAAGCTCACTGTCATAATAATTGGTGAAAGTGAATTCCAAAGGGCCAATCACTTCTTCAATCGGACCAAACTCAGCCTCCAATGCCCCGCTCACCATCGAAACAGCGTCAGGACGTGATGAAAGAAGGCTTATTACCAGACAAGCCGGTTCAGGAACACGAGGAACACTCAAGAGTTATTGCTCACATTTCAGAAACATACCAAGATATTATGTCAATAAGTCATCATGAGACCAAAAAAGCCCTGAATCGAATCAAGAGCGCCCCACTTGCCATCTTGGACTACTTAGCACTGCATTACTAAGCGGCAAATTTTTAAAATACCTCATAGCAGCTTGTTTGTAGCGGCTAAACCTTACGGATTTTCTCCTGCTCCTCTTCAGAGGTTTTACAGTCTATACAGTGAGTGGTCACCGGTCTAGCTTCCAGGCGTTTGAAATCGATTGGCTCTCCACATACATCACAAAATCCGAAATTTCCCTCTTCGATTTTCTCGAGCGCCTTTCTGATCTTGTTGATCAACTTTCTCTCACGGTCCCTGATTCGAAGTTCAAAGTTCCTGTCAGACTCTAAAGAGGCCCTATCAGTGGGATCGGGAAAGGACGTCTTTCCTTCATTGTCTGTCATGTCATCAACAGTCCTGCCGGCGCCTCTGATCAATTCATCGAGTTGTTTCTGGAGAATCCCCTCAAAGTAATCCAGGTCCTCTTTATTCAACTTCATCATTTTCCTCCCGTAGTCGATCCTGGAAACTTCTATCACAGGATCTAAAACATCTATCGCTTAGTGAGGCAATTACAATGACCATCAACCAGTTCTTCCATGGCCGAGTAAACATGATCCGTTTCAAAAAAAGCCCGAGTGTCAACCGGTGAATCGAATTTGCCCCCTTCCCAGAAGATCGTGCAAATGAATTACTCCAAGGAGCAAACCGTCACGGGTCACGGGCAAAGCGGTTATTAATTTGCTTTCCATCATTTCAAGGGCTTCAGCGGCTTTTCTTTCGGGGTCTATAGTCAGAGGAGACTTGGTCATAAGATGCTTGGCCTTCCTGTTGAACAAACCCTTTTCAAGTTCCATAGCCCTGCGCAAATCCCCGTCTGTGATTATCCCCAATAAAGTGTCAGATGACACGACAAGAGTGAACCCTAAATTCTGTTCATTGATGCTACTCAATATTTTGTCTATCCTAGACTCCGGACTGACTTGAGGGGCGGATCTTCGATCCAGCATTATGTCTCTCACCTTCAGGTTCAGTCGTTCTCCCAGCGTTCCTGCGGGATGGCTCCTCAAAAAATCTTCACGATTGAATCCACTACGCACCATCAAGGCTATGGCTAAAGCATCACCGAGAGCCAGCGCGGCCGTGGTGCTTGCGGTCGGGGCCATGTTTAACGGACAGGCCTCCCTCTCAACTCTACAATCCAGAGTTACTTGGGCCATTTTGGCGAGCGTCGATGACGTCACTCCGGTCATGGCGATCACCTTGACTCCCAGCTTCCTGATTGTAGCCACAAGAGACGTGATTTCTGTTGTTTCTCCACTGTTGGATATGGCCACCAATGCATCGTCTCTCCCTACTATCCCTACATCGCCGTGCAGTCCCTCTAACGGATGAACGAATATGGCCGGAGATCCTGTGCTAGTAAGTGTCGCAGCTATTTTTCTGCCGATGAGTCCTGATTTTCCTACTCCAGTAATTATTATGCGTCCTCTAATTGAATAAAGAAGGTCCACGCAGCGTTCAAAGCGTTCGTCGAGTCCCTCGAGAACAGTACTGATTCCCCGCATTTCAAGTTCAAGGACCTGGCGCGCAATATCCAAGGATGTTCCGTTCATATCAGAGATATTTGACAATTGCTTCCTTGAGTGAGTCAACCGCCCACCTTACCTTCTGTTCGTTTTCACCTTCCGCCATGACACGGCATAAAGGCTGCGTGCCGGAATATCTTACCAGTATCCTGCCAGAGTCACCGAGTTCAGCCTTACATTCATCCAGAACTTTTCTGATTTGTGGCACACTTTCGAAATCTTTACGGCAGGACACCTCCACATTTTCGAGTATCTGCGGAAACCTCGAAACCAGAGATGACAGTTCGGACAATCTCTTGCCTGATTCCTTCATCACCGTGAGAACCTGCAGTGCCGATAATATCCCATCGCCTGACGTGTTGTGGTCCAGAAAAATTAGATGACCGGACTGTTCGCCTCCAAAATTCAGCCCCTCCTCCAACATTTTCTCCACAACAAACCTGTCTCCCACCTGAGTCCTTAACAATCGAACCCCTATATCTTTCATGGCCACTTCCAGCCCCATGTTGCTCATAACAGTGGCCACCAGGGTATTCCTTTTCAATTTGCCCTTTCTTGAAAGATATTGAGCCACCAGACCCATGATTTTATCACCATCTATAACTTTGCCGTTCTCATCCGAAAAAATGACGCGGTCTGCATCTCCATCTAGGGCTATTCCTAAATTCGCATTTTCAGATTTGACCACTTCGCACAATTTTTCAGGGTGTAACGAACCACAGTCCCGGTTAATGTTGGTTCCATCCGGGGTTTTTGATATGGTCCTGACGTTGGCGCCCAGTTCCTGAAAAACAATCGGCGCTGCCTTGTAAGCCGCTCCATTAGCGCAGTCAATCGCAATGCGAAAATCCTCGAAACTCAGATCGTCAGGAATGCTGCTTTTGAGGAAGACTACATATCTGCCTACCGAATCCTCAAGCGATTTAATTTTCCCTACCCCAGCTCCGGTGGGTTCTTTCATCGATTCAGGAGTTGTCTCCAAAATGGCTTCGATTTCGTCCTCTATCGCGTCAGATAATTTGTATCCGGCAGAAGAGAAGAACTTGATGCAATTGTCTTCAAAGGGGTTGTGAGAGGCTGAAATCACTGCTCCCGCCATGCACCTCATGTTCCTGGTCAGAAAAGCGACGCCCGGCGTCGGCAAATGTCCAGCCAGCAAAGCGTCAGCCCCCACTGAACACACCCCGGCCGCCAGGGCCATCTCCAACATGTCCGATGAAACACGAGTATCTTTGCCTATAAGAACTCGGGTGCGACCTTGATTCTTACCTCGGAAAACATGACCGATGGCACGGCCTAGCCTGATGGCCATGTCGGCCGTTACAGGAGCGCTGTTCGCCAATCCTCTGATTCCGTCAGTGCCAAACAATCTTTTGCGCATACAATCAAACCTTGTTGTATTCATCCAGACAGAGTAAATGCCCGGCGCGTTTGAAAAAAGCCGATTCATACGGTATCAGAATGATCAGCTCTTTTTCGGTAACATTAAGACGCATTGGCAATAGCTAAGCTCGATTTATCTAACTGGAAAATTCAAAACCTGTCTTGGTGTGGCCCAACACCTAAAAGAAGATTATTAAGCGCCTGTTAATAATTAACATTCCACAAACAGTAAAAATACATAAACGTATATACTAACAAACCCTCCGGACAAACACAACTTCTTTCTTCAGAATGGATTGGCCACATGACTTGGCGTTTCGGGAATCTGCGCCATGCGCCTGACAGGCACAAACAGATTTTGTCTGCTCATAAGAGCGGCAATGTGGTATATAAGTGAAATGGGAAAAAAACATAAGACATTGGTCGCTTTGGTTGGAAGACCCAACGTGGGCAAGTCAACTTTGTTCAATGTTCTGACCAGATCGCGAAAAGCGCTGGTTGACAATATGCCTGGTTTGACTCGTGACAGAAATTACGGAGAAGCCAATATTTGGGACAAGGAATTCACCGTAATTGACACGGGAGGCTTCGAACCGACCACGGATGACACCATGTTGTCGCAAATGCGTTTTCAGACCATGGTGGCAGTAGATGAAGCTGACATTATAGTTTTCATTGGCGACTCCAAGGTTGGCCTGGCCCCTTCGGATCATGACATCGTCAGAGTTCTACAGAAGGCTGACAAGACTGTTTTTTATGTTGTGAACAAAGTTGATTCTGAAAAACAGGAGAACGCAGCTTCCGATTTTTACGGTTTAGGCGTTGAGAAGGTCTATGAAATAAGCGCCATGACCGGATATGGCATGGATGAATTTCTGCTCGATCTTCTTCGCTTGATTCCTGAAAAGGATTCCGAAGAAACTGAAAAAGACCAGGTATCAGAAGATCAGGTGAAAGTGGCGGTCATCGGAAGGCCGAATGTTGGAAAATCGACCTTGATCAACCTCTTGCTGGGTCAGGAGAGGTTGCTGGCCAATCCGCAACCAGGCACCACCAGGGATTCCATTGACACTATTGTCAAACGCGATGGAAAGAACTATCTGTTCATAGACACCGCCGGAGTCAGACGACGCTCAAAGATAATAGACAAAGTGGAAAAGTATAGCGTAATTAAGGCCTTCAGGAGTATAGACCGCGCGGATGTCGCTATAGTGATGCTGGACGCTCTTGAATCGGTGACAGATCAGGACGCCAGGATAGCGGGATACGCATTTGAAAAATACCGGTGCGTGGTCCTGGCTTTTAACAAGTGGGATTTGGCCCAGAAAGATTCCAACACCATAAATAAATACATAGAAAACGCTCGTCATTCCTTGAAATTCCTGGATCACACTCCCATCATCACGATATCTGCGCTTAAAGGGACCAGGGCGGTAAAACTGTTTAATCTGATTGATGAAATTTACTCATGTTATACGAAGAGGGTATCTACTGGAGAGTTGAACAGATTTCTTGAGGTCACCGTAAACCAGAATCCCCCCGGAATGCATAGAAAGACCAAACGAATAAAGCTGTTCTACATAACCCAGGCCCAGAGCAGGCCTCCAACATTTATTTTTTTCAGTAACTATCCAGAATCTATACATTTTTCTTACAGAAGATACCTGGAAAACCAATTGAGAAGTTTTTTCAATTTTGGCGGATCCCCATTAAAGCTTATTTTTAAAAAGAGACAGAGCAAATCTGCCAGACCTGGACATTAGCTTTCAGGTTAATTCTAGAGGACCACATATTACAGCGCTAGGTAATGGTTGACAGTAGTAATCAGATAGTCAGATTTGGTGAAATCCAGGACATGGTTAAGGCGTATTATCCGGACGCCGATCTGGATTTAATCCGTGGGGCTTACGTATATTCTGCGCGTGTGCATCAGGGTCAGACCCGCATGTCAGGTGAGCCCTATCTCTCACACCCGGTTGCGGTTGCTGGCATATTGGCCCAAATGAAGCTTGACGAAGCCTCCGTGGCCACCGGCCTGCTTCACGATACCGTGGAAGATACCCTTGCCACCACAGACGAACTGGAGCGTTTTTTCGGACCCGAAATCGCCACGCTGGTAGAGGGTGTCACAAAGATCAGCAAAATCCCGTTTCAATCCAAAGAAGAGCGCCAAGCCGAGAATTTTCGCAAGATGATTCTTGCCATGAGTCGTGACATCAGGGTGTTGCTGGTCAAACTGGCAGACCGGCTTCACAATATGCGCACTCTGCAGCACATGCCAAGGGAATCTCAAATCCGGATATCACGCGAAACCATGGACATTTACGCCCCACTGGCAGCGCGTCTTGGAATATACTGGCTCAGAACCGACCTCGAGGAATTGTCTTTCAAACACCTCGAGCCGGAGAGATTCGCCTACATTCAGAAGCGCCTGGAGGATTCTCTTCAGGAGCGTGAGCTTTACGTCAATACAGTGCTGACAATTGTAAGGGGTCGTCTGGAAAAGGAAAGTATTAAGGCCATCATCAAGGGACGCAACAAGGATGTTCACAGCATTCACCGAAAAATGCTGAACCAGCGCCTCGAATTCGATCAATTGCACGACCTGACCGCCTTCAGAATAATTCTGGACTCCGTAAGCGATTGTTACACCGTGCTGGGCCTGATTCACTCGGTCTGGAAACCTGTTCCGGGTCGATTCAAAGACTATTTGGCGATGCCCAAGAGCAATGGCTATCAGTCCCTTCACACTACAGTAATCGGTCCAGAAGGTCACAGGATAGAGATACAGATCCGCACCCATGAAATGGATCTCATAGCGGAGGAAGGAATTGCGGCTCATTGGTCGTACAAAGAGGGCAAGTCCGTAGACGATGAAGACGCCAAGGTAGTCAACTGGCTGCGCCAGATGATGGAATGGCAGCAGGAACTGGAGGACCCCCGCGAATTCCTTGAAAATGTAAGGGTCGATTTATATCCTGATGAAGTCTACGTATTCAGTCCTAAAGGCGACCTCAAGGAATTTCCCAAGGGATCTACCCCTCTGGACTTTGCCTACTCTATTCATACCGAAGTCGGTCATAGCTGCATGGGCGCCCGCGTCAACGGGAAGATGGTGTCCCTAAAATATGAACTGGTAACTGGGGACACCGTTGAAATAGTCACATCAGTCCATCAGAGACCCAGCAAGGACTGGCTCAAGCATGTAAAGACCGGACGCGCCCGAAGCAAGATTCGACACTATATAATGGCCTTGGAAAAAGAAAAGGCCATTGAAATGGGACGCGACAGTGTCGAACGAGAACTCAAGAAATGGCGTCTGGACGTGTCCAGGCTGGAAAAAGACGGTGAACTCCTTAGAATTGCCCAGGAATTTAATTTCAGGACGGAATCCGAACTCTACGCATCCATAGGATATGGTCGTCAGTCCGCAAAGATTCTGGTCACCCGATTAATACCTCTACACGAACGCGAAAAAGTAAAACTCGAGCATTTTGAAGAAAAACACGTAAGAGAAGCGCCTGTCCCCTCGAAGAGTGGTGTGCGCGTACAAGGTCTGGCCAATGTGATGGTACATTTTGCCAAGTGTTGCAACCCACTGCCGGGTGATAACATCAGGGGTTTTGTGACCAGAGGCCGAGGAGTGACGATCCACAAGAGCGACTGCGCAAACCTTCAGGAAACAGATGAAAAAAGAATAGTCGATGCCAGTTGGGATGAAAAGCAGGCCCATGAACGAATGGTCAAACTTGTGGTTCATTCAGGCAATCGCCCTGGCATGCTGGCTACAATAAGCAGTGTGTTTACATCAAATGATTCCGATATCATTCAGGCAAACGTGAACGTCATTAATGACGGGGAGGCCAAAGGGTTCTTTGTAGTCAAGGTTCGGGATGTAGATCATCTGAACCGGATCATGCACTCGTTACAGAGGGTTAAGGGAGTTGAAAGCGTAGAGCGGCTGGGAATGGCCTAGACGCACAAACGACCGTAGGCGAGATCGTTTTTGCGTCTCGCCTACTCTTGATTGGTCTTCCGACCAAAAATAATCAGAGAATATTACCGGCCGTGCCTGACTTGTCAGGGAGCTTTTGAAATCATGTTGGAACGAATGCAGCGCGTGCAAATCTTCGCACGTCGAACACGACCCGAACTTTCAATTATTCTAAGTTTCTGTAGGTTCGGCAATGATATTTTCTTGGTGCGGTTGTGGGCGTGACTAACATTGTAGCCTCTCAGAGGACGTTTACCGCAAATCTCACAAACTCGGGACATATATTATACTCCTTCGGACTGCTTCCCAGCCTCGCGTGGTTTTACTGCTTGTTCATTTCAACAAAAGCCATCCTCAATTGGAACAAAGTATCATTTATAACTTTTTTCTCGTCGTCGGTCAAGTTTCCTCGCGTTTTTTCTTCAATCATGGCTATTATGTCTATGGTTTGACGTGCTCCGTTCATGTCCTTTTTGGTTTGTTCCGAACCGGGGAACTGTATCAGTCCCATTTGAAACAGTGCGGTTTGAGCCATTCCGAGAATGAATGACATAAAAGTGACCGGACCGGTTGAAGTGTCAGAGGTGGCTTGAGGCTTCTGGCGCAAATCCGACTCCTGATCATCTGGAGGGGCCGAGTCTGCGCTTGAGGATTCTTTTGGTTCGGTTGTCTGCGCATTTTCTTCAAATGATGAATGTCTCTTATCCCTTACAACAAATCCTGATTCATTTTCGGGTTCCTGCATATCTTTCTCCTTGTTGTAAATAAGCATTTTACAGTGAAACATTTCAAAGAATGTCAATCAATGTTACTTGTTGGTTTATTGATTACGATGCCGGAATTTTTCTTGTGCCCAGAGTCCGAAATTGCCTTGTCACCCCTGAGAGCCTAAAGGTGGGATCTGACATCCATAGGATTTTGTCTCTCGAACTCTACAACCAGTTCCCTGGTGTATTCGTCTATTTCCTGGGGGAGAATGATTTTGAGCTTAATGAAAAAATCTCCTCTTGAAGCTTCTTTCAAGGAAGAAAAACCCTTGCCTTTAAATCTGAATTTCTTGGAATGGCCTGAACCAGGTGGAATTTTTAGGGCCAGCCTGCCGTCCGGGCCAGGTATTTCAATCATGGCACCGAGCATGGCCTCGCCAAAGGTCACTGGCAAATCCATATAAATGTCATTGTCGTGTCTACGAAAAAAGGCATGTTCATCAACTTCTATCTTGAGATAAATATCACCTGGTCTTCCCCCCCTCATTCCTGGAGCCCCCTGCCCTGAAACCCTTATCCTTGAGCCGTTATCGACCCCCGGAGGAATCTGGACCTCTATTTTTTTGTGAGAGGTATCAAGTGACAGCCGGGTCCCATGATAAGCCTGTTCGAAACTGACCTTTACATTGTATTCAACATCAGCGCCTTTTTGAGAGGCCTGATTGAAATTTTTACGTGTGTGCGAGCGACTGAAGAAGTCGGAGAACAGGTCATCGAAAGGGGCTTGGGAACCAAAACCGGATGAATAATTAGATCCGTAAGGATTTCCACCGAACCCTCTTCCCCTTCGAAAATCGTTAAATCCCCCGAAAGCGGAGCCAGGCTCCGCATTACCAAATGTGTCGTAATTACGGCGTTTTTCCTTATCGCTAAGAATTTCGTAAGCCTCTGAAACCTCTTTAAAACGGCGTTCAGATGTCTTGCTGTTTGAGTTTACATCTGGATGGTGTTTACGGGCTAACCGTCTGAAAGCTTTCTTTATTTCTTCATCCGACGCGCCTTTGGCAACACCCAGAACCTTATATGGATCAATTTGTGACATCTTTCAATTTACCAAAAACTTATTAAATCGAGAGGGGCCTCCGGCTCCTGAGAGTCATCAATAAAGTCGTCTTGCGTCATACCCCAGAGGAAAAGGAACATAGACGGCGCTGACATGAAATTGTGGAGAAGATGACGGAGAAGAATCATGCCAAGCATTCAATCTTTACACATCTGTCTTCAATTTCATCCGCCTTGGGCAAATAGAGCTGTAAAACACCATCGACGTACTTTGCCTCAGATTTGTCCACGTCAATGGGGCCTGGCACCTCAAAAGTCCTCTGGAAAAAGCCCTGCACTCTCTCTACGCTTTTGTATTGGGCAGACTCAAATTCCTTCTCAAGTGTCCTGGCGCCAGAAATAAGCACCTTCCGACCGATCACTTCAATTCCTATGTTCTCTTTGCCCACACCGGGTAACTCCACCCAAACGACATAAGCGTCCCCAGTTTCGAGGATATCAAGCGCAGGAAACCAACAGGGGCCCCTATTAAAATCTGAATCAGATGCCCTGACGCCCTGCAATCTGTTGACTCTCTCCTGAAAACTCAGCAAATCTCTTAAAGGATCCCATTTTATTAGCTTCATAGGCGCCGCTCCATACAATCATTGCAAAAAGTATATTAATTGTTCAGTAATCAGACTTCAATGCTAAGACCTTTTATAGAAACAGTCAAGAACGATCGCTCCGCAGAAAAGCTTTATTTCTTATAGCTTGCGAACGTCATCCACGTAACCTGATTCCTGTAGTTTCTTCAATAAATTGATGCCCTTACCTGACGGTGTCGCAATCGTGTGAATTAACTGCTTTCCATCGGCTCTGGCCGGAAAACGCCGGGATTCACCTTGATTTGGGGGTTTAATTCAAGGACCAACCTGGGTGAAACGCCCAGTAAGCGTGCAATCTCAGCTACAGGAAGATCTTTGTTGAGCTTGACGTCTGACAGTTGATCGAAAATCACAGGCGCTGGATCGGTAAAGTGGAGACCATAGAACGCCCTGTGAGTATAGATGATCTTCAGCGCTATCCATCTATCCAGCAGATCCTCTATGTGATCCGGCAAAGGGATGTCCCATGGGTTGGAAGTCCCGTATTTTTCTATAAGTTCTTTGACGGCCTTGGGCGAACCCAGATACGCGACGATTGCCATGGGCCAGTCCAGAGAATAATCCTTATGGATTTCAGACAGGCGTTGGGCAAAACACCTTGTGGAAAGTTGAACGTCCAATCTATCGTCCATGAAGGAGTTTTCACGCATCTCCACTCCCTCAGCCGGGGAACATGGCTTGTCCAGCATCCAGACACCTATTCCCTGAGGTCTCGAACCCTTTGTAGCCCCGGCAAGGACAGGCGCTAGCCAGATGAAATCCTCCGGAATACCTGCTTTCGAAAATGTTTCCCGGTAAATCCAGTTGAAGCGCGATTTTTCCAGAACCCATTCGGTCATCACACTTCTCGCGTCGTACAGGAGAAAATTAATTTGAGAAATAATTCTTGCCTTTATGTCTGGCCGGCCAATCGGGAATTTTTCACCTAGAAACCTGTATTCCTGAACAATGTCAGCGGGCAGGCCAAAACGTGCAGAAGATATCGACTGCTGCGACAAGGGCCCTTTCCTGTCCTGGGCGCAGGCCATTTCAGCCGTGCCGGCAAAAAGGGCTACACCAAGAATAATTGCTTGAAACGCTCTGTTGTAATACATAATGGTAAATACTGATCAACCGAAGAGTTTTGATGACAAAATATACGCTGTCAATTGGATGATGAGCCTATCGCTCTCTCCAGTTTTCCTAGTTTTTCCTGAACCAGAAGATTGTCAGGGTTGAGAGACATGGACTTTTTGTAAGCCTCTATGGCTTCCTGATATCTGTTTTTTGATGTTAGAACGTCTCCCAGATGCTCACTGATGATTGGATCACTCTTAACACGAATGAAGGCTTTTTCCAGAAATTTCAAGGCATCATCGTTCTTGCCTCTCTTGAACAGAACCCATGCAAGTGAATCCATTATGTAACCATCATCAGGTTTTATTTCGAGAGCCTTTCTTACCAGATTCTCTGCTCTTTCCAGATCGCTGTCCATAAGCGAGAGGGTGTAACCGACGAAATTTAGTGCGCTGGGATCATCTGGTTTCTCAGCAAGAATGCTTTCCATGGTCTGCATGCTCTTTGTTCTTTGTCCGCTTTTCTCAAAAGCATTTCCCAGCGAATACATCAGCTTCACATTCCTGGGATCTATTTCGAGGGCCTTCACGTAAATTTCCGCCGCTTCGCTGTACCTGTATAGCTCCTCCATGATAGACCCCTTGATGTGTAATATTTCCGGGTCTTTTGGATCGGCGTCTATGGCCTCGTTGATATATTTCAGGGCTTTTGCAGGTTCCTTCATGTTAAGGAACATCAGGGTCAACACGATCCTTGAATTCACGAAAGAAGGTTGGCCTTTTAGAATCTGCGTAAACTCCTTTTCAGCCTCCTCGGGCTTCCCCTGCTCCCTGAGCACCCTTCCCAGGTGAAATCTCACCTGATCCCATCCGGGTTTGTTCTGCAATATTTTGTCGAACATGTCTCGAGCCTTGTCGAACTGTTTCTGCTCGGCAAGGATCAGCGCCATCTTTATCTGGATTCCGAGATTGGAGGGAGCAAGTTTGGACAGTTCATCAAACACATCGTAAGCCTCGGCAAATTTCTTCTGATTGGCAAGGACTTGTCCCAGATTCAGTCTGGCCGCCAAGTTATAGTTGTCCAGACTGAGGGCCTGCCTGAAACATTCCTCAGCTTCGTTGTGCCTCTTCTGTAGGGAATATATTCCACCCAGTTCAAGGTATGCCTGAGCAGCGCTCTCCCCACGCTTTTCCGCAAGGTTCTTGAATATTTCTATTGCCTTGTCGTACTGTTCATCTTCAATGTAAACTTTCCCGAGATAAAAATAGCCGTCTTTTTCGTCTGGGAACTGTTCTATCATCTTGTTGAACGTCTTCTCTGACTCTTTGAGCATCTTGTGAGAAGCTTGCAGAGACCCCAGGAAAACATAGAGATCGCGATCACCGGGTTTAAGGTCAAGGGCCTTGCTGTAAGCGTCTATTGCCCTGAGAGAGTCGCCGGTAACAGTATAGATTTTCCCCAGAAGGGCAAAAGCCTCGGAAGAATCCGGGTTCAATGTTGTGGCGTTGCGCACCACTATCAACGCGTCGGCTATCTTTCTATTCCTGGCCAGAGCAGTGGCAAGACGAATGTTCAGATATTCCGAAGTAGGGTCCAGGTCAATCGCCCGCTTGAAATATTCCAGTACTGCGTTCGTATCCCCTCGGCTTTCAGACTCTTCCGCCATCAGGAATAGATAGCCAGGATCCTTATCAAGACTCGGCATGTTAAGTTTTTTTATCTTGGGGGCGGCATCGTACTTGTTCACACATTCGGACAACGGAGGAAAGGCCATGGCGTACAGGGAGATGACTGACAAAATTGCGAGGACCTGTCTTGATATTCTCATAATTTTTCCATTGCTGCTATCGTTGAGCATTGATCCAGACGGCCCGATCGACCGGAAAGACCGGTGAGCACATCTATCACACTGCGTCTCGAAAACATGTACCCTGTTATTTAACCGAACGCCAACCGCCTGAAAGACTATCCCCGTATAAGCCTGATTGCCTCATCATACGGAGGCGCTCCAAATACGGCGCTACCGGCCACAAAAACGTCCACACCCTCTTTGATCAAATCAGGCGCAGTTTTTGGACTCACACCACCGTCAACTTCAAGTAGAATGTCAAGACCGGATTCATCTATCATTTTACGGGCCGCCCTTATTTTGGGCAGCATGCTTCTTATGAATGATTGCCCGCCAAAACCAGGATTGACAGTCATGAGCATTAGAACGTCAAGTTCTGCAAGAACATTTTCAACAGAATTAAGTGGTGTAGATGGGTTCAGCGCTGCGCCGGCCTTCATTCCCAACTCTCTTATCCTGGTCAATGTCCTGTGCAAATGGTTGCAGACCTCAGGATGCACAGCAAGAATGTTTGCGCCTGCCTGCTGAAATTCATCCAGAAAGTTGTCCGGGTTGTTGATCATAAGATGGACATCCAAAGGGATTTCCGAAACTCGTTTGACTGCTGCTACAACGAGCGGACAAATTGTTATGTTAGGGACAAAACAGCCGTCCATGACATCGACATGTAACCAGTCAGCGCCGGCCGCCTGAACTCTGGCGATCTCATAACCCAAACACGCAAAATCCGCTGACAAAATTGACGGCGAAATAAGAACTCCACCTTTGCGATTCATTTAAACCCCACTTCTTCTACAATTCAACGCCTTCCACCTTATATTTGCATTTCGGGCATTGCCCATCCTTGATGGCGTATTTTTCGATGGAGTAACCTGATCTCTCTATCAGAGTGTATGAGCAACCCGGACAATATGTTTTTTCTCCGGGATCCCACGGAATGTTGCCAGTATAAACGTAATACAGTCCCTGATCCAGCCCGATCTGGCGCACCTTTCGAAGAAACATCGCGTCGGTCGGAGGAATTCCTGTTTCCCTGTACCTCGGGAAGAACCGACTGACATGCCAGGGAGTGTGAGGCCCGAGTTCGTTTTTTACGAACCTGGCAAGCTCCTTGATCTCTGTGAGATCATCATTCAGACCGGGGATAAGCAAAGTAGTAACTTCCAGCCACACCCCGATCTTTCTCAGGCGCTTCAAGGAATCCAGCACTCCATCGAGTCTTCCATTGCAATACTTTTTGTAGAACTCGTCGTTGAAGGCCTTCAGATCTACATTCGCAGCATCGATCAGACCCCTTGAGTCATCCAGCATGTCCGCGCTCATGTAGCCATTCGTGACGAAGCAGTTGAGAAGCCCCATTTTTCTGGCTTGAATCATGGTATCACGAGCCAACTCATAAAAAACAGTAGGCTCGGTGTAAGTGTAAGCTATGCTTTCACATCCTGAATTGACAGCCATTTCCGCCAATTCACGCGGCGCCAGATTTTGCCCCAGAATTTCACCGGTCTGGTGAGGAGGCTGGGAAATAGAATAATTCTGACAGAAAGAGCATCTGAAATTACAGCCCATAGTGGCTATAGAAAATGATTTGGTCCCGGGAGCAAAATGAAACAGAGGCTTCTTCTCTATTGGATCTACATTCGTGGAGATTACCTTGTCATAAACCAGACTATAAAGAACTCCACCCTGGTTTTCCCTCACTCCGCAGAGTCCACGCTTGCCTGACTTTATCGTGCAACCATGCCTGCACAATCTGCATTTCACTGCCCCATCATCCAGCTTGGAGTATAAGGCCGCTTCCATCATTGTTTTACTCCGTTCAACCGGTTCAGGAGATTTGACCTCAGTCCTTCAAAATCACCATTTGACATCAGGAGCAACACGTCATCATTTCTTACGGTGTCCATTAGGCGCTGAAATATCTTCTCCGCATCTGCAAATGAACAGGCTGTTTTTCCGGCCATTCTGAGATCAGAAGCCAGCTTCTCAGAATCAAACATGTCGCTTTCGTTGTCCCCACTTCTGAAAGGCGCGTTTCTCAAGATTACCAGATCGGATGACAAAAACGAAGTCACATAGTCTTTCTGGAAAATACTTCTGCGGGACGTATTTGTCCGTGGTTCGAAAATAGAGACCAGCCTTCTGTCGGGAAACCTTGACTTGACAGCCTCGCAGGTAAGCTTAACGGCCGTGGGATGGTGGGCAAAATCATCTATCAAGGTTATGCCGTCCGAGAGTTCGTAAACCTGCTGACGTCTCTGGACTCCCTTGAAAGACTCCATCGATTTCAGAGCTCTGTCAGCGCCAACCCCTAATTTTGACACGACAGCTACGGCGGCCAGAGTGTTAAGAGCGTTATGAACGCCAAATATCGGGACGATCCCCTGGCACACAGGTTGACCGTGCCTTTGAATCTTCACAAATAAACCGTCATTGGAATCATTTAATTCGCTCAGAGACCATTCAGAATCATGCCCTGTTCCGTAATACTGAACTTCAGGCGTAGGGTGATGCGTAACACCACGAATGTCGGGGTAATCCGAACATGCTATGACAGTCCCATCATTGCCCATCGTGCTGACCAGTTTTGAGAATTGACTTTTTATATGGTTGATATCCCGGTAAATGTCGGCATGGTCAA
>CAZGVM010000026.1:19409-23992 GCA_964528855.1 uncultured Desulfomonile sp. | reverse complement strand
CTATATAATGAGTCTGCTGGCAGGACACCCACAATCCTCTCATTCGTCTTTTGAAACCATCATGAGAATAGCATTCGAAGAAAAGATTCGAGCCAGTGGCGCAATGATACGCGGTAAATTCCCGGTAGTTTCATTTACAGAAGTTCCGCCTAATGAACTGGAAAAAATACGGATCTGGAGAACCGGCGTATACCGGTGGACTCTTGAGCCTTATGGTCTGGCGATAAAAAGAAGAACAGTATCTATCAAGGGGGGAAGGAAAGTAGAATATGGATCATTAAATACCTATAAGAGCTTGCAGGATGATGAAAAACATCTGTTCCAAATTTCGAAAACCGAAAAATATGACTGGTCCCGGGAAAAAGAGTGGAGAATCAAGGGGGATCTCGATATCAAGGAATTACCTGTGAATGATTGGGCATTTGTGTTACCAACTCAAAATGAGGCCGAAAGGATGGTTAATTTAATGAACACCCGTTCGGTTCCTGCAAAGATATTTTCCTGACCTAGCCACAGCCTTCCTCAAACCGGTAGATGGGCGTGTGACTTTGAGTGGGCAAATAATGCTGAACTATGCGCGCAACGTGACAATTTTGGCAGGTCTTCTTGTTATCGGACTGATTTTGGGCTCCTTGGCGACATTCGTAGTCAGCTGTATTGACGCCAGGATAAAAGGATTACCTCGGAAATCTTTCACCGGCGCCATCAAGAGCAGGTTTAGCAACGCATCTCAAGTTCCGTTAATTTCTTTTCTGTATCGGGTAAGATCGGAAAATCATGCTACGACCAACGGTGAATTGCGAAATTCAATTGCGGAACTCTTTTCGGGCGCTCTAACCGTTGTCCTTTTTTTAAAATTTGGCCTGACTGGAATCTTCTTCCTGTACCTTGTGCTTTTTGTGGGGTTGATTGCGATTTTCAGGGTAGATCAGGACATGATGGTGATTCCTGATTTACTCTCAATTCCTCTACTGGGGTTGGGGGTTGCGGCTTCTGCGCTTGGAGTCATACCTGGCGTCTCCTGGACGGACTCTTTACTTGGCATTTCCATGGGAGTCGCTATTCTTTATGGCCCCGCAAAGATTTTCGAATACGCCAAGGGTGTAGCGGGTCTGGGCGGTGGGGACATAAAGCTGTTAGCCATGGTTGGGGCCTGGACTTCGGTTGAGGGGGTTATTTTCACACTATTTTTTGCTGCCTTGGCTGGTTTTGTAATGAGTCTTGTTCCAATGATGTTTGATCGAACAAGCTCTCCTGAACCAATTCCTTTCGGGCCACACCTGGCTTCAGCCGCCATGATTTATATTCTTTTCGGGGCGGGACTGGTCGATAAGCTGATGACGTTAAAATCATGCTATTGATCTTTCGTAGCTGGTTTCGGGCAGACTGTGCAAACGCCATCTGCAAGGATCGAATGGTTTGGTCCATTTATGAATTCCAGAGTCCTTCGACAATTTTGTCGATGAAGGCCTCTTCTACGTGTTTCACACAAATCTATTTTCAGGCTAACACTTTTCTAACAATGGTGACTCAAGGTATGTCTAGAGTTCTTTTTGATAAAGCGCTATTACTAATAACTAGTGGAGGTTACTTGTGATCAAAAAAGTTGCGTTGTTGTTTTTGGTCCTATTTTGCATGATTCTAGGCTCTTCGTGGGCGGTTGAGCTTGATCCTCAACTTCAAACATATCAAAAAGTCAGTGGGGTTTCAGGAAATCTCAAGTCCATAGGTTCAGACACTCTTAACAACCTGATGACGCTTTGGACAGAGGGGTTTCGTTCACAATACCCGGGAGTCAAGATAGCCATTGAAGGCAAGGGCTCGTCTACAGCTCCCCCGGCTCTCATCGAAGGAACCGCGCAGTTTGGCCCCATGTCGCGTGAGATGAAACAGAAAGAGATTGAGGAGTTTGAGAAGAAATTTGGATACAAGCCGTCCGTGGCTCGTGTTGCGGTAGATTCTCTTGCGGTCTTTGTTCACAAGGACAACCCCATAAAAAGCTTATCTATGCAACAGCTTGACGGGATTTTTTCCAAGACCCTTAAATCCGGTGGAAAGGACCTCAAGACATGGGGAGACCTTGGATTAACCGGTGATTGGTCTAGCAAGCCGATTTCCTTATACGGTCGGAATTCGGCCAGTGGCACATACGGTTATTTCAAGGAAGTGGCTCTCAAAGGCGGTGACTACAAAGACACTGTCAAGGAACAGCCGGGCTCGTCAGCTGTGGTTCAGGGTGTGGCCAGCGACAAGTATGGTATTGGATACTCCGGGGTTGGTTACAAGACTGCAGACGTAAAAATGGTTCCTGTTTCAGTCAAAGACGGTAAAGCTTTTGAACCTAGCGCTGAAAACGCATATTCAGGGGATTATCCCCTGGCTCGTTTCCTGTATGTTTATTATAACAAAAAACCTAACCAGAATTTGGATCCGTTGATGGCCCAGTTCATCAAGTATGTATTCAGTAGAGAGGGGCAGACAGTAGTTGTCAAGGATGGCTTTTACCCAGTGTCTCAGGCTTTAGCTGAAGAGGATTTGAAAGCAGCTTCTATAAAGTGAGACCACATTTCTCATCCAATCTTAAGGCTGAGCGCTTTAGCGAGCGGCTCCAACGCCGCTCGCTTTTCAACCTGCCCTGGAAGCCATTTTATTTTGCCTGTTTTATTTTCTATAAACGGCTATTATTCTATCAGCCCATTTTTTTATTTATATGCTTTCATGTCTGACGGCAAGGGCTCCTGGAGCCTGGACCGAACAGGGTTACCCTCATGCAGTTTGACAATTCCGAAAAGAAGGTAAAAAAGACCCGCCCCTGGGTTCTTCTAGCGGATAAAGTGGCCAACAAGGCCATCACAGTAGGCGGAATTCTGATAATAGCGGCAGTGTTGGGCATGATGGTTTTTCTGGTCTTTGAAACGGCGCCGCTGTTCAAGGGCGGTGTCATAAATTTCACCAGAGACTACAAAATTGAGAACCTGGCATCTGAGCCGATGGTAATCAGTTTGGATGAGTACAAAACGATTGCCGCAGCGGTAGCTAAAGATGGCGCCATCTCTCTATGGCATGCCAAGACCGGTCATTTGCTGGTTCCCACTTCGTTTGACTTTGCTGGGGAATCAGTGACAGCGTTTTCGTGGACTATAGATCGATCGAACTATGCATTCGGTTTTTCTGACGGCTCCGTAAGACTTGGACGGCTCAAGTACGACATAAACATATTGAGACCCGAAGACCTACCCCCCAACCTTGAGAAACTTGACGATTCGGACAGCACGGATGGGCGTCATATTTACAGCGCATTACCTGGAAAACAGTTCAGAAAAATTGGTGTTTTACTTACTCTACAGGATGCTATTCCAATATCGCGCGATTTCCATGCCATCAAGGCCCTCAATTACCAGGTGAAAGATTTTGGGGAGCGGCCAATGAGTTCTGTTGTGGCCGTAGACGAGTTTGGGTCAGCCGTTAGCGTGGTATCGGAATCCCGGCTAAACCTGTTTACCAGGAAGCTAACCACCAAAATAGAAAGGACAGATTTCCCAAAACTGCCTTCTGACGCTTCAATCTCTTATGTCTTGGTGAACGACACAGGGTCCAGTATATTTTTTGCTGAAAAATCCGGAAAGATCTACCGGATTTTTCGAGAAGATTCCGGTCAGCCGGAATTGGCTGAACCTTTTCGAATAACCCCCGAAGCTGTGAACCTCGATGTTTTTGGCGCCATTTACGGGGATCGTTCTTTTGTTGCCGGAGGCTCTGACGGCTCTGTGAGAATTTTCTTCCTGCTCAACCGCCAGAATTCGCAAGCTCGTGATGGTATGGCGCTTGTGGAAGCGAGAAATTTGCCGCCGCAAAGCTCAGGGGTAAATAAATTCAGTCCGAGCCAAAACGGAAAAACTTTTGCTACGGGGGATTTGAATGGAAGTTTGTGGCTTAGACACGCCATAAGTGAAAAGACAATCCTTCAACTGGGCGCCGTTTCATCTGGGGTTCCTTTCAAGTCCGTGGCTGTTGCGCCGAGAATGGATGGACTTATTGCTATAGATATAAACAACAAGATAACTTTCTGGCAGTTCAGTGCTCCACATCCTGAGACATCCCTGCACACCTTGTTTGGAAAGGTGTGGTATGAAGGATACCCGGAACCAACCTACACATGGCAGTCCACAGGGGCGACGGACGCTTTTGAACCAAAAATTTCACTCGTTCCATTAATTTTTGGCACACTCAAAGGGACATTATATTCCATGTTGTTTGCTGTCCCGCTGGCTTTAATGGCGGCAATATACACATCGGAGTTCATGTCATTGGGTCTTCGGGGAAAATTAAAACCAGTGATAGAGATCATGGCGTCCATACCATCCGTAGCGCTCGGTTTCGTGGCAGCTCTGGTGATGGCTCCAGTAGTCGAAAACTGGTTGGCCGCCGTTATCTTGGCATTTGTAGTGGCGCCGATGTTTCTGGTCATTTGCGCTTACCTGTGGCAGGCGCTTCCTCCGCAACTTGCACTTAGACTTGAGGCCGCTCCGAAGTTATTTCTCATTTTCTGTGATTATTTTTGAAATTTGTTCACTCTCTTCTTT
>CAZGVM010000026.1:13786-19399 GCA_964528855.1 uncultured Desulfomonile sp. | reverse complement strand
GTGGAACGATTGGTGGCATCTACAGCGCTGTGCTGCTGGGCCCATCCTTTGAACAATTATTCTTCGGAGGCAACCTCAAGGCATGGCTCAACGGAGATTCGGGAGGATCTACTCCATTTGTTTTTCTCCTCTTATTGCCGGTTTCTGCATCGTTGTGCAGTTATTCGGCTTCCAGATTTTTTGGCCATAAATTCCGAGTGTATTTGAGAAAGATTCCCATGCCCTATTCCGCGTTACTGGATTTGGGGAGATGGATTGTTCTCTCAATGGTGATTATTGTTTTTTCTTACGGGCTTGCCCTGACTCTGAGCGCTTTGGGATTGGACCCAAGGGGTAGTGTTGTAGGAACTTACATTCAGAGGAATACCCTGATAATAGCATTTGCAATGGGCTTTGCAGTCATACCCATTATTTACACGCTAGCGGAAGACGCCCTGAATTCAGTTCCTGATCAATTGAGATCTGCAAGCTTGGGCTGTGGCGCAACGCTTTGGCAAACAGCAATGTGGGTCATATTGCCGACTGCTGTCTCAGGAGTTTTTTCGGCAGTAATGATTGGAATGGGCAGAGCGGTAGGCGAGACCATGATTGTTGTAATGGCGACTGGAAACACTCCGATTATAGATCTAAACATATTCAATGGCCTGAGGGCTTTATCCGCCAACATTGCCGTTGAATTGCCCGAGGCGCCTAAAGATGGATCTCTCTACAGGGTTCTTTTCCTGACGGGTTTGGTGCTGTTTGCCATGACTTTTGTCATAAATACGGCGGCGGAGTTGGTCAGACAATATTTTCGGAAAAGATCCATGCAATTATGATCAAATCCATACGGTCTGTGCAAAAGACTACGAGGTTTTTATCGAAGTCCCGGAAAACAGTTTGATCCCTTGGACGATATATAAAATGGAAAACACGGACACTAAAAACACCAGATCCGATTCGGCGGATGGAGATCCCACGAAACGGGAGCGGTTTCAACGTTCCCGCCAACGCTCGACAACATGGGATTTCAAGGCTCGTGGAGAGCCTTTTGTGTGGAGCCTCGGCGGCGCCTTGGCTATTGGCGTGCTGATGATAGTCGGTTTTGTCTCATTGATTGTGTATAACGGTTTCCTAACCTTTTATCCTCGGCCCATAGTTGTTGTAGAATTGAAGGATGGCTCCAAAGTCGCAGGAGACCTCATGCGTACCGAGGTTTTCTCGCCTTCTGCCGAAGAACGCTCAGAAATGGGCTCTGTACACACTGGGAAGATCGATGAAAATTCCACAACTTCGAAACGTATGCTACTCAGGACAGGCAACTTTGACCTTTACAATGAGGATTTCAGATGGGTTGTGGATCACCAGATAGCTAACAAATCTCATCCTAAAGACATACTTTTCGTTGAACGGCTTGAGTGGGGACCATTTATCGGTTTTGCGAAATCGATGGACCTGAATGGAAAAATAGTTGAAGGCGCCGAGCTCACTCTTGACTTGCTGGATTTGGCGCTGGAAGACGCTGCTCTACGGCGGCAGAGAATTCTGGAAATCGAGAGGTCCGACATAGGGACCATCAATCATTTTCTTGAGAAGGCTCGACTAGACCTCAAGAGAGCTGAATTGCGCCACGGAATCGACAGTCCGGAATACGCCTCTGAGCTAGCAACCTTTAAAGCCGAAACTGAAAGACTTAATGCCCAGTATCAGGAGTTGGCGAGTGAAGCCGCTGCAATAAAACAGATGGATTCAAGATTCACGATATCTCTGGAAGACGTTAATGGAAAAAAGAAGAACCTTCTGCTTTCACAGATTACCAGGCTGTATGCTCCGAACAGTCTGCTCATGGAGGACAAAGTCTGGATTTACCTCTCAAGGTGGATCGAATTCTTAACTCAGGAGCCACGGGAAGCTAATACCGAAGGCGGCGTTATGCCGGCAATTTTTGGAACTTTCTGCATGACAGTCCTCATGGCTCTGGCTGTAGCGCCGTTTGGCGTAATAGCAGCTCTTTACCTGCGGGAATACGCAAAACAGGGCAAACTGGTTTCCCTCATCAGGATTTGTGTCAACAATCTTGCCGGAGTTCCATCAATAGTATACGGGGTTTTTGGTCTGGGGTTCTTCGCCTATATCCTGGGGGGAAGTATTGATGGGCTGTTTTTTCCTGAAATGCTTCCCAATCCGACATTTGGAACGGGAGGACTGTTGTGGGCTTCGCTAACTTTGGCTTTGCTCACTGTTCCAGTAGTAATAGTGGCTACAGAAGAAGCGCTTGCCGCTGTTCCTCAGTCCATGAGGGAGGGCTCGTTAGCCTGTGGGGCTTCAAAATGGCAAACCATTAAATGGATTGTGTTGCCAAGGGCCATGCCCGGAATCATGACAGGCTTGATCCTGGCCATGGCGCGCGGAGCAGAGGAAGTAGCGCCGCTGATGTTGGTGGGTGTCGTGAAGATGGCGCCCCAGTTACCTATTGATTCCTTTTTTCCTTTCATTCACCTGGAGCGCAGTTTCATGCACCTTGGTTTCCATATATTCGATCTGGGGTTTCAGTCAAGGAATTCTGAAGCCGCCTTGCCGATGGTGTACGTGACTACCCTTTTGTTGATAACTCTGGTTTTTGCTATGAACATTGTTTCAATAATTATGAGGAATAGGCTGAAGAGGAAGTTTTTCACAGGTCATTTTTAGGAGGGGCTGATGTCATCGTCGTTGGATGACCAAAAATCAACCGTTTGTCATGTTGAAAAGGGTGACCAAGGAACCCTTCTCAAAATCGCTGATTTTAATTTGTGGTATGGCAAGAGTCAGGCTTTGTTTGATGTGAACATGGACATTGAACGAGGTTTTGTCACTGCGCTGATAGGTCCGTCAGGCTGCGGGAAATCAACTCTTCTGAGATCAATAAACAGGATGAATGACTTGATCGACGGGCTCACCATTCAGGGCAGGATGACCATAGAGGAACAGGACATCTACAGCCCATCTGTTGATGTCATAGCGCTTCGAAAGGTCATGGGCATGGTGTTTCAGAAACCGAATCCATTCCCAATGTCAATAGCGGATAATGTAACCTATCCTTTGAAGGTGGATGGGATCAGGGATCGAAGAATTCTCGAGGAAACAGTGGAGGTGGCGCTCAAAAACGCCGCTCTGTGGGAAGAGGTCAAGGACAGACTCAAACAGAATGCCCTCGGATTGTCCGGAGGCCAGCAGCAAAGGTTGTGTATAGCGCGGGCTATTGCCGGTGATCCGGAAGTCTTGCTTATGGACGAACCATGTTCTGCATTGGATCCTGTAGCTACTTCAAAGATCGAAGATTTGATAGACGCCCTCCGAGGCCGCTACTCTATTGTAATAGTAACTCACAATATGCAACAGGCCGCTCGCGTTTCCGACAACACCGCGTTTATGTATCTTGGTCGGCTGATAGAATATGGAGAAACGCCCACAATCTTTACCAACCCAAAGGTTGACAAGACCATGGAATATGTTACGGGCCGATTCGGATGATCCTCATCCGGCAAGTCTGCAAATGGTTGGGACACGTTGCCGGGATATCCCCTACGAAAAGTCTCCTCCACGATGTCTGTGTATCTCTCCGGTTATCATGTAAATAACATCTTCAGCAATGTTGGTCGCATGATCGGCTATTCTCTCAAGATGTCTGGAAATAAGGAACATACTGACAAGGTAATGGGCGTCCTCAGGGTTGTTCTGGACCTCTTTCACAAACAGCGTCTGCATGGCCCGTTTCATGTAATCTACATCGTCGTCTTCCGCACAAACCTGGTAGGCCGCAGTTATATCCCTATAAACCATTGAATCAAGAGCTTTTTCCAGCATGTCCTGTGTCCGTTGAGCCATGGTGAAGTAATCGAAAGGAATGGCTAGACTAGGTTTTTCTGCGATCACAATGACTCTCTCAGCGATGTTCACCGCCAGGTCACCGATGCGCTCGAGGTCGTTGTTCATCTTAAGCACCGCCACTATGTATCGTAGATCTTCCGCCACCGGTTGATGCAAAGCAAAAATTTTAAGGCATTCTTCTTCCAGATCAACCTCGAGTTGATCAATTTCGAGGTCACCATCTATGATCCTTTGCGCCATTTCGCAATCTCTACATTCAGCAGCTTTGACAGCCATCTTGAAACGTTCTTCCACAAGAGCCCCTAACGAAAGAACTCTTTTCTTCAGCTTGTCTATGTCTCTGGACAATCGGACCCTCATGTTTATTTCTCCTGGCCGCGTCATTGATGTGTTTCTGCTGGCGTGTCAGGCAAGGCGCCTGTGCCTGTGCCCGAACCCGTCCGGGCCATAGGATTACAGCAATCCTGAGTTGAGTCAAGTTAGAGAAATGTTATTGACTTCTGACTATTCTTTTATCTCGAAATCTATTAAACTGTCTTTTGATATTTTATCAATTTCCCTAATATTGGGCTTCGGGATTGGAATCTGATTTTGTGCGCTTCCTCAACAAACAGCGGTTTATACCAAAAATTGAAAGATATTTCATTAATTGTGATGACCAAGACTAACAAAGGGTCCCCCCACAAGTTAAGGTGGATGAATTTCTCCACCCAACGATCGGCTTCAAACGTCAGAACGTTGTCCATGTCTATGGCTAGTAAATCCAAGCGTCAAAACTGACATGATCCTGTTTGATTTTTAAATGTCTTATTCCGAGGTGAATCTGGCTCATTTCTCCATTTTAGACTAATAACCGAGGGACGGTCTTCATGGCTGACACAAGTAATAAGGAATGGGAATCAATTTGCAGGCGTTGTGGAAAATGCTGTTACGAGAAAGTTGATTTAGGCGCAGGAGAGATAATTTACACCAGTGAGCCATGCGTACATTTGGATACAAAGACTAATCTTTGTAAGGTTTATGATAACAGGCGGGTAGAGGAGCCAGACTGTATAGAGTTGACGGAAAACCTTGTGAGAACACTAAACTGGCTTCCCCCTGACTGCGCTTATGTAGAATATGTTCGGCGACAGGACACTCTCCTGGCCGTGAAAATGGCTGGGGGAAAAGTCCGCAAAAAAAGAAACTCAAAAAGGAGACACTGATGTCGGTCAAGACTATAAACGTAAATCAAGATATTCTAGGAGCTAACGATATACTGGCGGAGACTATGAAATCACAGTTTCAGTCCTCGCATGTCTATGTAATCAATCTGATGTCGGGGCCAGGCGCCGGAAAGACGTCCACTGTAATCAGAATTATTGAAGCCTTGTCTCCTAAATACAGGATTGGTGTGATCGAGGGAGACATAGCCTCTGATGTGGACGCTCAAAAGATTCAGGCCAAAGGAGTCGATGTAGTTCAGATCAACACTAACGGAGCATGCCATCTGGACGCCAACATGATAATGTCTGCGGCAAAAACACTAGGAATTGAGGGCAAAGACCTGGTCATCATCGAAAATGTCGGTAATCTTGTTTGCCCTGCAGAATTTAATCTGGGTGAAAACATAAAACTCATGATTCTATCTGTGCCCGAGGGCCATGACAAGCCTCTTAAATACCCGCTCATGTTTACCGAAGCCAACGCTCTGGTAATTAACAAGATAGATCTGGCGCCATTCACCGATTTCGACATGGAAGAGCTCCAGAGAGTCGTAACGGC
>CAZGVM010000026.1:1613-13776 GCA_964528855.1 uncultured Desulfomonile sp. | reverse complement strand
GAATCCTGCCATTGAGATCTTTCCCTTGTCCGCAAAAACAGGTGAAGGTATGGATAATTTTTTTAATTGGCTTGAAAAGAAGATTCAGACCAACAAATGAGGCAGTTTTCCTGACAAAGGTCTGGAAGGAACAGAACCACTCAGAGACTTGTCAACCTATCAGTACGTTTTGTGTTGATTTCCGGGTGTCGCTTCAGCAGCGAATGAAAATTCAAACAAGCCCTGAGTGATTTAACGGGAGACCAATCGATGAATGCCAAATTGTCCGTGATCCCTTTGATGATTCTTATTTTGTTTTTTTCTGTTTGCATGCTCGAAAAACAGTCGTTTGCGCGGGATTTGACGGATGCTGAAATTTCTAAAGAAATTCTTAAAGATCATAACAAGGTCATCATCGAGGCTTTTTTGAAGAATGAGCTGACCGAAGTAAATCAGAATGTCACCAATCAAATGCTGGCTCAACATCCTTCTCTGATTTTTTTTGTTAAACAGGTGGACAAAGGACCGTTGAGCAGTCTCATTTTCATGGAAGAGCAGGTTCACAAGCTTAGGGACGCACAAAAGAACATAGACTCGTTGCCTTATTCCATTGCGTTCTCATCGGATGAGAAGAAAAAGATAATTGGATTGAAACCGACGGCTGACAAGATCGTGTCGTACGGGATTCCGCTCATGAAAAGGGATTTTTTCCAGGTTGTTGAAGCTGCCAAGGTTTTAGCCGACAAAAGGAGAAAGCACCCTGTTGAACTTATGTCGGACCAGTCTTTTCGTGATTCCATTTATAGACAGATAGCCCCTACGGCAGGGCAGCTCGACGAGGAAATGGGAAAACTTTCCGAGGGGGAGCTAATCTGTATGAAGCTGGGATTTGTGCTGGAACAGGTCACAGTAACGAATCTCTGGCTGTTAGTGAACGACAACCGTCTTCCCAAGGAAAGTGATTTCATGTTGTTTCGGAAAAAAAGGAGTGAATATTTCCAGAAAAAGCTAAAGAGAATTTACGGGAATCAGGATAATCAGAATAATCAAAAAGTAAATCAGGAGAGGAAAAATAACCGCTAGGCATTGATGAGAATTGATATGACAAATTTTGAAAAACATCTGCAATTCTTGGTATCATCAGGAAAATAGTAATAAAGGTACTCTGAATATCATGGCGGGATTGTTAAGACTCGAGAATGTGTCAAAATGCTATTCGAGCGGTCCGAACTGTGAGGTATTTCCATTATCATCGGTAAGTCTCGAACTTGAACAGGGGGATCGAATTATTTTACTTGGTAAAAGCGGCTCGGGGAAAAGCACTTTTTTGAATATTGTCGGAGGTGTTGATACCCCTACTTCCGGAAAGGTTTTTTTTAATGGTAGGGAATTGACCTCACTGTCTCAGACGGATTTAGCCGATTATCGCCGTAAGGAAGTTGGCTTCATTTTTCAGTCATTTAATCTGTTTCCAACGCTGACGGTTGGTGAAAATGTGATGTTGCCTCTAGAGTTGATTGGCGTCAGGGACCAGAAAAAGGCCAGAGAACTGTTGGGTGCGGTGGGATTGGCCGACTCATGGGGAAAGTTCCCGGAGCTTCTCAGTGGAGGTGAGCAGCAGCGAGTGGCCATTGCCAGAGCCTTGGTCAAAAACCCGAAAATTATTTTGGCCGATGAACCGACGGGCAACCTGGATCAGGACACTGGCGCCAGCATATTAAAACTGATAGATAAAATTTGTTTAGCCAGCAACGCCGGATTGATTATGGTCACCCACAGTCAGGACGCCCTATGGGTGGCTCAAAAACATTACAGGCTAAGGTCAGGACGCCTTCAACTGGAATCCCTTACTGGCCAATCCTGAAGATTTCTTCATCCTGCTGGTGGAAATCAGGTTGTTCATGATATGAAAGCGAGTCTCCCAGGCTCATACTACGAAGAATTGATATGTGTGGATAATTGAATCAGATAATGACACTGAACACTTTGTTGAAATTTAATTTCAGGTATTACAAAAGACACTCTCTTCTTGCCCTGCTTTGTCTCCTGGGGATATCTTTAGGCGTTGGGATAGTCATATCTGTTGAATTGATTAACGATTCCGCACTGGCCTCATTTTCATCGTCTATTGACTTTCTGTCCGGCAAGGCATCTCACTCAGTGGTGTCGGATTATGGGCGAATAGACGAAAAGGGATTCAGGTCTATTTGGACTAACCCATCTGTATCAGCCGCCTCTCCGGTAATTGATGTGATGGGTATGACAAAGGAAACCGGCCCTGAATCCATTCGTTTCCTTGGTGTAGACCCGTTTCTGGATTCTTCGTTTCGAAGCTGGACACCTCAGGAAAACCAAAATGAGGCCTTTGCCGCATTTTTGTCCGACGCCACTCCGTCCGTGTATTTGTCCGAGAATCTGGCAAGAAAATACAAATTGAAAATGGGGGACACCCTCACGGTTCTCAAGGCAGGCCTAGAAAATAAGGTCAGAATAGTCGGAATAATCAGTTCGGCTGTATCGGCAAACCTGAGTGAGAATCTTGCGATCATGGATGTGGCCGCGGCTCAGGAACTTTTTGGCCGCCTTGGACGGCTTGACCGTATAGACATTGTTCTAAAAAGTGATGCAGAAACTTTCAGAAAGAATTTGCCCGCAGGGCTCAGTCTGGCTGATTCGAATTCCAGAAAAGCTACCTTGAATGCTATGCTCTACTCATTTCAGCTCAATCTTGCTGCGATGAGTTTGATAGCCCTTTTCGTAGGGGTCTTTCTGATCTACAATTTTTCGATGTTTTCGGTGCTTTCACGGCGTGAAGACATGTCGCTGTTGCTGACGCTCGGTTCAGACCAGAGAGGGCTTGTAGGCGCGTTTATCACCGAATCGTTGCTACTTGGGGCCGTGGGCAGTCTGCTCGGGGTCATCTTTGGGTATTTTGTGGCTTACTTCAGCATAAACATGGTGTCCAGCACCATTAGCCAACTTTATTATCAGGTCAACGTTGGCGGAGTCAAACTGACGCTTCCGATAGTGCTAAGCGGAATGGCGGTCGGATTCTGCGCGACCTTGGTCGGAGTTATTCTACCATCACTGGAAGTAGCAGTAACACCGCCGGTCTTGGGAATAAAAAGACAGAGTATAGAAGACCGGGTAAGCAGTCTTAAGAAATTTTTACTGGTTTTGGGAGTCACAATCTTTTTGGCTTCAATGGTGAGCGCATGGGCGTCACGCTTTTCAATTTTTTGGGGTTTTACTGCTGCTTTTGGTATGACGTTCGCTTTTGCCCTGTTCACTCCCTCGAGTCTTTCCTTTTTCACTCATTATCTGGGCACCGCACTTAAGGAATTTTTTAACTCCACAGTTGGTTTTTTAGCAGCAAGGAACATAAAAGCCTCCCTGAGTCGAACCAGCATAGCCGTTGCGGCTTTGGCTGTGGCGCTGTCCATGACAATAGGTGTGGATACGATGATCCACAGCTTCAGGACATCGGTTGCAGCATGGCTGGATGGGTCTCTTCAGGGCGACATTTACATTTCTCCGGACACCACCAAATGGGATCACCCATTACCGGAGGAATTAATGACAACTCTGGAGAGAGATCCTCGAGTCGATTCACTCGAAAAATATTCGACCTTTGACATTTTCATTGACGGTCGATTGGCCAAATTGAGAGTTCTGGAATCAGACATACTATCTGGAAAAGCCAGGTTCCATTTCATAGATGGGGCGGAATCTTCCTGGAAAGAATTGTCAAGAGGCGCTGCTTTCATTTCCGAGTCTCTAAGCTTCCGGTTCGGCCTTAAAGTAGGGGATTATGTGAAAATACCAACCCCGAAGGGTCTGGTGGAATTTCCCATAGTCGCTGTAACCAGGGATTATTCCTCTGATCAGGGAACGGTCCAGATTGACAGAAATGTTTACCGGAACCTTTGGGGTGATGACAGGGTGCAATCCATTGCGCTTTTTCTGAAACCGGGGGTTTCTACGGATGAAGTTCGAGCATCCATAATGAAGGATTTCAAAGGGCTTGAAAAAACGGTGGTCTCTAACTCCCAGATGCGTGACACTGTTCTCGGAATTTTTGACAAAACATTTGCTCCGACTGCCACTCTTAAAGGAGTTTCGTTACTCGTGGGACTCTTGGGAGTGGCTACGGCAATGATGGCAATATTGATGGAGCGTTCAAGAGATATAAGGGTGCTGGGTTATCTGGGTCTGACAGCGGGAGAATTGGGACGGATGAACATTTACCAGGGGCTGATAATGGGTTTGTCTGCATTTGTTATCGCCTCGTTGAGCGGGACTGTCCTGACTTATATAATAGTTCATGCCATAAATTACAGATCTTTCGGTTGGTCCATAGATATAAGAATCAATCCGTGGATATTCCTGGAAACCTTCTCCCTCACTATGGCCGCGTGTTTTGCGTCCTCGCTTTACCCAACTTTTAAGCTTGTGCAAACAAAAACTAAACCAACTTTGACCGAAGAATGATTCATAAGGAGTGATATTTTGAACAAATCAGAGATATTAAAAGCGCTGGAATGGGTTGATCAGTCAGCGAAAGAAGGTGACACCGATCGTCTGGCAAAAGCCAAGGAAGGCCTCGAGGCACAGATTTCAGCCGCCAAAAGTCATGCGGGACATGAGGATCATTACAAAACTGCCATAGAGAGTTTTGTGAGAAAGCATGGCAGAGAGCCGTTTGAAGAAATAGAGGCGGAATAGTGGTTTTTGGGTGGGCTGTTTGATCTGATTTCTGACAGGGGTCTCAGGAATGCTATAAAATTTAATGGTTAGCGATTAATGAAACGGGTCATGGTCAGTTTTGAGTTCGGCCAGGAGAGCTTCTCTGGTCCGGGCCATGAGTTCCGGAACGTCTTTTTCTGTTAGCCCCGTGGTGGAGATGGGCGGACAGATGGTTAGAGTAATGTGCCCGGGGCGAAACCCTATACTTTTTTTTGGCATGATTTTAAAGGCGCCGTTACATACAACCGGCAATATCGGAATGCCGGAATTGACGGCCATCATGAACGCTCCTTTTTTGAAAGCAAGCAAATTTCCGTCAGGAGTTCGTGTCCCCTCAGGATAGATTAATACGGACCACCCATCTTTCAGTTTCCTGTCTTTTTCTCTGTTCAAGATTTCTATGGACTTTGCGGTATTGGATCTGTCTATGGCGATGGGGCCGGTGCACCAGATAGCCCAACCAAAAAGAGGTATATGGAGCAGTTCTTTTTTGAGCACCCACCTGAATTTAACGGGGAGCGCAGAAGCCATGGCATGGATGTCAGCAACTCCCTGGTGATTTGGAGTTACTATGTAAGACGATTCAGGATCAATATTTTCAGTTCCGAAAACTGAAACTTTAAGTCCCATGAGGGCCGTGATCATTTTACTCCAGGCCCTCATGATGGAAAATACGAATAGACCGGGCTTGACGAAAGCAACAGATATGAACATGGGAATAGACAGAATAGGCGTTATAACCAGCAGGCCCAACGCAGTAATGACAAATCTGAATGATGGATTATTCCGGAGACGCAAGTTCAACACCATGATCAGCAATCATTAAAAGCATATGATAACTATAATCACCGTCCCAAAGTTTTTTCTTGTTTTTTTATGGCCTGAAAGGATTTCACCATTCGCCTGAATCAGTTGACCACCATGTTATAATGTCTATGTCCGGATGACAAGAGACGATGAATTTAATGTGATAACCACAATGACAGATTCGAGTTCTTGGCCCTGGCATGACGACCTGGAAGACTGCGAGCTGACCTAATGAAAAATGATGATTTATCAAAATTAAGAATCAAGAGCGATCAAAAATGGAATCAGGAAGCGCAGCTTAAAAAAAGGCTGCTTTGGGGTTGTCTACTGGGGTTATTTCTGCTGTTGTCCATGTCAATACTGCTGTGGTCGGGGATTTTACAAAAGGCAGTAGAAGTTCATACTGTAAAAATTACCAGGACTTTTCCGTCAAAAGCGCTAACCATACTTAACGCAAGTGGTTATGTGGTGGCTCAACGCAAGGCGGCAGTCTCATCGAAGGCAACAGGTCGGCTGGAAAAACTTCATGTGGAAGAAGGGAAAAAAGTAAAACAGGGAGATATCATAGCGCAACTGGAGAATCGGGATCTTAAGGCTACTCTGGACGAAGCCAAAGCCAACATCAGAGTCTCAACGGCAAATTTAAAAAACGCAGTGGCTGAACTCGATGACGCTACACTTAACTACAATCGCCAAAGTTCCCTAAAACAGTCAGGCTCGGTATCAATCCAGGCCGTGGATTCTGCCGAAGCGCGGTACAAAAAAGCTTTGGCGGCAGAGACTTCGGCCAAATTCAGCGTTGAAAAAAGTGAAGCGTCAGTAAAAGTGGCGGAAGTAAATCTGGAACAATCGTACATACTGGCGCCATTTGACGGAGTAGTGTTGACCAAAAGCGCGGAGGAAGGCGAGGTTGTGGCCCCGATGGGAGCCTCTCTAAATGCTAAAGCCTCGGTTGTGAGTATGGCGGACATGCGATCGTTGATGGTGGAAGTTGACGTCTCCGAATCCAGTCTGGAAAAGGTAAAGTTGGGAGGACCGGCCGAAATAAGACTGGATGCATTCCCTAATGACAGGTTCTCCGGCCGCGTTCACATGATAGTTCCGACTGCGGACCGGTCTAAGGCTACTGTCTTGACCAAAGTCAAGTTCGACAAGCTGGATGAAAAGGTGTTGCCTGAAATGAGTTCTAAAGTCGCATTCCTTTCCAGACCGCTTTCTGAAACAGAAGATGCCCCATTTTTGGGGGTTCCGCTTTCGGCAGTGCGTCGGGAATCCGGAGAAGACATAGTTTTTCAGATACTCAATGATGTAGCCAGGAAAACATCGGTGAAACTGGGCAGGCAATGGAATGACACGGCTGAAATATTGTCCGGCCTAAAGGAAGGAGACATCGTGATATCAAGGTTAAGTGATCAGATAAGTGATGGCTCCAGGGTCAGGCTCAGAGATTGATGAACCTCGACAAAATACCCATCGTCTCAATACGGAATCTGTCAAAATCCTATAAACGTGGTTCCCAAAGCATCCCTGTTCTTAGAGATATCTCCATCGAAGTGGAAACAGGAGAGTTCCTGTCACTAATGGGTCCGTCGGGTTCCGGCAAGACTACCCTGCTCAACCTGATAGCCGGAATAGATAATGCGGACTCAGGGTCGCTCGAGGTCGGGGGTGTTGACATATCGCAACTTAATGAATCTCAATTGAGTAAATGGCGCTCTACTCATGTCGGCTTCATTTTCCAGTTCTATAACCTCATTCCCGTTCTCAATGCTCTGGAAAATGTTCAATTACCGCTGCTACTGACATCTTTGAGCAGAACTGAACGGAAACAACACGCCGAGTCTGCGCTGGAGGCCGTCGGACTGGCCAACCGAATGGATCATTTTCCTTCTCAATTGTCCGGTGGCCAGCAACAAAGAGTAGCCATTGCCCGTGCAATTGTGACGGACCCGATAATAGTGGTGGCTGACGAACCTACGGGAGATCTCGACAAAAAATCGGCGACAGAGGTAATGGACCTGCTTCAGCAATTAAATGAATCATTTGAAAAAACCATAATCATGGTCACTCATGACCCTAGGGCGGCTCAACGATCAAAACGCAGACTATACCTCGATAAAGGTGTTCTAACAGATTCTATGGAGATGGAATTTTAGGCGATAAAAAACTCACAGACCTCCGTTCTCCAGCCCTCGATTTGAACACCAGAGCGCCTTGAAAAGGCATTTCTTCATCAATCACTCAGCCTTGATAAAACTCCTGAATGGTCTTTATCACATGCTCTTTCTGGTCGAGAGTCAGTTCGGGGTAAATGGGAAGGGCCAGAACTTCTCCTGCGGCCTGTTCACTGACCGGAAAAGCTCCAAAGTCCTTTTTGTGGGAGCCCAGGCATTCCTGAAGGTGCATAGGCTTCGGATAATAGATTTCAGTGACTATCCTGTTGTCCTGAAGAAAATTTTTCAATGAATCCCGATTCTTGGCCCGAATAACATACTGATTGAAAACATGACGTTCAAACACAATTTCCGGTGGTATCACATATTTTGGGGCCACTCCGGTTTCGACAAGACGCCTGGTATAATACTCGGCGTTGGACCTGCGTCTTGATGTCCATGAATCCAAATGTTTGAGCTTGACTCTGAGAACGGCGGCCTGAAGAGCATCCAGTCTGAAATTAGCGCCTAAGACATCGTGAAAATATTTTGTAGCTGACCCCTGATTTCTTATCTGTTTGATCAACCGAGCCAGATTGCTGTCATTAGTGGTTATCATTCCACCATCGCCAAATCCGCCAAGGTTTTTTGATGGAAAGAATGAAAAACATCCAACATTTCCAAGACTACCTATCCGGGAGCCCATGTATTCGCTGCCGATGGCCTGAGCAGCGTCTTCTATGACAGGCGTTCCATTTCTTTTGGCCATCTCCAGCACAGGATTCATGTCTACAGACTGACCAAACAGGTGGACAGGTATGATTGCGCTGGTCTTTGCTGAAAAAGCTCTAGCCAGTTTCTTCGTGTCTATATTATAAGTGTCTTTCTCTATATCCACAAAAACGGGAGTTGCGCCAAGCCTCAATATACTCCCCACCGTTGCGAAAAATGTGAAGGGTGTTGTGATTACCTCGTCCCCTTCTCTGACATTAAATGCCATGAGCGAGGCAAGCAGGGCGTCGGTGCCGGATGAAACTCCTATGGCGTATTTGGCGCCGCAATATTGGGCAATCTCGCTCTCCAGAGCCTCAACTTCCGGTCCCAGTATGAAATACTGAGTTTCAAGAACGTTTTCCACTTTAGCCAGGACTTCGTTTCTGATTGATTGATATTGGGCTTTAAGGTCTAACAGAGGCACGGAAATAACTTGTTCAGAATTGTCGTAAGCCATGGAACCTCACATTCTTAATCAGTGCGGCCGAATGATCAGCGAGCCTGATCTGGACTTTAATCGATATCCGGTTTTTAGCAAAGGCAAAAACAGAGGCAACACCAGAGTCATGAAACGGCTCAATCGATCCATCTCACAAATTCATCAGGGTCAGCGCGCTCGGTTCTAAACTCATTAATAGCCTGGGTCAAGTCAGGCTTGCCTACGGCTACCGACATCACCAGTTTTTTGGAATCCGGCACATTCAGGAAGTCCCTTATCTCATCTGAATAGGAGCTTGTCAGGCCAATGGGGCATGAGCCCAATCCCATGGCGTGCGAGACGAGGACAAAATGGGCGATAAAGGATCCTGCGTCCAACATTCGCTCCGGTGGGAAACTTTCATCCAGAAAAATGAACACCACACACGGGGCGCCGTAAAAATCCAGGCTGCCTTCGTTCACAAATGTCTTGAATTCATGTCCCATTCTTTTTATGAGCGGAGCCATGTCATCAGCGCATTTGCGAGCGCGGCTGATGAATTTTTCGGGCAACGGTTTTGATGTCCCGGGTCCACAGGTGATGCCACGTTCTTTGTAAGACCTAAGCAGTTTTTTTGAGAGCCTCTTTCGTTCCGACCCTATCACTACGTGCAGTTCCCATGGCTGCAGGTTGAGAGCCGACGGGGCTCGTGACGCTGTCTTTATGACCGCTTCGATCATATTGCGCTGTATTGGCTCATCCAGAAAACTCCGGACGCTCGAACGAGTCTTCATCGCTGTTAATAAATCCAAGGGGACCTCCTGCGGCTACACCCCCGGCAATTGGCGCCGCCGGCTTGCCAGACACATTTAAAACGGTTATAGATAGGATTTGAGTTTGTCAAGGTCAGTTACCTCTCATACAGTATATTACGCTCTCGAGTCAGAGGAGAAGAATTTCTTATGAGCGTTTGTAAAACGTTTTCTGCTATCATTTTTTTGGCTATTTGCCTGTCTCCGTGTGTAGTGTTTTCCCAGAATTTCACTGAGGTTTACAGAAGTGGAGTGGATTCAGAAGAGAGCGGCGCTCTTGATGAGGCTTTGACCAAGTACAACGAGGCGCTGAAACTCGCGCCTCAATCCTCACACGCCTGGGCCAAAAGAGGGGAACTTTACCTGAGGCGAGGCGACCCCAAGTCAGCGATTCGCGACCTGTTACAGGCCGTTAAACTCGACCCGGCTTATTCTGCGGCTTACACCCGGCTGGGATTCGCATATAATGCTTTAAATGAATATGAAAAAGGCATTGAAGCCCTGAACAACGCCGTTCGGCTTGAACCCACATCATCTGAGGCCTATAACACTCGAGGCTTTTCGTTCAATGGGAAAAACGAGTTCGATAAGGCCATAAAGGACTTTGACAAAGCCATTCTCCTGAATCCCAATGAAGCCCGGTATTTTAACAACCGGGGATTCGCCCTAAACAATTCCGGTGAGTACGAAAAAGCCATCGAGGACTTTGACAAGGCTATAAAAATAGACTCATCCAATTCTATGTTCTTCAATAACCGCGGCGTGGCCTATATGAGGATGAAGCAGTTCGACAAGGCCACAGAAGACTTCAACAAATCCATAGAAAAAAATTCCAGCTATTCCTCTGCTTATCATAACCGGGGCCAGGCTCTCAGCGGTTTAGGACGCCACGACAAGGCTGTTGAGGAATTCAACAAGGTGATAGAGCTTAACCCTGACTCCCCAATCCTGTTCAAGGACAGAGGCACGGCTTACCTCAAGCTCGGCGAGTACGAGTTGGCAAAGAGCGATTTTGAGAAGGCGATCGAACTGGACAAGAAATCAGCCCCCGGTTATGCCGCATTGGCATTGCTTTATGCAACTTCCAAAGATGAAAAGTTCAAAAATCCCGCTCTTGCCAAGAAACATGCAGAAAAATCAATAGCATTGGCAGGGGCGCTCGCTCCTGAAATGTACCGGAATTTCGCTGAAGTTCTTTGGGAGCTTAATCAGAATCAGGAAGCCGTAAACTCTCTGCAGAAAGCGGCATCCATAGATCCGACCAACAAGGAAATTCAGGAATTGATGAAAAAGTGGGGAGTTTCGCCACAACAACGAGTTGAACGAAGCGCGCCTGGAAGAGAAATTCCTTTCACCCATCTTTGGTAATTCCAGATAAAAGGTATTAAAGATGCATCATCAACCGGAGTTGATAGAAAAATTCGTCAATTCTCGGCTCATAGCGAAAGAATCATCGGCTAAATCTCAATCATCACGGGAAATCTGTTCAAGACTTGTTACTGCCATGAAACTGCTGCCGGATGATGAACTGGAACTTTTTCTCTCGGAAGGGCGCAAAATTTCCATGGAGATAGTCGTTGATCCAAAACTTCCTTTTGGTATTAAAACCAGATCCGGTGGCCCTTTGGAAACCCGCAACTATACCATTTTCATTTGTGAGGAATGTGGTGAGTGGGACGAAAACAGATTTCTGGGGGCCTTGTTGAGAGAGTTGGGCCATATTGTGGCTGAAATACCTCCTGAAGAGGAATGGCCGGTTTCTCGTGGAGACAGGGCAAGGTTCAAGGAGTATACGGAACTTGTCGCCGATTGTATGGTATGGAAATGGGGACTTCGCCATTACGACATGAGTTTTCTCGTATCAACCTTTCCACCTCATTGGGTGGAGAGGATAGTAACCGATATTGAGAAACTGATCCTGGCAGACGAACGATTTAAATAAGACTTTTTTCAGCGACTGAGACCGAAATCAGCCATGCTCTTTCAGGGTTTTCTCCAAAGCCTCCGGCAGGTATTCCAGCAAATCTGATATTGAGCCCGCTGGAGTCGGGTTGGCGAGTAATCCCATGCGCCTGTTGGTTATGGCCGCTACCGATGCGGCTTTGTCTATCTGCATGCCGGCAGCGATGAGGCTGCTGACCAAACCGGTTAGACTATCACCCGTGCCGCCTATCGGTTCCATGTTCTCCACGCATGGCTCCGAAATTTCATTGATAATTCCATTTTCATCGGCAACCAGGTCTGTTCGGCCTTTCACCAGAAGATACTTTGCAGCGTTCTGATTCTCATAAGCTCTTTTTATGAGTTCAGGAGTCGAGGCTTCGTCCTGCAGAAGGAAACCGCGAGTGTAAAATGGATGAGGGGCGTTCTCGTCCGCCAGAAAAGCCATTTCTCCTGTATCCGGAGTGAAGAGGTCATAAACGGGAGCAAGGCCGCTCATCTTGGCCACATACATGTAACCGGCGTCCGCCACC